>NZ_JBNNUK010000001.1:0-361260 GCF_050279675.1 Viridibacillus sp. NPDC093762 | reverse complement strand
TCATTTAGCTCTACTTGCTCTTCAATATAAATTTTTGATTCTAGAGTTGCTGTTATATTTTTTTCTTCCATACTTATCACCTCCTTTCAGTGATTTATAGGATTACTTTAAATATCGGAAAGACTTTTTTGAAATAATAAATAATAAAATAAATAGAACAACAAGTATTGCTAAATAATTTTGTATATCCATCCATGGAGATTCTGCTAATCCTAAAATATATTGCACGGTATCATTTAAAAATAGCATTGGGTTCCAAATTAAAAACTTATAATAATCTTGTGGGTCATTACCACTTAGTGTTACAAACAAATCCGTCATTGTAATTGAAAATAATAATATTAGCATTAATGGTACCAACATGGTGGTTGCCGTTTTACCGTTTGGAAAAATCGATGAGAGTAAATAGCTAATTGGATATAATGCAAGTAATGTAAAGTTAGAGATTAATATAATCCGCCCTATATCTATTAGTTCAAGTGTTGTAATCGTGCTGAATGCTAATAAAATAACTGCTAAAAATACATTCATAATAATCAACATGCCTAAACCTAACCCAGCAAAAAAATCAAAAAACTTAATATTCGTTTTATCTATCCATTCAAAAGCTCGTTCTGTTCTCTTATCAGTTAAATAAACAATCGCTCCTGAAAATGCTAAAGAGAAAATGGTTAATAAAATGGACATGGAAATAAATTGGCCTCGAATAATAAAGTCAAGTGTTTCAGAATCAATTGAAGCTACTTTCTTTAAAAGAATAGACATACCTAAAAATAAAATAGCCGGTAGTAAATTGCCAAAGAGGACTCCATAGTTTCTAAAAGTTTCCTTTAAATATATGTTAGTAATCGTTAAAATCATTTGTATAACACCAACCTTTTACCAGTAACTGCATAGAACAAGTCCTCGATACTAAATCTACTTGTAATTTTGTATTTATTAAGCAATTTTTCCGAATAATCAGATTCTTTTATAATGCCTTCATCTAAAATTGAGATTGTATCAAATAACTCTTCGAATTCATTCACTTCATGACTAATTATTAGGATGATTTTTTCTTTTTCTTTCGAATAATCGGCTAAAAATACACGGAGATCTTTTTTCTTTTTCAAATCTAAATCGGCAAATGGCTCATCTAAAATAATGATTGGTTTATTTAGTAGAACGGAAATGAAAATTGAGACAGCTTTTTTCATCCCCCCAGAAGAATTTTTAATCAGAGTCTTTTCAAACTTTTTCAGTTCTAACAAGTCATAGAGATTTTGATTAAAATCGTATTGCTTTGTCATTTTTTTAAAGAGTTCTATTACTTCTTTAATTTTCAAATATGGAAATGCATTGAAATCTTGGTATTGAATAGCGCAATCTACTTTGTTTTTTTCATCATTTGTTAGATAGACTTGACCAGAATCTACGGATAATTCACCATCAATGATTTTTGTTAGTGTTGTTTTTCCAGATCCATTTTCACCTAGTAATAAGTGACAGCCACTTGATGAAAGTTTCAAATTTACACTTTTTAGCACGGATTGATCTTTGAAGCTTTTACTGATATTTTCTAAGATTAAGTTCATTATTATTCAATCCTCCAATAAACTATTGAATTGCAAAAGCGAAAAGAGGTAAACGTTGCATTTCTCGATTGTGTTGGAGTTCTTCTAAATATTCTATTAATGTCAAGCCAGCAAACACAGTGCTTCTTAGTTCCATTTCTGTAGCCTTTAAACTAAGCTGATGACCAAGTAATCCACTCATTGCCAACATGTAACGATAATCTATTAAACGTTTAAATTCTGTAATACGATTTACATCCCATTCAAAATAAAATACACCACTTGCTCGATGCATTTCCAATTGTAAATACAAAGATTCTTCAATCGATGAATTTGTTAGCACACACTTTTGTTCCCATTCTTGTTGATTTCGTATATACACAGCACGTTCTGTTGAAAGTAATTTTGCTTGATCAATAAAGCAAACCTTTAATAAATCCTGTAAGTGAAACTGGGTGATACATTGCGTTGCATGCGTGGCTAAACTATTCAACTGATTGTTCGTCAGCTGTCGTTTGCTAACGTCAAATAAGCGAAAAGATTCTCGTTTAGAAAGCGTATTGATAAATTTTTCTTTTAGTAATGGAAACGGCCACGCCTCACTAGAAATTGTAGGTGATAGAATTGATTGACTATAATTATTTCTACTTTGAATGACATATTGGTTGTACATTTATAACACCTCCACAACAAAGTTAATTATTTCGTTAGATCGCTCAATACCTAAAAGATGTAGTATTGCTTGTTCATGAAAATGTGTATGAACTTTTAATTGGACATCAGCATACTGTGATAATGACAGTAAGTTTGAGAGTAAAATACCCGTATTTAAATTTGAGATTTTAAAACTAAAATCATTGTACTTTTCTGCAATAATATCAACATCATTCCCTAAGAGAAAATAACCTTGAGCTGAGGATGAATGATCTTCTCCAATAAGTTTTGAGAAATTTGTAATGTCAAACATTTCATCATCTAGAACTTGATAATACGCATCATCATTATTGTTATAAAAGTAAATACCCTTACCATTAAATGCTTTTTCATTATTGTTTACATAAAATATTAAGTGTGAATTAATATTGCCTCCTGATGGTGTAAAACGCTTATACTTGAACTCTGTATTTTTGTAGCCAAGCGTTTTTCGCATGAATAAATCTATTTGATCCGGAACTATTATGTTCTCTAACTTTTTCCATAAAATAGAAGCTTGGTTATGTGTTGAAAGTTTTAAATTTTTCGACTTATAATGTGCCAAATGTGTTGATGCATTAATGAATTTACTCGCTGAAAATTGTATAAATTGCTCAAAAGCTATTGGATTTAGTTCCTCATGTTCATACAATTTACTTTTAACCCCATAATATCGTAAGTTATTATGCTCTTTTTTATAAAAACCCTCGATTAACGACGTATTTGAGATTTTACCAATTTCACGTAAAGCATATAAAGTCACATAGTTCAAAAATTCTTTTTCATTCACTTCTTCTACTTCAGGACTAACTTGTAAAGATTCTAAGATTTGTATATAATCACTAGGCATAATTCCTTTTTTTGAGAATAAAGGTCCCAATTGTTGTTCTTTAAAGTGTACATATAACACATCCATATACTGCAACATATCGTTTAAAAACGACTCTTCAAAGTCAGTTGCAATAAAAATACAAAAGGCACGTTTATTTGGAAGTTCTTGTGGAGCAGTAAAATCATTAGAAGTCAAAACCTGAATCTCAAATGTTTCAAGTTTTCTTTTTAAAGTTGTTATTAAGGATTCATTCTTGCCAACAATATAAATGTAGCTATTATCTAAATGAGCTTTTAATTCATCCAAACTATCATGATTTTTATATTTAGCAATATTTCTTAAGTAGAAATGATCAGTACGTTGCAGTAATGTATGATCTGTTTTTTGCATAAGGCAACTCTTTACAAATAAAATTTCAAGTAACTGATTTACTTCTTCTTTTGAAAAACGACTTTTCTCATATAATGCCTCTAGAGATACCCCTTCTACTAAAAATGGAAGCAAATCAATGACAATTTCCTTTGCCCTTGTTCCGTTTAATCGAAATGGACCATCCACACTACCAGAAATTGTTACAGCCTCTTCCATAATTACTTTAATATGTGGCAACAATTGCGGTTTAGAAGGGAAATGCACCATAGGATCAGTTAATAGTAGTGACATGTGTTTTACCTCCTTCTAGTGAATTTCTCATATCTGCTAAACTGCTATCATGATGATCACAGTGAGGACAATTTGTATAACCAGATATTTCTTTAAATATCATGCTATAATATTCAAATGAGAAGTTCGCAATATAGTGATGAATATCCGAATCATTAATATAAGCTTTAAGATGATCACAAAACAGTGATATTTCCTCTGGTAAAAAAAAGATATCCGAGAATTCATTTTCTTGGGACATTATTACTTCATGCATTTTTGCAGAAAAATAATATTCTTGCATTCGTGCTAATGCACATTGTCCGCAAACTCTTTCTACCTCTTCTTGTTGCTTAAAATACCCCGGTATCATAATGCGATCAATATCCACAAAAATAGGAATTGCATTAATCGTATGTTTAGTTAAAAACCGCATACATTCTTTAATTTGTAGACCGTCATAAATGACGAAAACAAGGTCCTCACTTTTTGCTGCAAACTCAAAATAGTTAACTTGTTTCACCGTAAGTTGTCTAAGGGTTAGTTCATCAAAAATAGCATGTTGACTTTTTCCAATACCTGTAATGACATAGTTCATAGATTTCCCTCCGTTTCTTAGTTATGAAAATGGTAAAGGTTCTTCATTAATTAGTTCTTCGTTATAGTATCCAAACATTCGAGTGGCAACTGACTCTAAACGACTACTCTTTAAATAACGAGCGGAATGAATGAAAGAAATTGGCTGCAACGATGGTATTGTCACTTTTACAGCGCGTAAACCTTGCTCTCTACATTCACGAGTTGTCAAATCTGTTACATATACGGTATGTCCTTGTTCTCTTAAACAATCAATTAAATATTGAAGTTCTTCTACATTAGAATTAAAGATGGGTCCTTCAGTTGGAAATGGTACATCCCCATTTCCTTCTAAAAATGCAAACTTATTGGCCATTGTTTCGTGAGCCATGAACAAAGCACCTTCATCTACATGGTAAAATAAATCATAGGGTCTACTCAGTAGTTCTTTTTGCTTTGGTATAGCATTTACTAGGCTATACATAACCGAGATAAGTTCTTTCTTAATTTTGAGAATTGCCTTTTTCGGGCATGCATTTGTTGAAAACATAAGTACGTTTTTTATCTCCTGAGAATGTTTTGTTTCAGCACGCAGGCAATACGTATACACACCATCAACCGTTGATGCTTCATATAATGTAGTTTTCCCTAAAAATGGATGAGCAAACAAGTCAAGATCCTCAGTATAACTTTCTTCCTTTACTTCTTTTAATGGTCGCTTCAATAGCCAGGTAAGCGCAATTCCATCTCTTTCAATCACCTCATAAATACCATTAATAACAGCATCAATATAGTTTTGATGAATAGCACATCCAGTAGAAATTGGATGCGAAATGTTTTCTCCCTCATGTTCAAAATGTGTAAATAAATTAATGTATATTTGGGGGATGTAACAAACCTTATCTTCAGTTACATTTAATGATTCACACCACCTAAGTTTTTGATTACGATCAGCTTGTTTTAAATAGCTTTTTGTTTCATGTTCGCTTATCTGTGGAAAATGCGCGAGTGGTACAGCAAGATTTTCCAACTCCTCTTCTGTGGCTACCTTAGTACGCTTTGTAGGAATACTATTTGCTAGGCGTTCATATGCCTCCATTGTTGCTAAAAACATAGCCTGTTCCGGCGTATCCCCAGTACCAGCACCTGATAGCTTTGAAACCTTACTAGATTGCTGAACTCCTTCATTTACTGTTCGATAATGGTTAATATCTGCAATATGAACAACACCAATATCTGTTTTTTGTATACCACGAGGAGGTACTAAATGACGTTTACCAATAATAAATTTTTCATATTTTTGTTCCATAATAATGCTCCTTTCTCATTTTGAGGTGCTGATTAATTGTTGCTGCTTTAAATAAATAGAGAGAATGACAAGTTCATCTGGAATGCTAAATCCAAATTTATTCAGTGTCATGTGTAAAAATTTAAAGCAAAAATCTTCACTTAAATGGTGTTCTCCTAGAGAATTTAATATAGAAATAATGTTAGAAAACGGTGGACTATCAACTGTTGTACTTAGCTGCTGACGTAAGCTTTCTTGCTGATGATTATTCTGAAAGCGAGCATATCCTTTCCAATAAGTCATATAGGATTGAATAAATCTGCTGTGATTGCAATTAAAATGTTGTAATAACTGCTTGATAATATCTTCTATATAATGATGAGGCAAAATACCCCTATATTTAACTAAAAATTCCGTTAATTTAACTGAATACTCTTCATAAGTGGGTAGTGCTTCCATAAATAAACTGTATTCTGGGTCATAAATCTTTTTCAAAATACGGTAATTACCAAAGTAATCTTTTATCATGTGCTCAACTTCCTCAGGTTCTTCACTTCGCACGCGTAAACGAAAATGATAACCAATTTGGTCTAGATATTGAATAAAGAAAAGTTCACTGTTTTGATAACAACCTTGTAAACGATGCAACTGTTGTAAAAAAAACGTACGATCATGTAGATAAATATGATAACTATGCCACATTTACTATTCTCCTTCCGTTGCTAATATACAAAACTCCTCTACACATTCTCCTGTAAACATTGGCTTTACTTCTTCTATTTCAATAGAACGTTCATTTAACAATAAATGCTTTAGAACTTTAATGGACTCTACCGAATATAATGAAATCCAAATTGGTTTTCTTGCATTAAAATTGGTGAATTTTTTCTTTACAAAAAATTCGAATGGTAAATTATGAGATGTGAAATAAGCAGTTATAGAATAGTAAAACAATGTATCCGTTATCTCATCTGTATCACTAATTGAGTGCCAGTCTAATTGAGTGCTTTCCCTTTTATTAAAGTTCTTACTGTCTATATCAATTGTCCAAGGATGAATGAGTTGTAATAAATAACTTTTAATACCCGTAAATAAGTGGTACGGTACTGTTCCGACATAGATTAACTGAATGGGTTTTCCATTTCGCAAAAATTTAATCTCATGATTTGTAATTTGAAGTTTCACATCTAAAAAATCTTCTGGCCATTTTAATTTAGGATACAAAGATTTTCCTACATCAATATGATTCGAAATTTCCTCATCAATCACAAGTTCATAAATTGGATATGATGTTGTAAATAAATTCTCATAGTATGTTTTTAAGCGATTATTGATACTTTCATTGAATAAATGCCCATAACGATGATATACTCCACCATTTCCAATGTTAATTGTATTTAAAACTAGGGATCCATCTGTTGCGCTTTGTAAGTATAGAAGAGCACTTTTTTTCATAGATGGATTAAATGAAATCATGGGTAAGGGCATTTGTATTTTTTTAAATTGTAATTGCTCATGAATATCTGCAAAAATGGCTAAGACTGTTTGCCCATCATATCGATCCTTATTCATAAATAACATTTGGTGAATCTTGTAGGACCGTCTGTTAACCGTTACATAATTATCAAGTACTTTTTGAATAAATTCCTTCTCTATTTGAGGAGTATTAAATTGATCAAAGGCAACATAATCATGATAAAATAACGATATATTTTTTAATTTTTCTTCATAACTCTGCCCGTAATACTTACTACTAAATTGTTCTAAATAACCTATTAATAGTTCTTGTACGGTTTCAAATGCGATTTCATTAATTGTTTTTGGATAAAGTAATGTTCGTTCTCTTTCGGTAAATATATACTTTAAAAGGTTATCGAAATTTCCACTTTCATGGTAGTAAAAGTTGAAATCAGGTATTACTAAACCATTATTTACTAATAATTCATACGTTAGCTTTTTATGTTGCATCACTTTCTGCTTTACTTGCGCAGGAGTCTTACAATGTTGGATAGAGGCTAAGAATGCGACAATCTCTTTTTGATGTAATAAATCATCCTGCTTGAGTACCCAATCTACACCTTTTAGTAAATAATTTTTTTCATAGTAAACAGCTTCCATGCCATTGCATTTTTTTATTGTTGGACGTACGATAATTTGGAGTACTTGGTCTAGATCCTTATTTTGTAGGGAAGCCATCAAAAGTAAATATTTCACTACATTGTTTAGCTTTATTTGTTCAGTTACTTCGGAATGATCACTTAAATATGTGGTTTTCCCTAAATAACTCAGGGGGCTTGTTTTTACAGTTGCACGTTGGATAAAACGATAACGTGCTCTGTTGATTGAGTCTTTTGTAATTTCTGGACTGATAAGTTGTTCATAAGCTTCATAAGCTGTAATTACTAGTGCTTGCTGAAATTCTGGATGTGCTAAGAATGGTTCATAACGATTTACTTTCATTAAAAAAGCTTCTTCAACTTGATTCTCAATCGACTGTACTAATCCAAATATTTCATTATAGATTCTACAATGTTCTTGTATCTGCAGATCGCTTAACTCATCGATGATTGTTTCACGAATACTTCGTTGTTTTTTTATCGTTTTTTTAATATTTAAATAAGAACGCATTACTAGTAAGTTTTCATTTTCATAAAGTCTTTTCGTTTCTTTATGTAACATCTCTAGTAAATGTGTTTTAACCTGTTCAAACCTACTCTTAAACTCACGACAATGTGAATACATTTTTAGAGGTTCATCTTTTAATGCCTCTAAGGCTTCTGTTTTAAATAAAGTTTCCCTTTTCATACAAATTACTTCATTCATTCGATAACACCTCGCATAATCCAAGACATAATATTCCATCCTGTCACGAATATAAATAGTGTCAACATCCCGTAAAATAAGATGCCATATATTAATTGTAGTAAGTGTCCCTTTTCTTTAATCGTAGTAGGTTTTCTGAAAAATTGTTTTGTGAAATTAACTGATTCAACACGGAAGTTTGGCTTTTTTATAAACGAAAAAAGTCCGATATAAAAATCCGTTGGAAATAAAATATTGTAATTAAACACACTCATAATAAGTTGAAATGATAGGACGATAGACCACATAGGATCTTCAGTCAAAATAACAACACCGCTATAAAGCATAATTAGTAATACATCTGCTATATTTCCTGCAAAAGCAATGTTTGCTCTTTTCAAATCATTTCCTGTTGGAATAATTTTTACATAAAAAATGGGTATAAAATAAAACTTCAGTTTAAACCATATTGAAAACACCTCAATCTGCTGTAACCTAGCACTTATAACATGAAACATTTCATGAATAACAATAATACCAATTAAAAAAATAGCAATTGACTGTAAAAATTCTGATCTGACCATCCTTAAATTTGACATATCTTTCATCACTGGCCAAGCATACCAGACCGATATAATAGCTCCTATAATCCCTACTATCATTATCCATATGCTAATAGAAAATAATTTTTTTTCCTCCATAGGACGTTGAAACGATATAAATTTATTAATTAGATGTGGCTTTTTATAAGAATCTTCATCATAGAAACCAATTGGTATTAATGATTCAATTCGATATTCAGTTAAATTCTCTACTCTCTCATTATTTAAATGAATATAGTAGCCTTTACATGATTTTCGATTACTTAAAAACACTTTATTTTTCTCGCACCGCTCAATAATAAAGTTAGGATTCATCTTCATTTAATAACACCTTCCTTTCAAATAAAACAAAATTACAAATACAGTCTTTATTGTAAGTATTTGTAATGATAGATATAATTAATATATAATCTTTATTGTTAGTAGCTAATATGAAATGTCTATTTGAGAAAAAATTATATCTAAACATTTCGTCCCAGCTTAATCTCTTCACCACCGTTATATTTTTATATTTTTTTAAAATTCGTATAGTTTAAGTATTAAATATATTATAAATCTCGTATATACTTAAAATAAATAGGCTGATGTTGGGAATTTTTTTCAGAATTTTACAAAAAAAGAGGCGATTTCGATTTTACTTTCCTACATTTGACTAAATAATTTAAAGGATGTGTTGTTCATTGCAAATTGGCCACATTATAAAAAGCGAACGCATAAAAAAAGGCTTTAAACAAAGTTATTTAGCGAATGGAATTTGTACTCCGTCTTATTTAAGTAAAATAGAGAATAATCAAACAATACCTAGTCACGAGATTTTAGAAATGATTAAGAATAAATTAGATATTTCATTTTTGAATTTGGAGACGGAGGAAGATGAAATTGAAGTATCATTAAGGAGGGAACTTTTTGATATCTATAAAAATATCACATTTGGAAGAGAATTAGATTATATAAAAGCTATGCAGAAAGAATTAGTTGAAATGAGATTTAAATATGTTAAAAAAGATATTTACTATGATTATAATTTAGTTTTATTGCGAATTCTTTTATCATTAAACACAGATTATAATGATATAAAAAACTGTATGGATCAATTATTACATGATGAAAGTGATTTAAATATAACCCAGTATTATTTACTGAAAAAACTTCAAGGAATATATCATTACAATTCTAAAAATTCCAAAGAATCTATTATGCATTTTGATGAAGCAGCCCATGTTTTTTCTAAAACATCTTATCCAGAATGGGAAAAGGCAGATTTAAATTATATGCGTGCTCTTGCAAACTTGTCGGGTAATAGAGGCTTCGATGCTATTAAGTATAGTGAAGAAGCATTCTCATATTTTAGAGATAAGCTATTTTTCACTAGGGCTATAGAGAGTTTGTGCATTACAGGGATAGCGTATAAAAAGTTACAGCAATCCATCGATGCTTTAGATATTTATAACAAAGCTTTAGAAATGGCTTTAAAATTTCACCTTGATAGATATGAGAATGTGCTTTATCAAAATATAGGTTCACTCTATTCTGCTATAGGAGAACTAGACAAAGCATTAGAATATTTCTTCAAAAGTCTAAAGAAAAAAGAAACTAAAGAAGAAAAATTATTGTCCATATTTTCTATCATACAAGTATATTCCAAAAAGAAAGATATTAAGCGTATGTTAAATTGGATTGATAAAGGAGTTGAAAGTACAAGCAATGAAAATACATTAATAGCTTACTTATATCATTTTAAACTATATGAAGAATTCTTCTGTAATCATGAAAAAATTAATATGTTTTTTATAAAAGAGGCTATTAACTTTTTCGAAGAGAAGAAGGATTATAGACATGCTTACAAATATACTATTAAGTTTGCAGACATTCTAAAAAGGAACAAAAAATACAAAGAATCGTCTATATATTATGAAAAATCAATCTATTTTAAGAATGAAAATATAAACTTTTGGGAGGATTTATAAAATGAAAAAATATTTATTCGTATTATTATTATTGATGGTACTATTAACTTTGAGTATAGCAAATACATCAAAATTAGAATATGCAGAAGACCAGCTTCCAGGTATGACTCATGTAGGTATGAATGATATTTGAAATGTTTGATAAATATAAGAAGTGATGTTACTTAGCGTTCTACATCGAAAGAGTATTAATTCTATAAAAAGGAGGAACAAATAAATGAAAGCTTCCGAAATGAAATGTAAAAATTGTGGGGCAGATTCGTTTGTACAAGCTACGGATTTTGTGAGATTACGGCCAATGAATAAGAAACTGTCTCTTGGTTCTGAAAGAGTTTTTACTGTTTGTATGAAATGTGGAGAGGTTGCTTCAACAAAAGTCCTAAATCCAGAAAAATTAATATTAAAAGATTGAATTGATAAAAATACTACTTATAGGGGTCGAACCAACAATACACGACTTCCTTACGTTAAGATTTTCACTTAGAAAAAGCCGATTCCCTGAACTTTAAGGGATAATCGGCTTTTTTTGTTAATTTGTTTGTAGGGGTCGAAGAAATGCTAAAGGTGCACTATCCTTCTTCTTAAATCGATTTCTCCTAGGAAATTAATATGTCCCCATCCTAATGAAGAATTATGTTTTATTAGCTCTTCATCAAGTTTTTCTCTTTACTTTACTATCTACTAAAAAAGTTTTATTTGATTCATCATACATTATTTTCTGACCTGCTATATCGGTATTCGTTTGCTTGATAAGAACCTCATTTAAGGATCTTCGCCAAATAGGTACAGGTTATTTACCTAGTATATTTAATTTGGGAGATTCAGTAAGATCATTATAAAATAACTATAACTATACATATAATTATTCCTATCAGTAATTACAAACAGATAAAAAAAACACTACAAATGTAATAAATACATACATTTGTAGTGTTTTCGTATTATAGTTAGCATTATTTAGTTGATGACTTGAATTTTTCACGAGCTGCTTCTAAAGCTATCTCTGCATCACTATGAGGATATTTTGTATTCTCAATAATCTGATAATCTTCGTGGCCTTTACCAGCAAAAATTATTATATCTCCTGGTTCAGCAACTTCTACAGCTTTTCTTACTGCTTCTGCACGATCGCCAATACATGCGTACTGATCATGTGTCATACCTTTTTCAAGGTCAGCTAAAATACTGTCATATTCTTCATAACGTGGATCATCTGTCGTTAAAATTACGTAATCTGAAAGTGAAGCCTTTTTTGCCATATCAGGTCGTTTAGATTTATCACGATTACCACCTGTACCAATGACGAAAATCATTTTATTTTTTTTATAAGGCATTGCTGCTCTAATTGCTTTTTCAATAGCATCAGGTGTATGTGCATAATCGACGAAAATTGAGATAGGTAAATCACCTGTTGGGATCCCTTGCATTCGGCCTTTTACAGATTCGATTGCCTCAACTTGTTCAATAATATCTTCAATAGCATAGCCTCTTGCATATAAAGCGGCAGTAGCTGCTAGCACATTATAAATATTAAATTCGCCAAGTAAATGCATTTTAATTGGGAAAGTTCCTTCTGGCGTTTCCATATCAAAATAAGTCATATGATTATGATATTGACAGTTAACACCTTTAAAAATGGCATCATTTTTTAAACCGTAAGTCCATATTGGGAATGGTGTTAGTTCTTGATATTTTTCTGACCATGGATCATCAGCATTTAAGACGGCGTCCTTATCCTTTTCAAGGTCTTGTCCAAGTTGAGAGAAAAGCATACCTTTTGCATTTCCGTAGTTTTCCATTGTGCCATGAAAATCTAAGTGATCATGCGTTAGATTTGTGAAAATAGCAACATCAAAATCGACACCTGCTAAACGTCCCTCTACTAAACCGTGTGAAGATACTTCCATAATCATACCTTGACAGCCTTCAGCTGCTGCACGGAAAATCATTTGCTGTGTACTAAGGGCATCACTTGTTGTGTTTGCAGATTCATACATGACACCATTCAAATTAAATCCGATTGTACCAGATAAAGCTGTTTTAATACCTAATCCATGAAGAATATCTCGAATTATAGATGTAACACTCGTTTTACCATTTGTTCCCGTTACCCCAAACATTGTCATGTCTTTAGATGGATAATCGAAGAACTTCGCTGCAAGTAGACCAAGTGCACGACTAGTATTATTTACGATTACTTGTGCTACATCACCTTCAAGCTCTAACTCGTGGTCTGCCACAATAATAATAGCACCATTTTCAACAGCTTTTTGTGCATAGTCATGACCATCTACTGTGTAACCTTTAATACAGACGAACACACTTTTTGGTTGTACACCACGAGAATCAATCGCAATATCTTTAATATTTTCTGGTAATTGACCTATTACTTTTTTTATTGGTAAACATTGTAGTAATTCGGTGGCTTGCATTATTCTGCCTCCTGTTCATCAATCATTGGAGATTTGATGTATGCTAATAATAAATTTGTTGTATGTCTAAGTGAATCGATATGTGTACGTTCATAAGCATGCGACGCTTCAATTCCTGGTCCAAATAATGCATGTCGCACATCAGCACCTGCTCTAATCGCAGCTGAAGCATCTGAACCGTAGTATGGATAAATATCTAATTTATAATCTATGTGATTGTCTTTTGCAAGTGCTACAAGCTGTCTAGTTAATGCGTAATGATATGGACCACTTGAATCTTTTGCACAGATAGAAACAGTATATTCATCAGATGCTTGTCCATCACCGATAGCTCCCATATCTACAGCAATATATTCAACAGTTTGAAGAGGAATGTTAGAGTTTCCTCCGTAACCTATTTCTTCATTATTAGAAATATAGAAATGCGTTGTATATGGTAATTCAATTTTTTCTGTAGTTATTTTTTCAAGTAATTTTAATAATAAAGTTGTGCTCGCTTTGTCATCTAAATGACGTGATTTTATAAACCCACTCTCAGTAAATTCAAAACGTGGATCAAAAGATACGAAATCTCCTACTTCAATGCCTTTAGTGCGAATCTCGCTCGAACTAAATACTTTTTCATCGAGGCGAACTTCGATATGCTCTTCATTACGAGGTAGTTTCCCTGCTTCACGATAAACATGTACTGTCGTTTCATGCATTAGAATCGTACCTCTAATTTTATCACCTTTAGCTGTATGAATTGTACAATATTCACCTTCTACAGCATTCCAGTTGAATCCTCCTACCATAGACAATTTCAAACGTCCATTTTCTTTCACTTCTTTTACCATAGCACCTAAAGTATCTGTGTGAGCTGTTAAGAGGCGATGTCTAGAATCATCTTTACCTAATATAGTTGCGATTATTGCACCTTTATTTGTTTTTTTATAAGATATACCAAGCTTTTCTAGTAGGCCAGACATATATTTCATAATGTCCTCTGTAAAGCCAGATGGACTAGCAATATTCACTAATTCCTTCAGTAATTCAACCGTTTCTCGTTCTTTAAAATCGCTTGTCAAATTGAAAGCCTCCCTTATTCTTTTCATCATATCAAAATATGACATTTTACGACAACGTTAAATCATGTATGATGGTATTATAACCAAATTCGAGGTGTCTTTATGAAGCACTCTACTATTTTACGTAAAAGAAATCAATTTGTACTGTTTTTATTTACAACTGGGATCATTATTCACGCCATTATTAGTAGCATCCATTTGATAAATTATGATGTACCTTTCCCCCTTACGGCAAGCATTTATTGTGCCATTTTGCTTATTTGTTCGGCACTGCATATAAATGAATATGTAATGAAGATATTATTAATTATCGGATTGAATGGTTCCATTATTTTATTAATAATGCAAACTAATTATATTTATCTCTTAGTATTTCTTATTCTACTACTTTTTTTACTAGCTATATATCAATCACTTTGGATTAATTTATCGATGTTTATTGTTACTATCATTCAGCTTGTTTTTCTAATAGAATATCGCTACACAATTTTCCGTAATTCTATAACTGAAACAGATATTGCTCTTTTTACTATAATCTTATTTACTGTTGCTATAATCGGTTTTATGCAAACAGTTTATATCAATAATTCTTGGAAGAAGATGGAGAACCATTCAAACTACTTAGAGAAGGCATTCTTATCAAAGGAAGCTTATTTAAATTTATTTTTTGAAAATGCAAAAGACAGTATAGCTGTTTTTGATTTAGAGAATAAAATCATTGCGGTTAATCCAGCATTCGAAAAACTCTATGGATGGAAAAAGAGAGAATGTATTGGAAAAGCTGTTCCTTTAGTAGCTCCAGAGTATATAAACTTAGCAAAAGAACGATGCAAACACTTATTGAATGGTGGGAGCTTCGATATGCTTGAATCAAAAGATATGAGAAAAGACGGCACTTATTTCGATGCACAAATGACGTTATCTCCTATTTTTGATTATAATGGCAAAATTATAGCTACATCAGTTATTACGCGTGATATTTCATATAAAAAAGAAGCTGAAAAACTAATCATTCAATCGGAAAAGTTAAAGGCGATAGGAGAAATAGCTGCAGGTGTCGCACACGAAGTACGTAATCCACTAACTGTTATTTCTGGTTTTGTCCAAATGATGAATAACGATAAAAATTCACCATATGCATTTTATTTAAATTTAATTGATGAAGAAATTGATCGCATTAACTTAATTATAAGTGAGTTTTTAGTTCTTTCAAAACCTCATGCTATGCAACCAAAAGTATTCCAAATCGATAAAATCATCTCAGATACTCTGACTTTATATCAGCCTGAATTACAATTAAAAAACATTGAACTCATTCAAAATTGGAACACCAATAATATGATGATCAAAGGTGACGCCAACCAAATTAAACAAGTTTTTATTAATATTATTAAAAATGCAGTAGAAGCGATTGAAAAAGAAGGTACCATTAGCGTTACTATTGAAAAAACAGCCAAACAATTTTGTAGTATCAGTTTTACTGACGATGGGGGTGGCATGGAAAAAGAAGTTGTTGAACATATTTTCAAACCCTTTTATACGACAAAAGAAGAAGGTACTGGTCTTGGAATGATGATTACAGAGAAAATTATTCAAGAACACGAAGGTCAAATTACAATTGATAGTGAATACGGTAAAGGTACTAGTATTACGATTAAGCTGCCTTGCGTTGACGTTTAATTTACATAAAACAGCATTTCTATTGTTTATAAGACTTTAGAAATGCTGTTTCTTTTATCAATTAATTTCACTAATAGAACAAACAGAATACAGTCACGCTGAGTTTTAATACTCTCAATCTTTACAGAAAAGATAAGAAAACCTATCTTAAAATGGTTTTTACTAATTTCACCTTCTGTTTATACGGCGGGAATAATAAATTATTTGCCAGCTTCGTTGACTTTTTCAAAATAGATTTTGGATGTGTAAAGCATTCAAAGCTTGCCTTACCATGATAAGCATTAACGCCTGAATTGCCTACACCACCAAATGGTAAATACACACTTGCTACATGAGTTATTGTATCATTTACACAGCCACCACCAAACGGTACTTCATCAAGGAAATATTGAATGGCTTTCTCTGTTTCAGAGAAAAAGTATGCCGCTAGTGGTTTCGGATATTGTCGAATTTGATGAATTGCTACACGCAAATCATCATAAACAATAATCGGTAGAATTGGTCCAAATAGTTCATCTTCCATAGAAGGGCTATTCCACGTAATATTTTGTAGGACAGTTGGCTCCATATATAAATCATCACGATCATAGTTACCACCAAATAATACTTGGCTCTGCTCTCGATCTAATATACTCTGCAAGCGGTCAAATTGACGCTCATTAATAATGCGACCATAATCCGGGCTATCTTGTGCATCTTTGCCATAAAACTTTTGGAGAGTCTTTTTCAGAATACGGATAAAAGGTACTTTCACTGACTCATGCACTAATATATAATCCGGAGCGACACATGTTTGACCAGCATTCGTAAATTTCCCCCATGCAATACGCTTTACAGCAACTTCTAAATTTGCTGTTTGGTCAACAATCGCAGGACTTTTCCCACCAAGTTCAAGCGTATGTGGCGTTAAGCGTTCTGCTGCAGCTTTCGCAATGATTTTCCCAACAGCTACACTTCCAGTAAAGAAAATATAATCAAACGAAGCATGTATCAAAGCAGTTGTTTCTTCCTTCTCTCCTTCCACTATACGCACGTAATTTTCCTGGAACGTTTCTTGAATTATTTTTTTTATAATTTCAGCAGTATGTAAAGATGATTCAGAAGGTTTTACAATCGCTGTATTGCCACCGATAATTGCCCCAATTAAAGGTTCCATTACTAATTGGAATGGATAATTGAATGGTCCAATAATAAGTACAGTCCCATACGGCTCTCGGACAATAAAACTTTTCCCTGGTTGAAAATGTAGTGGCGTTGGCACAGTAACTGGCTGTAACCATTCTTCTAAATACTTCTGCATATAGCTAATACTATCTAACACAATCCCTACTTCAGTGGAATACGCTTCGAATTCACTTTTTCTTAAATCTTTGTGCAGTGCTTGTAGAATTTCCTTCTCATGACCGACGATTGCAACTTTTAATTTTTTTAATTGTTCTTTACGGAATGACAAGCTTTTTGTAGCGCCTGATAAGTAAAATTTCCGTTGTGCTGCAATCATTGCTTCTACATCGTGGGCATTAAAATTCGCCATTAAAAAACCTCCAATTTATCGAAATAATTATCGAATTTTGTTCATAAGCTTGCATAAATACATCGTGATTTATCCATAATAAAAGTGTTACATAATTTCATAAGAAAAAGAGCCTTATCTGACTCAAATTGTACCATTTTCAAGAAGGTTGCTGTCAAATGTTGAAGACTTCTAAAAGGGGGAATGTTACATGTTGAAAACAGAAACATGGTGGGAATCAATTTTCACAGGGCCATTAGCACATGGCATACATCCGCAAAAACAAGAGGAATTAGAGGACGAATCTTTTTTATTCTTTCAGTACAATGATACAGCATCGGAAGAAAATGAACAGCCATCTTGAATGAAATGTAGCAAAGTGAGCTGTCTACTTAAAAAGGACAGCTCCTACTTTATATATTTTTCTTTAACCATTGGATAAAAGCATTATTAACGTATGTATAATAATAGCCTACCCAAACTGTAATTGGTATAGTCATCTATTTATCACATTTTACCATTTAATTCAAATCGAATCTATTTACTACCTCGCCGTATCCTCCACAAAATTTCATTTTTTATCAAATCACGCTTAACTCCCGGTTTTTTATTCCCTATTTTAAACAAAAAAACTATATATATTTTCAAATTCATCGCTACAACCTTTTCAAAAGGGGTATGCAATTATAAAGAGTTATTATTCTTAATCTTTTTCTTTTTTAACACAGGAGGACTGTCATGAAAAATATTTGGGAAATTTATAAGAGGGACATTAAAAGTATTTTCTCTAACTGGGTAGCCGCGGTATTATTAGGCGGGCTTATTATTTTACCTTCATTATATGCATGGTTTAATATTGCAGCTTCATGGGATCCTTATGCGAAAACCTCTCAAATGCCCGTCGGTATTGTGAATGAAGATAGTGGTGCAAAGATACAAAGCCAACATATTAATGCTGGAGAAGAGCTAGTTGCAACGTTACATAAAAATCATGATATGGATTGGCAATTTACAAATCGTAAAACAGCAATGGAGAAAGTTCGAAACGGTGATTTTTTTGCGGTAATCATTATTCCGGAGAATTTCTCTAAAGAACTCGCTACAGTTGTTTCAGGTAAGCCACGAAAAGCTGAAATAGAATATTTTGTTAACGAAAAAATCAACTCAATTGCTCCAAAAATTACAAGCGGAGGTGCGAGTGTACTTGCTGAAGAAATGAGTAGTAAATTTATTGGTACAGTAAACGGTACAATCTTTGAGATGTTCAATCGAATTGGAATAGAAATGCAAACCAACTTACCTGATATCGAAAAATTCAAAAATTATATTTTTACATTAGAAAAAGATTTGCCGGGCATTCATACAGAATTGAGGAAAGCTCAAAAAGATGCCAATTCTGCAAGCTCTTTAATTGGTGATGCTAAAAATGAAATTCCACAAGTAAAAAAACTAACAGAAGATGGACTAAATACAATTGAAAACACATTAACCTTCTTGGCACAAGCAGAAGGTCGCCTCAATGATATGAGTCCGAAAATTAAAGAAGATCTACAAACAGTCCAGAAAATTTCAACTGATGCAAATACATTGTTAAAACAACTACAAAATACAAAGATCGATTTTACTGAGGTAAATAAAGCAAAAAAAACGTTAGACAATCAGGTTACGTCTGCTATTGATAAAGTATCTAACATTGAACAAACATTGGCAGATTTAAAGCAATTCAACGATAAAAATAACATTCAAGATCAATCACAACTACTCTCATCAGCAATTGACCGTACAAAAGATTTAAAAGCTTTATTAGTAGAAGCACAAACAAATGCACGTAATGTTAACGAAGTACTTGCTGGTAAAGAACAAGAGGTTGTTGATGCCATCAACTCATTGCAGGCTATTGCACAAAACACTTCTGTTGAGCTCGACAGCTTTATCAAAGAATATGCACAATCTATTGAACCAACTGTTTTTAAAGCTATTAATGATGCTCAAAATACGTTATCTACTGCAAAGGATAAGTTGACTATAATCCAAACCCAATTGCCTGAAATTGTGCGTATCATTAATAATACTGATGGCTACATCACAGAGGCGAAATCTGGTCTCAATACAGCGCTCGGTCAATATCCTTATTTGAATACCAAGGTTAAAGAACTTGCTAACAAAATCCGGGACTTCGAAAAAGAAACAGATTTAAATAG
This sequence comes from Viridibacillus sp. NPDC093762, assembly GCF_050279675.1. Lineage (NCBI taxonomy): Bacteria > Bacillati > Bacillota > Bacilli > Caryophanales > Caryophanaceae > Viridibacillus > Viridibacillus sp. NPDC093762. Next base: position 341,412 of record NZ_JBNNUK010000001.1, on the reverse strand, counting down.
CGTCATTCAATTACTTATCAACGATCCAAATGCGGAGAAATCATTCTTTGAACAGCCTATTAAGCTAAATGAAAATGCCCTCTTCCCAATCAAAAATTACGGAACAGGTATGACACCTTTCTATACTGTTTTATCCATTTGGGTTGGTTGCTTACTTTTAATTTCTCTACTTTCAGTCGGAGCGAAGAATGAAGAAGATTTCACCACTCGACAAGTATATTTTGGGAAACTACTTACATTTTGGACCATTGGCCTACTCCAAACACTAATCATTACTATGGGTGACCTTTTCATCCTTAAAGTACCTGCCCATAATCCAGTATGGTTCGTCCTATTTTGCCTATTCATCAGTCTCGTATTTATGAGCATAGTCTACACTTTAGTATCTGTATTCGGAGATGTCGGAAAAGCACTTGCAATCGTGCTCCTTGTACTTCAGCTAGCAGGCTCTGGCGGTACTTATCCAGTTGTTTTACTACCAAAGTTCTTCCAGGTGATTAACCCATTCTTACCTTTCACATACGCTATAGGCATGGCTCGAGAAGCGATAGGTGGAATCATTTGGAATAAAATATTTATGGAGGTCATAGTACTTGGCATAGTTCTCATAGTTTTTCTGTTATTCGGCGCCATCCTCAAAAAACGATTAAATGTCATCACGTCACGTATGCTACTTAAATCCAGAAAATCAGGGTTATTTCATTAAAAAAGGGCTAGTTTGGTTATATTGACCAAACCGGCCTTTTCTATTTTATTGTTGAAAACAATGATTGACTTTTACTGTATGCCATCTTATGATATTAAGTAATTCTTACATAAATTTTAGAATTAGAATTTCTCCCGATTCCTTAGCTCAGCTGGGAGAGCGCCACCTTGACAGGGTGGAGGTCGCTGGTTCGAGCCCAGTAGGAATCATAGTTATAAAACACAGCGTGAAGCCATTTATATCAACGGTTTTCATGAATAAGACCCCTTAACAGCACGTATTGCTGGGGGTCTTTTTTTATTTCTTTCCGACCATTCTGCCGACAAATTTGAATTTCTTAATGTTTTTTAAGTGTTTTCGTTAATTTATATCAGCTCATTTTGTTCTTTTATTAAAATTATAATAAAAGAACGATGGCCACTAATCAGCTATCGCTCTTTATCACATTCCAATCCCAAACGCATTTTCACTTCTTCATTTACTTTATTCCTTAAAGCAACTTTCGAGTAACGTAATTCTTTATCATTTCCTCTAGTTTTAACTGTGTACGCAACAAAATATTCATCAATATCTTTTGTACCTTCCAATACCTTCATTCCACGCATACCTAATGTTCGACTCACATCTCTTAGATCTCTGTTTAACTTTTTTAACTCTTCTTCAACCCAAGCTTTAAAAGTAAAATTTGCTTTCAAGTTATCCATATGCTTTTTATCTCGTTCTATGAGCCTTAGCAATGTCGGCCTTCAATTTTTCTTCCCGCAACCGTTTCAGCTGACGGTCATCAAGTCAATCTGGGTATTCCGCTAAGAAATCTAACGCCTTCATTTTGTCAGCAAGTTTCAACTTCACACCATTCTCCGTATTGCTCAGTTCACTAATTATGGATGTATCCATTTCTTCTAACGGCTTAATTGAAAATGAAAAACCAGAATCACCGCGCTTTACAAAGTCGCCTATATCAGCAAAAGCAATGTCTATATACTTCTTCAAGACTTCATTCTTATGAAGCAATTCATTTTCTACACGCTGTTTCTTTAAATCTAAAATAGCTTTCTTAACACTAGCCTTTACAAGCAAGCGACTTCCGTTTGCGTTAGCCGTATCATAACCACACTCAAAAGCCTTCTGATATGCTTTTGTAGCATTCATATGTCTTGCGTAGTACATACAAAAAAGCCACTATTTATCAGTCAACTCACCATTTTCATTCAATGGTAAATCTTCTGTAACAGATGGCTTTTTTTAGTCTTTCTCTCTGATTATTTCTGTTTAGTAACGTTACCATTCAATTGTTCATCCCATTTACCTTGATTCTTCCACTTTCGTATTTGTGAATCAGACAGCTCTAATTGTTCAGCAATGTCTTTTAGCTTCATTTCACCATTACTGTTCTTCTACAATTCAAAAGCTTCATCACGTTTGGGGTTTCTCGGTCTAGCCATCTCTCATAACACCACCTCCGAATAATCAATTATTTATGTATCACCTCGTCATCGCTAGTTGCTTAATTTGATAAAAATAAAAAACGCCTATAAAAGGCGTTTATACTTTCTTCATGTTTCGATAAGCTTCTTATAAATAAAAGCTTTAATCTTATCGAATTCTTTTAGAGGAAATAATCTCAATGCATCTGCTTGAGCAATTGCAGCAACCCCTCTATTTGGGCCATCTGTACTTTCATTATAAGCACTCACTCTTACATAATCTTCTTTTATTTCATCACTCTTCAATTTTGTGAAATTATCAGAAACTAATCCCAATACATTATTTCTTTTTTCCTGATTAATAAAACTGAAACTAGTATTTTCATGATCGGGATTAGTACTGAATACTTCAATCTGGTATCTCAAATTATTCACCTCCCACAACCACTATACGCAATCATAAGAAGCAATTAAATTACATATTTGATAATCGATATATTTCACTCTTACACAAACGAACGCCATCCAATAAGGGGCTTACCAACAAGGCATTTGTTTGTGTCATTGAAAAATAAAAAACACTGAATTTATGTATAAATTCAGTGTTTTGAAACCTTAAAAGATATCCTAACCTTTTAAAAGTTAAAGTAATTCTTTATATCATTCCCAACCAATTGCAAATTTGTATGGCTGATTAGGTACATTTCCTGCAGCTGTTTGTATTACTTCTACATAATTCCATCCATAAGTTAAGTTGCTTGCAGTGTTGTTATTTTCTGTCGCCACTCTAATCAAGTTACCATTTAGAATATTTAATTTATGGTTTCCTTCTGATTGGAAATTAAAAGGAGCATATCCTGAACTACCATCGTAATAAAACTTGTAGTAGTGAATAGTGTCATAGCGGCTTGTTGATGCATATACATACTCCATACTTTTAAGTTGTCGTGCATTATCATATACACTACTATACGAAATTACTTTTTGAAGACCTTCTTTAGTATTATGATTCACTTCGTTAGCTGATGCTTCACCTGATACTCCAGCAAATATTCCAACCGCTATAACTGGGGCTAATAACAAACTTTTTTTCATAATAATTCCTCCTTAATTGTATTACACTTATAAATTACCATTTTACTATTAAAATGTAAACACTTGACTTTTTTAAGAAACAAAATATCTAAAATATTATTTAATTTTTAAAAGAGTTTTGACCTAAATAGATATCTGATATAAACAAATAATCCATCAATACTACTATTCTGTATTTGATTGATTCGTATTTCACTCTCACGCAAACGAACGGCATCCAATACGGGGTTTTGATCAGCTGAAGAAAGGATTATACCAGTGTTTAAGTATCTTCGGATAGAACAAGTAAAGCCTGCACATATAGTCGATTTCTTGAGTAATTTATCTGAAGATGGAATGCGTTTGGATGGTAAAAAAGGAAAGTTGTCTGGGGAGACTATTTACTATTATTACAGAGTACTTCGTGATATTTTTAAATTCGCTGTTAGTATGCAAGTAATCGAACGTTCCCCTGTTGAAAGTGTTGCAAAACCGAAAGTAAAAAAAACCAAAATTACTGTATACGATGAGGTAAAAGAGTTAGTGCAAGCCTTGCTAATATCAAAACAACAATGAACACATTTTATTAGTAAAAAAGAATGGATAGAGCTCTCAGAAAATATCTGAATCTCTATCCATTTCACTTTGTTATTTACAACAACCTTGTTGATTTTTCACCGGCCACTCTCACATTATCGCCGTTCTCATTTCTTGCATGACGATTTGAAATCAGTGAATTTTTCGAATAAAAGACAAGTTAAGTTTACGCTTCTTCTTCCAATCGATCTTTCAATTCTGATTTTGCTTGTTCTATAATATCAGGATTCTGCATGATCTCAATTGCTGTGCATGCCATTACTTTTCCTGCCTGAAGCATACCTTTATGAGCGATAGGCATTGCACCTTGTGAAACCACTTGCCAGGTGTGAAGGGGGGTTCCAAGCGCGAAACAAGCAGTCCCGCATTGCATAGTTGGAGTAACCCAACTCACATTTCCTACATCAGTGGACCCCGCTAATGTAGCCTCCATACCGAAAGGTGGAACGATGTCTGCAATAGCTTTCCCTTCTAGTTGCTTCGCAGTTGCTCTATCGCATATTGCCAAAGCCGCCCTTACTTCTTCTCCAGAAAGCGTGTTTTGAATTTCTCTCGCAAATTGTTGATCAAATTCATCATAAAAAGGAACTCCAACAGCTTCTAAATTTTTGTGCATCACATCTGCTAATACGGTATTCGGTATCAAGTTCGATACAGTGCCTTGTACTATGAATTCGACAGTTGTTCCTGTCATCAATGCTGCACCTTTTGCAATGTTGTGTACACGCTCAATGATCTCTTCTGCTTGGCGCAATTTAGGGGCCCGGATAAAATAAGCAACTTCTGCATTCGCTTGTACGACATTTGGCGAAGCCCCGCCTGTGTTAGTGACAGCGTAATGAACCCTTGCCTCAGGTATAATATGCTCTCTTAGGTAGTTGACGCCGACATTCATCAATTCCACAGCATCTAGTGCACTTCGTCCCAAATGAGGAGAAGCAGCAGCATGCGAGCTTACCCCTGTATACTTGCAAACTACACTGTAATTAGCAAGCGAGCTGACATTCATAATACTAGGAATGCTAAACGGATGCCAGGAAAGAGCAAAATCTACATCATCAAACAAACCCTCGCGAGCCATAATCGTCTTCCCACCGCCATTTTCTTCAGCGGGACAACCGTAGTATCGAACTGTCCCTTGCAATTCTTTTTTTTCCATGTAATCTTTGATGGCAACGGCAGCAGCAAAAGCACCCGCTCCTAGCAGATTATGGCCGCAACCATGCCCATGACCATCTTGAACTACTGGGTCACTTACAGTAAGTCCTTTTTTCTGACTTAACGCTGGTAACGCATCGAATTCTCCTAAAATAGCGACGACGGGTTTTCCACTTCCAAATGTCCCAATAAATGCTGTTTTAAGTCCAGCAACTTCTTTTTCAACCTGAAATCCTTCTGTCTCCAATGCATGAATGATATACTCCGAAGATTTGTACTCTTGAAAGTAAATCTCTGGTGTCTCCCAAACTTTATCACTAAGCTCAATTGTTTTATCTCTTTTTTGTTCGACCAAATCTGAGATAAGTTTTTGCAATTCCATAAATAATCCTCTCCATTTCTAGTAATATATCAAGCAGTCAAAGACTCCTTTGTTGTTTGGTTCAACAGAGCTCCTTTACTAAAATTCATTGACAATATTGCCAACATGCCGAGAACGGCGAATCCGATTAACATCCAAAATGCTGCGTCAAATGAGCCATTGAATGCGTCAACAATAAATCCAATGGCCATAGGAGTGATAAAGCCAGCTAACTGCCCACCAGTATTTACAAGCCCCCCAGCTGTACCCATTACAGAAGACGGCAATCGCTTCATCATAATTGCTGGTAATAGCAGAAGAAGAAGGGAAAGGACAAGGACTACGATCGTTTGGTACGTAACAAAAATGGTCACGCTTGTCGCGGAATACATGAGGTACAGCAGTATCCCAATGCATACACAACATATACTACCTACGATTCTTTCAGTACCTTTTGGTAGCTTATCAAGAATGTAACCGCTTAATAACATTCCCAAAAGCATAGCGATTGCCGGAATAGTCTGAATCCAACCAAGAGAAATTAAGTCCATGCCGCGAACTTTTACCAAATAGGTCGGTAACCAGGTTGCAAGTCCCCAGTTCACTGCATAAAGGCTGTAAGAAGCAACAAATAAACTCCAGACTAATGGCGTTTTAAGCAATGAACGGAAAACACCTTGCTCCCTCGAGGCAGCGATGGAAATCTCTGTATCCTCCTCATTTCTTTCAGGAGTTCTAATGAAATACCAATATAGGACCGCAACAATGGCACCTGCTACTCCCATTATGACAAACATCATGCGCCATCCGATTGTAGTAAGCATTGCTATGGAGGCAATGGGGATAATTAAGGACATTAACCCACTTGATGACAATACGATAGACATGGCTCTAGCCTGTGCATCTTTAGGATACAGAAGCGTAATTGTTTTTCCGCATGCAGGCTGAAACCCTCCTTCACCGATACCAAAAAAGAAACGAATCACAAGCATAGAAGCTAGGGACCATGCCGCACCGGTCAGTACGGTAAAAATCGACCAAACAACGACTGCCGCAAGGAGAACCCTCCTAGGACCAAATCGGTCTGCCAGCCACCCCGCTGGAAGTTGCATTATTGCATAACCGGCAAAGAAACTACTAAGCAACATTCCGGTAGCAGATGCACTTAAATGTAAATCTTGCGTAATGTACAAAACCGCGAAATTCATTATGTAGCGATCAAGATTCCCTAACGACCATCCTAGAAAAAGTAAAGCTAATATCCAATTTCTTTTACGTTTTGATATCATATTTTCCTTCCCTCCCATTCTTGGTGTCGTTTTCTCTTAATTCTTGTTGATAGTTCTTGTCGATGTTTTCTAACAAGGTAAACAAAAGAGCATGTGCCCCCTCAACCAGATTGCTTCGGTCAACAAACTCCTCAGGTTTTTGAATAGACCTCCCATCAGTCCATTCATGACCGAATGTTTCAACAAGCTGATTAATCATGTTTTCTGTAAATTCAGGGTGAAATTGCAGCCCTATGACTCGATTTTCGTAGATAAATGCTTGGTTCAAACATGCATTGCTTTCGGCTAGGTGAACAGCTCCCTGTGGCAAATCGTACGTATCCCCATGAAATTCAAAAACCGAAAATGTTTCTGGGAAACTATCAAAAAGCTGCATGAATTCTCCTTTTTTTGTACGTTTCAACTGACACCAGCCGAATTCTTTGACCGTATGAGGGTAAACAGGGCTCCCCAAAGCACTTGCGATCAACTGAGCCCCCAAACAGATTCCCAATACATGTTTCTTTTTGCGAATTGCCTCTGAAATATAATCTTTTTCCAACTGTAACCACGGGTATTTCTCCTTCTCGTACGCTCCCATTGATCCACCTAAAATAATGAGCAAGTCATAGTCATCTTGAGAAAGAAAATGGTTATCCTTATAAACTTGAGTAGTGGTAACTAAATATCCTTTTTTACTAATCCAATTTTCAATTGCTCCAAGTCCTGCTAAAGGTTCATTTTGCAAGCAATAAATTCTCATTCACGTCTCCTCCTGGTTTTTGTAAGAAACCTTGTTTTTAGGTCATGACCTAAAATTATTTAAGGTCATGTCTTAAAATGATTTTAGACCAGCCATTATTATCAGTCAAGGTTAAATATTCAGAAAATTATATAATAAAGAATTAGGTGGGGTTCCCATCCATCGGAACATTAACACAAGAGATGATTTGGACATTCTGTGCATACAAAAAAACAGGATGCTTGGGTATCATCCTGTTACAATGTGATTTGATATATTTTTCTTGGACGTCCTCGAGGATGAGGAGTTTCTTCCGCAATCTCTCTTGCAAACCCTTTTTTCATAAGTTGCACGATTATCCTACGTGCACTTCTTGGAATGATTTCCATATGCTGTGCAAGCTCATTTGCGGTGATTTCTGTCTTACCTATTGTTTCTAGAATTGAATCAACTTTATTTATTGTAGAAACGCTTAATGATGTTAGTTCACTAATCGTTTGGAATTGCTTTGATCCATAAAAGTACTTATTTTTTTCAAGTTTCCCTAATGGCCCCTTAATCATTTTCTTATCCAAGAAAACCATCCAGGTTCCGTTTCCATATTCCTTCGCATGAATTAAAGCTTTACCTGCGTGAATTTCTGCCTCAAATACCGATTGGCCGAATCCTATGCCGCATGTCACACTTAGTTGACTAAGTCGATGGATTTCCGCTATATCTGGAACTTCCGTAAAATCTTGAGTTATTTTTGAAAGTGCACCTCGCGTTGAGAAAATGACGTATCGACCGGAAGCTGCTTTTTTTAGTGATCCTTGGATTTTTTTCGTATAGTTGAGTAACTTTTGTGTTATTTGTATTTCCTTCTGATATAATTCATCCGACGAGTACATATCCATCGATAAACCAGTAAGTACAGCTACTTCAAACAACTGTACCGCGATTTGTCTGTTTTTAAATATCAACATTTCATGTGAAAGAAGTGCCATATTCAACGCAGATTCAATTTCTGTTTTTGTTGGGTTCACGCGAAATACCGGTACACCGAGTTTTTTTAGCTTGTTTGACACATCCCATATACAAGTAACAGCTGCCTTTGTCATTCCTTTTTTCCATAACTCAAAGTGGTGTTCTACAATCAAATCGAATGAGTTCACATACTGTTTTAAATAGTCTGGGTTAAAGTTAGAACCTAACTCTTCAGCAATTTGTTTTATCTGAGATGGAGTAAAACAATCAAAGCTCAGATCATTAATGTGCATTTTATCTTCATATAATGCGTGGTACAAAGCTTTGTACAAACAAGAGCCCTTGAGTGTGACAAAAAACATAGGCTTAGTGCTTTTCCCAGATAGTCTTGCAGTATTATATGTAATATATCCTGAAAAAAGCCACATATCGACATCATTTTGATGTGTCTCCAAAATATCGATAATCTCTTCTTCAGTAGAGTGGCTAAATGAAGAAGTAATGAACTTTGAATTCTCCTTTGCAACAGATTCCACCAATTTGTAATTATCTTCAACGCCTATTATTCCTAACCGAATTTTCATAGTAATAGTCACCTACATTCTTTTCACTGTTTCACACATATATTCATTCTAACTTATTAAAAGCCTTGATTACTACTTTTTGATATTAACTACCTGTGTAGGTGTAGGTGGGAATAATAACCCGTAATATTTAATATTCAGCAAAAAATATATCAAAAGCAACAATCATTTAGAACAGCGCCTGAATTTTTATTATAATCATTTAATGGACCGAATGCCTCTTTGAATTGTTTGAAGTGTTGAGGTATATCTTCTACTGAAAATAATTCAACATTTGTAAACTTTCTTTGAAATAATTATTATACTAACTTGCCCCGATAGTTGAAGAATAATTTTATTAATGTTTCAATTCACGCCAAAATCGAATACATTTTTATATACGTTTAATTCATAACATCCGATCAAGGGAATGATAATTGGTTAGATGCCAATTGGCGTGTGGCTGTATAGATGGCGATTTACGGAACAATTCAAAATCATTCCATGCAAAGATCCAAAACATGGGTATTAGTCTAAGACTTTTTATTAATTATGAATAGCCTATATTATACTCTATGAAGAGAGTTAAAAAATGGTAGCTCCAATACGGTTTAACGAAGGACGGCAAATGTTTCCCTATTTTCCTAGATAACTAGGAATAGAAGAATCAACTAACGGATCACCCCGTTAAAGCAATCTTTTTTGAATTCCCGAATGGAACAGGAAAAGCGAATAGCCTACAGTGAATTAGACAATTCTGAAAGATGCCGTGAAATACACTACAATAACCATTCATCCAGAAAAATATACATACAAGAAAAGATCAGAAGGAACCCACTCCTAGCTTACCTTTCATTTTTCTTTCAAACTTGGATTTCTATAGGAATAACACTAAAAAGTTAACTAGTAAGAACTAGTTAACTTTTTAACAAGAACACACTCAATAGTCCATTGAAGAACATAAAGTGTCATACTCTTCAGATAGCGAAAAATCGCCTCGAAGTTTTTTAAAATAATACGTCATTCCAAAAGGAATTTTTTCTCTTGCATCGTCGATTTCGCGATGTTCGACGTACCCTGCTCGTGCGTCGTCGGTTTCGTGATGTCCGACGTACTCTGCTCGTGCGTCGTTGGTTTCGCGATGTTCGACGTACCCTGCTCGTGCATCGCTGGTTTCGCGATGTTCGCCGTACTCTGCTCGTGCATCGTTGATTTCGCGATGTTCGACGTACTCTGCTCGTGCGTCGTTGGTTTCGCGATGTTCGACGTACTCTGCTCGTGCATCGTTCATTACTAAAAGGATCCTGGTTCATGAAGTGACCTAATCCTGCGTTGTTAGCACGTTCTACTGCATTCTGTATAAATGACATATTCAAACCTCCTTTCTTCTTTATTAGAGAAAGAAGGTAGATGAGTATTCCTTTTTCAAGAAGAATCAAATCTGTACTGTTGCAATTTTCTTTCCCTTATCCGTAAGATATGAGGTTGTACTTAAAATGTTAGAGACAATCGCATAGTTTTCGAAAGTAAAATATATTTCTGTATCTTTTTGTGGCATCTTACATTTTTGTTTCATACAAATAATTTAAAAATGAAAGGAAAGAATTGGCGTGGATAACGGGAAAAAATTACCTGAATATCAGCTTTATATTCATCCTTTAGATTTAAGTGAACTCCGGAAAGATATATGGTGTGACGATCCTATCTCTGCCAAGCTAACAATTAACAAAAGAAAGTTTGATATTGATATCGCCTATCGTGGCTCCCATATCCGCGATTTTCGAAAGAAGTCGTATCACATTTCGTTTTATAAGCCAAGTACGTATAGAAATGCCAAAGAAATTCATATCAACGCAGAATATAAAGATCCTTCTCTATTAAGAAATAAATTATCGCTCGATTTTTTCAATGAAATAGGGTGCTTATCGCCAAAGTCCCAATTTGTATATATGAAATTGAATGGAAAAAATGAAGGGCTTTATTTGGAATTAGAATCAGTCGATGAGTATTTCCTGACGAATCGACAACTTCCTCAAGGACCAATATTCTATGCGGTTGATGGTGATGCTAACTTCTCTTTATTGAGTGATCTTGATAAAGAAGTAAAAAAATCACTTAAGGTTGGCTATGAACTAAAACACGGGACAGAACAAGATGAATTTCATTTACAAAAAATGATAATTGAAATTAATACTATTTCAAAAGCTGAATTTGAAAATGAAATTGTAAAATACCTTGATGTTGATCAGTATCTCCGCTGGTTGGCTGGCGTTGTTTTCACCCAGAATTTTGATGGTTTTGTTCATAATTACGCACTATACCAGAATAGCGAAACGAGGCTATTCGAAATCATCCCGTGGGATTACGATGCAACATGGGGAAGGGATGTAAACGGGAGAGTGATGGAGGAGGACTATTTACGAATCGAAGGATTTAATACGCTAACCGCAAGGATTCTTGACGTAAAAACATTTCGATGTCAATATAAAAACTTGCTAGAAGCTATTTTAAACAACCAATTTAATGTAGGCTATTTGAAACCGAAAATACAAGGTATGCATGATTTAATAAGGCCTTATATTCAAAAAGATCCTTATAAAAAAGACGATATCCATTTATTTGATAAAGAACCGGAGTATATATTGGACTTTATTGAAGCACGGTCTAAATATATAAGAGGGAAATTAGACACATTAGATTAAGTTGTTGCATCATCTAACAAATCCCAGTTCTCCTAGATAAATAGGAATAGGAGGATCCCGTGACGGTTCACGCCGTTCAAGGAATCCTTTTTTAAGTTTCAGATTTGAACGAGAAAAGTGGTGATATCTTATGTAATACTTTCATTATATATTAATTAATTTGGCTCTACATGAACCTGATTAAACAGAGGGTCTTTCTCATTTTCCTTTAGGTCTTGGAGAAATTGAATTTTTTTTATTTTTGTCTCCTTGTGATTAAAGTCCTTTAACAACCAATCCTTCTTCAACTATCCTGCACCGTTAGCCATCCATGTAGCGCAAAATCAGCGCAACACCACAGAGAATGAAAATGGTTAGGGCCTGTCAATACTGATTCTACGGCTGGGAGAGGAAGGTCGATGAACTATGGTGCCATAGAGCCCATCCGTTAGTCTGACTCCAACGACTACGGTGTATCACAGAATGTCGCTCCCTTACGGGAAGTACTCATGGGAGATTAATCCTACTTTGGTTGCTGTACCAGCCTCCAATATTATTTGCCGTAGAAAGGATGATTACGATGGAAGTAAGGGGCGTTGCTATAAGAGCACTTTGTTACTGAAATGTAGTTGTTTATTGGTTAACTCTTTATATTCCCTTAAAATATATCTGAATACAAATTTGAAATAAAGTCCACGCTTTTTAACAATACTATTTCAATAAAGTGCCTCCAATTAGAATAAAATAGGGGCGTCATAAATATCAGCCCCATTAATATTATATATTCTGCATTATCATGCTAATTTAGCATTTCACTTCACTACTTTTTATGCTTCTCAAACATTGTTTCATTAAACTGACTGGACTTTCCTTTTGGAATACTTAACGATTGCCATTCAGAAGATTTTAAAACCTTTCCGATATACACAATTTGTCCAACATGATAGGAATAATGTGAAACTTGGCGCTCAATCGCTGCCATCACAAGGTGTTCTTCCCCACGTATCTTAATTTTCTTCAGTAAATCTTGCTCTGTCAAATCGTCAAGTGTGTTAAATACAATTTGCCAACCATGTTCCCAAATCCGGATTAACTCTTCCCTAGGTAAGTACGAATTATCAAATTCTAAATCTCTATTTCTAGTTGGTTTTTCACCATCTGTACTTAAAAAATCACTCCATCGTGAAACCATGTTACCCCCTACATGTTTTACAATAACCGCAATACTATTAGATTCCTCGTGATTGGACCAATACAGTTTTCCATCATCCAGTTGTTGGAAAGTTTGATCCCCAAGCTTTTTTATTTCCATAAATCTATTCTTTACTATGCTTAAATAATTCTCACCAATATTCATTTCAATTCCCCCTTTACACAAACTTTAGCACAAGGTAATATATCCCATCTATAAAATAGGTGAAAATAAACTACTTATTGACTCTTTTATTTGTTTCCCGAAGCTTTTATTTTTCATATCTACCATTGTCAGCTCTCTGCTTGCTTGAAAATCTATTGTAAAATCATGCAATAAGTGATGAACTGCAGCACTAGCCTCATATAGAAAGACCATTAGCTCATGATTAAGACGGAAACTACGAATGTCGAAGTTGGCGGTTCCAATAGCAGCATTTACACCATCTACAGTAATAATTTTACAATGTAAAAACGATTCTTCATCATAAGCAAATACACGTACTCCCGCTTCAAGTAAAGTTTTAATATTGGCATTACTACCATGATAAGAAATTCCCATATCACCTTTCCCCGGAAGAATAATTCGTACATCTATACCACTCATTGCTGCCCTCCTTACCACCGCTAAAGCTTCAGCATCTGGGATAAAATAAGGAGTTGCAATCCATACATTTTCATGCGCTGATTCGATTAAATTTAGCATGGCATCACGAATTATATTTTCTTTATCATATGGCCCACCATATATCACCTGTGCCCAATCATTTCCTTTTTCAATCGGGGAAAAGTAATTTTGTATTCCCTTTTCATTTATAAAAGGAGTCGCTGCACCCTTTTCATTTTTCATAAATATCCAATCATTTAGAAAAGATTCTTGTAGTTCACTAACTGATAAACCTTCAATACGGAGATGTGTATCACGCCAAATTTTAAAGGTATTGGTATTAGATAAATATTCATCACCTACATTCAAACCGCCAGTGAAACCGATTTGACTATCTATAACTATTACCTTCCTGTGATTTCGAAAATTTGCCTTATGCAATAACCACAGAGATAATATTGGATCGAATGCTATAACCTCAGCTCCTGCATCAGACAATGGTTTAAGAAAAGCCGAATTTAAACACTTCGCACCTATTGCATCATACATAAAACGTACTTCTACACCTGCCTTTGCCTTTTGAACCAATAAATCTCTAATTTCAGTACCAATTTCATCTTTTTTATAAATATAGAATTGCATATGGATATGATGTTTGGCATTTTTTATAGCCTCCATAATAGCTGAAAAAGTTGCAGCACCATTTGTTAAAATATCAATCTTATTCCCTTTCAGTGGTTTAATACTTGATAAATTTGCAATACGCTTTGATAAACGGGGGAGCGCGGTAGAATGATGTTTTTTTTGTATCGCATGTGTTACTTCAACTAATTTCGTTGTTTCTTTTATTTGTGAATCCGAAAATTTACGTGTTATTGGATCTCTACCAAAGTATAAATAATAACCTGTTCCAATGACTGGGAGACCTAAAATAACTGTAATCCAAACGACTTTTGATGAGGTATTACGTATATCAAAGAAAATTAGCTTAATGACAATTACAAGTCCAAATAACTCAATAAGTATGCCTATTACGTATGTAATTTTCATATTCCAAATAGAAGAAATATATCCTACACCTATTATGACTGCTGAAATGGCTAAAAATTGAATAACCTTCTGCATAATATCACCTCCACTTTGCCTATCCCTAATACAAAATAAATCTATACTCATAACTTATGTGAATTTTTTTCAAAATAGCTCCTATTTCTTTCGAGATTCGGAAGCTTTTATAATAATTTTGACACTGACAACTACAGATATATGAATACATCCATAACTAAAATTATGCTTGCAGACTTAATGTAGAATTACAGCCTGTGACCGCATGGACAACAATATTAAAAAAGCATTATAAACAATAAAACTCCTGCTACTTAGCAGGAGTTTTTATTTTCTATGGTTTCAAGGTGTTGAATTTAAAATATATAAAAATAACGACCTATTGATTATTTCTTATTAGCACGATATAAATTCATTGTTTTAAATCCCTCACCGAGAATCTCTACCATTTCTGACAAACGTTTTTCTTGTGTCTCATCACGTTTCGCACTATACACAAATCGTGCCCAATCTCGCTGATACCCCGGTGTTAGTGCATTATAAACATCAAGTATTTCTTTTTGATCACTCAAATACTGCTGGATGTCTGGAATACGATTCACATAATCACCGACACGTTGACTCGCTTTACTAGTAGTAGATTTTTTTGCATGCTTTGGCTCATTTTTAATACCTACAACTGTAAATGTATCATTAAAGCTAACCATACGAGCAAACTTCATTGTACTATTTAAAACGTAGCCATCATCATCTGGCGAAATAGCTGGAAACAGCGCGTCTCGCTCAATATATTCCGTATATTCTTTATTATTTTTCTTTGGATAAGCTACAAAAAGGTACCCGTTGTCCTTAACTCGATTCTTTTCCACGACCTCCTGAAGCAATGCAGTAAACTCATTTAGAGAAAAAACAAATGCAAAAACTAAATTATAATTCTCTTCCTTAAAATCCTTATCAAACTCTAGCTCATCTAATTCCGTTACATGATTCGGCATATTCAGTACTACTTTTTTTTCGTATTGTTGCAACTTTAACTTTTCTATAACAGTTTTTACTTCCGCCATCTTGTCTCTCCTATCGCTTTAAGCATAGCTATTATCCGCACATTTAATAAAAGCTTTTCAAATTTTTCAGCTGTCTCGTAACTCCATTATACAATTTTAACAAAACAATATAATTATAAGCGTATACTAGTAAATAAGGCTACTCAGTTAAAAAAACTGAGCAGCCTTATTTATCACATCATTATTCTTCATGTAATTGAAAGTCGGAGATAATATTTAAATATATACTGCAATATCTTTCACATAAACAGCGGTTCCTGTAATCGCTATTGTAATATCCTCATTATTCTCAACATGGACAATTACTCTACCATCTTTATCTAATTCTTGACCTTGCTCAACAATCAAATCATACTGCCCTTTTCTCTCAGGAAGTAAATACGTTGCAACATAAGCACCCATAACACCCGATGCTGTCCCTGTCACTGCATCTTGAATAGTACCTGAAATAGGAGAGGAGAAATGCCTTGCATGCATATCCGCATCCTCAGAAAAAGCTTTCAGTGAGAAAGGATGTAAAGATGCATTCGGCATTTCTTTTAATATAGAAGGAAATGTTGTTGTTTTTGGTTCCATTTTTGCAAAGGCATCCATATTTTTAATAGGAATACATAGTGTCCAAATCCCCGTATTACCATAAACAATTGGATATTCAGCATGGATATCTTCTATAGTAATACCAATTGAAGTGGCTAAATCTTTGATAGATCCACCAAAAGGTTTAAATCGCGGTTTTGCATGCTCCATCCTCATATGATATGTTTTTTGTTCTTCAGTTAACTGAATCGATAGTATGCCCGCTTTTGTTTCAATTGTTAAATTACGTTTAAATTCGATATATTTCTCTGTAACAAGAGCAAAAATAGTAGCCATTGTGGCATGACCACATAAATCCATTTCATGCCCTGGAGTGAAATACCGAATACGAAGATCCGCAACATTGGATTTCACGGGAAAAGCACATTCATTAAAACCAACCTTCGATGCGATTTCTTGCATTTCTTCATCGGTTAAATTATCAGCATCTAACACGATTCCAGCTGGATTTCCCTTACCAGGTTTAATTGAAAATGCATCGTATTGCTTAACTATTATTTTCTTCATAAGAACCCCCTTGTGTATCCATAATGTAAATTTACAATTAGATTATCACTGTTTATACATTATTTGTATTATTAAATTAGGTGTATCAACATATATTTGTACTCGACTTAATCTAATTCCTCATTGTATTAGCAATCCTTCTAAACGAAGTTTCACATCTGACCATTCTGAATCTATAATGCTATATATTACCGTATTACGGATTGTACCATTTGACCGGATCATATGATTGCGTAAAATCCCTTCCTTTTTTGCTCCCAATCTTTCAATTGCTGCCTGTGAGCGTTTATTCTCGTGATCCGTTTTTATTTGTACTCGATTGACACTTAATTGCTCAAACGCATACTTCAACAATAAATACTTACATTCTGTATTAATAGGCGTTCGCCATTTTGTTGGAGTGAGCCATGTAAATCCAATTTCTAATCGCTTTTGTTTATAATCAATGTCCAAAAACCTCGTAGATCCAATTATTTGATTTGTCTTTTTTTCTATAATAACGAATGGATTTTGGGTGCAATTGATTTTTTCATATAAAGCTTGTTGTATATATTGTTTCATATCCTCAATCGATCTTATTTTCGCCGATGTATATGCCCAAATTTCTTGAAACTGCCCCGCCACATAAAGTCCCTCTAGATGACTATCCTTTAAGGGTACTAGCAATACATGTTCACCTATTAGCTGTATATCTTCCATTACGCTTCACTCCTTTGCTATTATTAAAACAGATTTTGATTTAATGAATAGCACCAAAAAGAAAGGTTCTAACCATACCAGATGAGGTGAAGCTATGACATTGACTATTTATTTTGACCAATCTACAACACCTTTATATATACAGATTTATGAACAAATAAAGGAGTTAATCCAGTCGCAACAGTTAATCGAAGGTTCGAAACTCCCTTCAAAACGCCAACTTGCAAATCAATTACAAGTAAGCATTCATACCGTACAAATTGCTTATGAACAGTTAACTTCTGAAGGTTTTATTTCAAGTCGTGAACGTTCTGGTTATTTCATAGCTCCCTTTCTTGAAGAGTGGCGAATGAAAATAATCCCCACACCAAAAGAAACTTTTAATAATGATGTTATTGAATCTATAGACATCGACTTTAATTCTGGCCAAATTGCACATGATCACTTCCCCTTTAAAGCTTGGCGGAAAATAACAACTAATCTTATGCGCGCTGATATGACTTATCATAGTCCGTGGCACGGAGAAATGTCTCTTCGCGAGCAAATATGTCAATACGTTTATTTATCAAGAGGTGTATCCTGTACAGTAGATCAAATATACATATGTAATGGTATACAAGCCCAGCTCTCCTTACTTTGTCATTATTTTGGCCCAACAGCATCGGTGGGATTTGAAGAACCTGGATTCTCTCGTGCTTACACCATTTTCAATCAGTATAGAATGAAAATTGCTTCAATTCCTGTAGATGCAGAAGGAATGTCCATTCCAAAAGAACCTCTTAGACTGTTATACACGACGCCTGCACATCAATTTCCGCTCGGTATTATTATGCCAATTCAAAGAAGATACGCACTTCTTGAATGGGCATTACAAACAGATGCGTATATTATTGAAGATGACTATGACAGTGAATTTCGTTACAGTGGCAAGCCAATCCCTTCACTTCACAGTTTAGATTACCAAGATCGTGTCATCTATTTTGGCACTTTCTCAAAGTCATTACTTCCTTCATTACGAATAAGTTATATGATTTTACCTAACAAACTGGTAAAGGACTTTAACGACTTTTATACTGAACAAAAATCCACTGTATCGCGCATAGACCAACTAGCTATTGCTGAATTTATGAAGCAAGGTCATTGGGATAAGCATCTGAGGAAAATGCGTACTCTATATCGAAAAAGGCGTGACATCCTCGTTACACAATTAAAACTGAAACTCGGAGAAAATGTTCAAATTATAGGTGAGAATGCAGGCCTTCATTTAATTATTCACTTAAAACTAAACATTTCTGAAGCCTCTGCTATTCAAAGAGGTATGGAATGTGGCGTGAAGATTTATTCTGTATCTAATTATTACCGTACTTCACCAAAGGATATCCTCCTTTTAATAGGTTATGGTGGATTAAACGAAGAACAAATCACGGATGGCATTAATCGTTTAGCCAATGCATGGATTGATTGATATGAATTTAAAAAGGAAAAGGCTACTAAAATCAGTAGCCTTTTTCCACCTCAATACATAGACTTAATATATGTATTTATTATTAGTGTTCAATAATTTTTATCGACTTTTTGTCTGTGTCTATCTCTACAAGTCCTCCTATAGGAAAAGTAAACATAGGCTGAATATGACCAAAGCTTGCATTATACATCACAGGGATGTTCTTCAAAATAGGATGTTTATCAAAGATAAAATGCAAATGCTCTTCAGTAACTTGAGAGTTATTTTGGAATCTACCAATTACTAGTCCCTTTAAGTTGACTAATTTCTCCTGCTGAAGCAAGGAAGTAAAATCACGTGCAAAAGTTAGTGGATCTGTTAACTCATCATCTTCAATAAACAATATGACATCCTTTAAATCTGGCATAAATTCTGTTCCTTGTAGTAAATTGAGAGTACAAAGGTTCCCACCATATAATGTACCATTAGTTAATCCACCATTATAAATTTTCAAACCTTCATTTGGAATTAAGGTGCGATTATCTTGATCTCTAAACCAAGCATCATCACTCCAAACAGCCGACTGTTCAACCTCATAGACTTCTTCTTGCATGAAGCATTTTTTGAAATAAGTCGTTTGATAATCCTGTTCCTTCCGCATTCCAAAACTTGAAAAGTGAGGTCCAGAATATGTGACTAAACCTGTTTTAGCTGTTATTGCCCATGCTAGCGCTGTAATATCGCTATAGCCACATAAGATTTTCGGATTGTTCTTTATTAATTCATAGTTGATATAGGGCAATATCTCATTGACATTAAATCCACCAATGACTGTCAAGATTCCTTTTACATTTGAGTCTGCGAAAGCTGCATGTAAATCTTTCACTCTCGCATGAATTGAAGAAGAGTAATGTAGATCACAATCATATACATGCTCACCAAAGGTCACTTTTAAACCCAATTCCTCCAACTGCTCACTTGCTTCTTGAATACCCTCTTTAGATAAAATTTTCATACTACGACTAGGGGCAATAATACGTATTTCGTCACCCTTTTTTAACTTTGCTGCAATCATTCTAAAGCCAACTCCTTCTTAATTAAGTTTACTAGTACAATATTTTGAAACGTCCATAACTTATAGTAAAACGCTCCATTCTTTTAAAGAATAGTTGTAATAATAAAGAATAGTAAGATTAATATAAATTTTTGTTTTTTTCAATTACCTTTCTTTTTGTTGCCTGCCCTTATCAATTATTTTGAAGTGAATAGCATGATAATGATAGGAGGTGAAATAATGAATTATGAGAAAAAAAGATGTAGTAAGTGCAGTAAATATATCTGTACTTGTGATACTGACCTTGCTCGAGGTCCAAGAGGGTATAAAGGTACTATAGGCCCTGTTGGACATCCTGGCCCTCAAGGACCTAAAGGTGAACGAGGTCCTAGGGGATTCATGGGTCTTCCTGGAGCTGATGGTGAACAAGGACCTAGGGGTCTAAGAGGTATCCCTGGAGAGGCTGGGCCTCCAGGATCTACCGGATCTACTGGTCCTGGCTCAATAATCCCTTTCGCATCAGGTATTCCTGTTAAACTTACAACTTTTGGTGGGCACGTTGGAACAACTAGTTTAATCGGCTTTGGGAACTCTGCATCAAACGTTAAGTTAGATGGGACAAAAATAAATCTTACAGGTTCTGCTGGAGCACTTCTGAATTTTGCATTTTCAATACCTCGTGATGGAAAAATCACTTCGATGGATGCTTTTTTCAGTACTTCAGAGGCTCTATCTCTAGTTAATACTACTATTACAATTACAGCTCAATTATATCAATCAACTACACCAAATAATCTATTCACTCCTGTTCCAGGTGCTTCTGTAACATTATCTCCTAAACTCTCTGGCAATCTTCCTCTAGGTTATGTAAGTCACGGAATCACTACAGGATTAAATATAAAGGTAACAGCACAAACACGACTATTAATGGTATTTTCTACAGCAGCCACTGGTCATTCACTTGATAATATGGTAGCTGGGTATGCTAGCTCAGGTCTTTCAATTAGTTAATTCCTTAAGATTAACTATCTTAAAAACTGTAATTCTTACCTAATAGTTAATGCTGAAAATATCCATAAAATACATCGTTATACAATAAATTAATTTTGGTATTAATTGAAATTATGTGAATATCGCTTAATTAATACCAAATAATATTACTTGAAGATAAAGGCAACTTTTCGTATAAAATAAAACGAAAAGTTGCCTTAATTCGTATTTACTCTATTTAAATTTCGCTAATATTACAATTCTTTTTTTAATAATAAACATTTGATTTATTAAAGCTCTTTGGAGTTTTCTATGAGTTAAGGAGAGTTTGAAGTATCCTTTGCTATTAACTTTAAAATTATTAAATACCATTATTAATTTTTATAATGACAATATCACTAGCTAGCCTAATCAATTCAATAATAAGTACTCCCTTATAATACAAGTGGCCGAATTGGTATTTGGTCTATAGCAGATTCCTATTTCGATTCACAATTATCCAAAAACCCAATTACTGAAATTTCAACAACATCTGCAACAGGAAATTATTTCTTGAACTATTAACTATGCAACAACTGCTTCTAAAAGTGTAAGTTTAGGTGCGGCTATATACTATTCAGAGGTAGATGAATTTAGTATTTTATAAAAAGGTGTCTTTTTATATGTAAATAATCTATTTGATAACTCACCATTTTCATAGAGGCGAAAAATGAATTATTATCGGTTATTATCTACAGTAATTAAATTCAATGTATAATGTTCAAATTCCGTGTCGTAAACAAATCCATGCTTTTCATATAACTGTTTAGCATTTATATTCGTGAGAGCAGTTTCTAATGTTAAATAGCTAGCAATTGTTTGTCTACCTAGTTCCATTGCTGATTGTAATAATTGCTGTGCAACGCCAGATTTCCGATTATTTTTTTTCACGAACAAGTCATTTAATATCCATGCTTTTTTCATTGATATGGAGGAGTAAGTTGGATAAAGTTGTGTAAATCCTACATACTCCTCTCCCTTTTTCGCTACAAATATGACTGAATCCTTATTAGTTAGTCGGCTGTGGATGAATTTATAAGCTCCTTCTATATTTGTTTGTTGCTTATAAAATTGGCGATACATATCGAATAACCCCGCTACGCCAACTGTATCAGATAGATCTGCTTGATAAACTTTCACTTTATTATCCTCCTTTAAAAATTACAAGACCCTTGAACAACAAAAACAACTCCTCGTATGAAGCAGAAGTTGTCTTTGGCATTTAAAGTGATTGTGCAATAGGTTCTTTGCTTATTTCAGGCATTAAATTATCTACAATAATACTATTTACTGCATTAATATAAGCTAAAGCACTTGCCTTAATGACATCTGTATCCGTTGCTTTTGCAATATATTTTTCGCCTTTATATTCTACTTGTAATTTTACTTTTCCTAATGCTTCTTTCCCTCTAGATACACTGCTAATTTTATACTCTAATAATTTGATATCGATATCAATGATTTCTTTAATCGATGAGTAAAGTGCATCAATTGGACCGGATGCTACTGTAGTGCTGCTTTTGAAAATCTGATCTCCCTTTTTTATTTTAACGCTTGCTGATGGGAAAATTGTATTACTAATTACTTGCAAATCCAACAACTCATAAAAATTTTCACTGTGATGGTGAATTTCTTCATTCATGTCATGACGCGCAAAATACTTCTCTACAATGATATATAAATCGTGGTTATATACTTCTTTTTTCGCATCAGCCAATACTAAAAAGTCAGCAAAAATTTCTTCAAATTGATCATCTGTTAGCTTATTAAAGGCTAGTTTTTCGAGTGCATTTTTCACTGCATGACGTCCAGAACGGGCAGTTAGAACAAGCTCCATATCATCTAATCCAACTTCAGTAGGACTAATAATTTCATAGGCATCACGTGATTTTAGTAAACCATCTTGGTGAATACCAGAAGAATGTGCAAAGGCGTTATCTCCTGTAATGGCTTTATTCACCTGTACATCAAGTCCCATTAGGCTACTTACAAGCTTAGATGTGTTCATAATTTCCTTTGTATTAATATTTGTGTTTGCATTGTAGAAAGGTGAACGTGTATTTAATGCCATAACAACCTCTTCTAATGCTGCATTTCCAGCTCGCTCTCCTATTCCGTTAATCGTACACTCCACTTTATCTGCTCCATTTTTTATAGCAGCTAATGTATTTGCTGTAGCCATACCTAAATCATTATGACAATGTACACTTAAAAGTACTTTTTCATTCAGATTTTTTAGACGGTCATTTAATTTGAATATAAGTTCACCGAATTCCTCTGGCACTGCATAACCAACTGTGTCTGGGACATTAATCATCGTAGCACCAGCCTTGACAACGGCTTCAATTGTCGACCATAAGTATTCAAACTCAGAGCGTGATGCATCTTCTGTAGAATACTGCACTTCTGGTAAAAGTGTCTTAGCATATTTAACAGCTTCAACCCCAATATCTAGAATTTGATTTTTTGATTTACCAAATTTCTTTTCAACGTGAATGTCTGAAGTACCAAGAACCATATGAATTAACGGCTTCTCAGCATACTTTACGCTATTATAAACCGCATCGATATCTGCTTTAACAGCACGCGCTAGGGCAGTAATCATAATATTATCAGTATCCCCAACCTTCATCGCAATTTCTTTTACCGCATTAAAATCTCCGGCTGACGATGCTGGGAAACCCGCTTCAATAATATCAACTTGCAATTTCTTTAACTGATGAGCTACTTCTAGTTTTTCGTATAAATTCAGTTTCGCCCCCGGTACTTGTTCCCCATCACGTAAAGTTGTATCAAACACCCATATTTTTCTCGACATTTCACATACACTCCTTTTCTTTTTTAAATAATAAAAAGCCCCGCCTCTATAGAAACTATAGAGACGAGGCTGTGCTCGCGGTACCACTCTAATTGATCCATGCCTAATACATAAACCCACTCACTTCGATGGCTATCACCATCTATTCTTTTAACGGCAGAATCCCGACATCCGATACTATTATTTCACGGAGTAGCTCTTGGACGAGTTCAAAGGCAAATAACTACCGGTTCTCACCAACCACCGGCTCTCTGAAGAGCTTATTTATCCTTTTACTATTTCCAATCATCGCTTACTGATTATTTGATTAGTTTTGATTCTAACCCTTGAATTCATTTTCGTCAATACAATTATCAGAAAAGTATAAATTTAATTTTATGCATATTTTTGATATCAAAATTAGCATTGTGCACCACTAAAAAGTCACCTTTTCTAAAATCGAAAAACTCTAGTAAGATATTTTCTTTCGGTAAAGCTTCATTTAATTTAGCTTTCGTAATTCAAGTTAATTGAGTTATAAATCTATAGATTTCGTTATCCGGTTTTCAATACTTTCATATCTATCTACAATTTTATTATCACGCACTTTTAAAGCAGCTAATTCAATTATTTCTTCATAAGTTGGATCTAATTCTAGTTTTAATATCGAAAATACAATAATCTCTAGGTAAATCGATAACACTTTTTTTAGTTTTTCATTTATGATATAACAATTTATTCCAAATACAATTTTTATGCCGTACATTTTAATCAGCTCCTTATACCTTATGTAGAGCAACATTAATAGCATACATATATTAAAGTAATAAACTCATAGTATTGGATAATTTTTACCCTTTTATTTTAAAAAGGCTTAATTTAAATGAGTGACCGGCATCATTTAATTATAGGCATTTAGAAATAATTACACATTCAAGGCCTATAGCAATACACATTAATCGCATAATAATAATAATAAAGAATCTTTATGTAGAGAGCATGATTTCATTAGATATCAAATAGGTAAAAAGGATTAGTTTTTTTAAAATTTTCAAGTGTAAAACGACACCAATTTGATATTTAAAACTATTTGTAAGATTTCACTATTAATTATGATTGATTTCTTTATTTCTAGAGAGTGAGGTAGAACATGAAGAGTATCATATTTATTGAAACAACAAAATCTGGATCAAGTAGAGAGGCTATAAAAGCTGCTGCACGATTAGGATTTCTCACAGTATTGTTAACTGAAAGAGAGAGCTTTATGGTGCAGCGAAAAGAATTTCCAGATGTTTCTCAAATGATCCATACCAAAAAAATAACCGAGGATTTTATTCGAACTAAGTTAAGACAGCTTCAACAACAAGGGAAAATTATAAACGCTATTGTTAGCTTTGTGGATCCATTTGTATCACTTGCTGTACAGCTTATGAATGAATTATGTGAGTCGGGTATCTCTGTAGAAGCTTTAAAATTAATGGAAGATAAGACGGTGTTGAGAACAGCATTAAGGGAGAATGCAACGACTCCTTATTTTGAGGTATACCAACCAACAGACGACTTGAAGCACTTTATTAATAGAAGTTATCATTTTCCGCTAATTATAAAATCAGCAGTGTCAAAAGGGTCAAAGGATGTCCATTTAGTCGAAAATGAATTTAATATGAAAACGGTAATGAAGAAAATTTTAACACTCTATCCTAATCAAAATATACTACTCGAGGAATACTTAGACGGGCCACAGTATTTAGTTGAGCTTCTTGTGCATAATGGTAAATTAACTGTTGTCGCTGTTTTCAAACAAGATATCACAAAAAAAATAAAATTTATTATAACAGGTTATGATTTACAGCTAACTCTAGAGGAAGACCTATATGATGAGCTTTATAATGCGGTTGAATCGATAATAAACGACCTAGGTGTAACGAATGCTGCTTGTCATATTGAAATTAGATATGTAAATGGAAATTGGAAGTTAGTTGAGATTAATCCTAGAATATCTGGCGGTGCAATGAATCGAATGATAGAGGAAGCATTTGGAACTAATCTAGTGGAAGAAACGATCAAGCTTTATCTAGGTTATGAACCTGACTTGAAAAGAAAATTCGAAAAACCTATATATACCCATTATTTAACAAGTAACTCTTATGGGCATCTTTTAAAGGTTACTGGTAAAAATAAGGCTGCTAAGCAACCTGGAGTTAGAGAAGTTTATATAAAGCCCCGTAAAGGTGCAACTATAATGCCCCCACTATCAATGGGGCATCGTTACGGATACGTTATTGCGTCCGGAGATTCGTCGGATGAAGCAAAGAGAAACGCAGTAAATGCTGCGAGTAATATTAAATTCTATTTGGATCCGATATAGGAGTGGGATGAAATGGTTACAGTTGGTATGCTTTATTATAGAAAAAATCCTCTAAAGGTTAAAAGAGCTTATTTTTGTGCTGCCGTTGCAAAAATGGAGGGTATAGAATTTTATTACTTTTCACCAAGAAATGTTAAATTTGAAGATAAAATTATTCATGGCTATGTATACGAGAATGGAAATTGGCTTCAAAAAGAAATGCCGTTTCCAGATGTAATTTATAATCCTTCCAGTTTGAAGACATCATATCAGAAAAAACTATATTCGCAGCTAAAAAAGATTATTCCTTTCACGAGTCATCCAATAGGAAACAAAATGAAAGTATGCAAAATTATAAGTAAGATACCGGAGTTTACAAATTATTTAATACCATCTAACAAGATCAAAGAGCCTCAAGAAGTTTTTAATGCAATTAAAGACTTTAATAAAATCGTTGTAAAGCCTTTAAAGGGTAATAATGGAAAACATGTACGATTTATTGAGCGGAACGGGGATAAATTTGACCTTGTAGAAGGAACCAAACGCAAGACGATTGATGAAGCTGAACTTCATTTAGAAATTGAGGCTATTATAAGTGAGAAACCATTTCTAGTTCAGCCTTATATATCAAGCAGGACAAAGGATGGACTTCCCTTTGATTTCCGAATTCATGTTCAAAAAAATGGGTCAGGAACATGGGTTACTACCTTAATTTATCCACGTATTGGATCTAAAGATGGGATTATAAGTAATATTAGCAGTGGAGGCTATACTGGGAATCTCGAAGATTTTTTTAAAAGAGAATATGGGTTAAAGGGGTATGATATTCAAAAGACTCTTGAACATTTTGCTGCTCGTTTTCCAAAAAAGTTTGAAGCCATGTATAAAAAACAACTAGATGAGCTCGGGATTGATATAGGAATTGATGAAAATAAAAAGATTTGGATATATGAAGTAAATTGGAGACCAGGTTATGGTCATCGAGGGTTTGCTGCTGCAATGAATACAATTCCTTATGCTGCCTATCTTGCCATTCAAAAAAAGAAAGAAGGATAAATCAAAATCATTCTATCCCCAGCACCTTTGCCCACCTTACACTATATAATACTATTAATTTATCTTTCACACTGAGAGGAGGTTGAGTGGGTATGGATAAAGCAAGTAACATTTGCCTTGCGATGAAAAAATTACAGAAGGAACAAAGAATATTATCTGAAATGGACATAGATTTTCAGTTCATATGTAGCCTCCAAAAATTTGATACTATCCCCTTTATGCTTTTCACCAATGACAGTCAAAAGCCATTTTCGGCTTTTTTCAACTGCATAAAAACTTCTTTTTTTCGATTAGAAAAACTGGATGAGGAAACATGCTGTGCGCTATTGACACTACTTGAACCTGTTGATATGGACGGATGTCCAGTTGACTCACATGAAGATGTTTTTTCCCTTCGAAAAACAAAAGAATGTATTATAGTTGTTTTAAATTGCTTTTGTGCAATTAATCCGCTTCCGCTAGCGCTTGTAAACAAACCACTACCCATTATTGAACCTAAATGTTAGTACTATTTTGTCTATGGCAACCGGACGGCTTAGCGATCATGAAACCGTTGAACAGTTAAAACCACAAGCCATTTGTAAAGAATGGTTTGTGGTTTTCGATTATATCATATCTTCATTATTAGCCACTTTGGCTAATAATAAAGTTGGATCATTCATCAGAATATCTGCGAAAAAAATGGATAATATTGTATTTACAAGTAGTGTTGTACCCTATGCAACGATAGATTTATTCAATAAAATTGTTTGTAATAGTCTTCCCCATTTTATTTAGAGCCACCCTTTCCTTTTCCCGCTAAGAATTCAACCAGACATTTTACATAAAATATACTTGAATAGATAGGAACTAACTTAATGCATGATATGTTTAAACAAAAGAATAGTTTTAATGATTTCCCCTTACCTTGATAATGTTTCAAAATTGAGGAACCTGTAGACTATTTACATGTTTTTAAGACGGCTATTCGAGATAAAAGTCCAAGCATTAATAGGAAATATGAATACTCTAAGTAAGGGAACACGAGGTTTTTTTATTATGTATGTGGGGGATAAAGAAAATGAATATTCAATGGATGGAATCAATAAAGGAAAACCAAATGGTATTATCTGAATCATTGTTTGATAGCCTATCACAACCTAAAGTGTTAACAATACATTTTGGTTCATTTGAAATAGAGTTAAATGTACTCAAAGATGTAGATATTAAGGAAGAAACAATTGGATTACCCATGGGCCTCAGTAGCTCATATACAATTCCAACCGAATTACCATACGATTGTTTATTAAAAGAGGGCCATATTTATCTCGGCCCAATAATGGCTTTTATCGTTACAGGTACACTGAAAAACTATAGCGATAAAACGCTTTCAATCTATTTACCTAGATTTAAAGAGTATGAAGAAACTAAAGGGTTAATTTTTATTTGTACTAAAGAGTCTATTAACGTTAAAGATTCACGAATAGCAGGATATTATTATTCTCCTAATGGGACTGAAAACGGGGGTCAGTGGGGATATGGGGAGTTTCCTCTACCTGATGTGATTTTTAATCGGTCGTTTATAAAAAAGCGTACTATTTCAGAGTTACAAAAAAAACTTGGGGATGTACTTTTTAATTCTTTCTATCTAAACCTGGATAAGTGGCTAATTTGGAGGTATTTATCAAAACAGATACAGCTAAGAAAACATTTGCCGTATACAGAAAAATACACCGATGTTAACCAATTAACTGCATTACTTAAGGAAAACGATGCGCTTTATATAAAAGCCCGAAGAAATTCACGTGGTAGAGGTATCTTTCATTTATGTCGGACAAATAATGGTTTTATGGTTCGTGATTCAATGCAACACTCTACGTTCCTGGAAAATAAGAGACAATTAAAAAAATTTCTTGATAGTAATATTATTTCCCCTTCGATTGTACAGCAGCCCGTACCATTTAGATATGGAAAACGAGTGCTAGATTTTAGGGTTTATCTCCAAAAGAATGATAAAAAAGAGTGGATATTCCAAGGTTTTACAACAAGGATTTCTAAGGAAGATAGCGTTGTGACAAATACCATTGGCAGGGAAAATCTGCTAACTGGTAAAGAAGCTTTGTCTACTATTTACCAATTAGACGAAGAATCAGCCCTGAGAATTGAAAACGATATGGTTGAGCTAGTAAAGTCAGCTGTTCAAGTTTACGAGGAACGAGGGATGCATATTGCAGACATAGCTGCCGATATCATTTTAGATGATAATCTCCATTTATGGCTACTTGAGTTGCAATTGAACTATGCAGCAGAAAAAAAGGCATATGAAATCCCTTCTGAAATTTTCCACAAGATTATGACCACCCCGTTTAAATATGCTAAAGCAATTACTAAATATGGTGAGTCATAATCTATCTTTATCCAAAAAAAATAAAAGGAGGTGAAAAAATGGATATTCAATGGGTATTAACAGATAAAAAAAATCAAATTTACCTTTCACAAGATATAGTGACTAATTTTTCAAGTAAGGAGAAAATTGAAATACAGTTTGGACAGTGGAAATGTGAAGTTTCAGTCGAATTGAATGCTGATCTGCCAATAAATACAATAGCAATTTCAAAAGATATTATGGAACGATATAACATTCCGATGGAGCTCCCTTATGAAATCGTGATAGATAACAATACAATAAAAATTGGTCCTGTAATTGGCATAATGATTTCGTATAAAAGGTTTTTTAACCAAGAGCGCATTGGGAGAACAATTGACTATAAAAATATAAAGGGGTTACTCTTTGTTTGTAGACTAAAAGATATCAATTTAGAAGAAAAAACGATTAATGGTTACTATTATAACCCAAGTGGTAAAACACAAAAAACACAATGGTTAGAAGGAACATTTCCATTTCCGGATGTAATATATAATAGGAGAAAAAAATTACCTGTCGAGTTGTATAACCGATTAACCCAACATGATGTTGAGGTTTTTAATTCTCACTATTTAAACAAGTGGCAGCAGTTTGAAGTGTTCTCCGAAAATCCTAATCTAGAATCTTTTTTACCGAAAACAACCAAATTATCGAAGTCCTCTTTAATCAAAATGTTAGAAAATTATAACGAAATCTATGTTAAGCCTACAACAAGAGCTAATGGAGAAGGTATTAGGGTAATTGAAAAAAAAGAAAATGGATATTCCTTAAAAGAAAACGACTCAAGTAGTCAGAGTTTTTTTAATGTAAATTCTCTTTATAAAGCATTAAAAAGAAAAAACTATGTACTTCAACAATCTGTCGCTTATAAAACAGAAAATAGAAATGTGGATTTTAGGGTAGTTTTACAAAAGGATGCAACTAAACAATGGAATAGTCCAGGTTTTACATGCAAAGTTTCAAATGAAAATAGTATTATTACGAATTTCCATAATAGATATACTATGCTTTCTGGATTGGAAGCATTAACTTCTATTTATCATTTATCTCCCGAACAAGCAAAAGAGAAAGAGAAAGAGATGGTTCAACTATGTGAAAGTCTAGCAGAAACCATTGAAGAAAAAGGCGTTCACCTTGGAGACGTGGCCTTTGATATTATAGTTGATTCAAACCTTAAACTATGGGTTTTAGAAATCCAAATACGCTATAGGGCATTTAGAAAAAGAGAAATAGATGCTGAATTATACTATAAAAGTATGGTAACTCCACTCTACTACGCTAAAGCATTAGCTGGATTTTAATAATATATTAAATGGAAAAATTATGAGTACTAGGTACCAACACAATTCTTTATCGTTTGGATTATTTCGGTGACCATAGTCACCGACACAAATGCTTTTCACCAATGACAGTCAAAAGCCATTTTCGGCTTTCTCCAAATGTAAAAAAATCCGGGTTTTCGATTAGAAAAAATGGATGCAGAAACTTGCTATATGCTATTGATACTACTTGAACCTATTGATATGACAGGTTGTCCAGTTGACTCACATGAAGATGTTTTTCCCTTCGAAAAACAAAAGAATGTATGATAGTTGTTTTAAATTGCTTTTGTGCAATTAATCCGCTTCCGCTTCCGCTAGCGCTTGTAAACAAACCACTACCCATTATTGAACCTAAATGTTAGTACTATTTTGTCTATGGCAACCGGGCCGTATAGTGATCATGAAACTATTGAACAGTTAATAACACAAGCTATTTCGTGAGAAATTGGACTCCTGAATTACTGAGACAACATGAAACACCTACCTAAATGTTACACTAGTTAAAAGTGCATATAATGGTGGTGTTTTTTGTTGAAAAAACGTATATTCAATACGGGAGTACGACGATATATCGACAATCATCCATTTATTTAATAGCGAGATTGTTACCTTCAGGCTTTACAGCCAATAGCAAACGCCACTGGTATTTGATACGTTATAAGAAGCTTTAAGCAATCGTACCCATCCTAAAAGGGTTACCATCTATTCGGATCAAGGCAGCATCTACACATCGTAAGCTTCTCATAACTACGTGAAAAAGAATCACCTAGTTAATAGTATGTCTAGGTACGGACACTATCGGAACAATGTAGTAATTTAATCGTTTCATTTTAGTTTGAAGTCCGAGGAATTTAAGTATTGTAAATTCAATTCCTTACCCAATTTGAAAATGATTTTAAAAATCGATGACCATCTACAACATTATAATGAAAAACGAATTCAAGAAGAAACAGGCTACCTTTCTCAAGTAAATTATAATGAAAAAGCAGCCTAAAGTGTGTTATATATGTGTCTCCATATCGCTAGGTATTTAAAATGGTTTGTGGTTTTTTCATGGTCCCATCGCACAGAGATTCTGGCTGGTCTCCCCATTCTATTTAGAAGTCCCATTTCCATTATCCTCTGGGAATCCTGCAAGATATTTTGCATAAAACATTCTTGAATTTTTGATTTTAGAAACTGCATCACTAAACCCAACTTTTGAAAAACTTCTAAAGCCTGGGGAAAAGTTATTTAGTTCAATTATCCAAATGTGGCGGTGGCGGTCAATAGCGATATCAACCCCAGATTTAAATATGTTTTCATGTTTGTCAATCTCTCCGGCAGCTTTAATAGCAATATCGGTCATTATTTGACGGATACTTACCATCTCAGCTTCAGTTAGATGAAGAGATGTTAGCAGTAAAGATTTCGCAAATTCTACCTTACCTCCATTTGAAAGGTTGCTAACTATACTTCCTTTGATGCCCTTTCTACCTATCATACCCACATCTTCCCATAAACCACTCTGATTTTTTATAAGAGCAATTCTAAAATCAATGGTATGGTTTTTTTCTAATTCTAAGTCTATTCCTTGCTGTATAATATATTTCTTACTTTTGAACTTAGATTTAACATAATCAAGTAGTTCATGTTCAGAGGAAAAAATTATAGTTTTATTTTTTTTATTCCTTCGATATTTAACACAATATTGATTAGATTCTGCAACGAATTTTTCGATACCAATTCCCTGTAATCCTGATAATGGCTTTACATAAATTGTACAAAAGGTTTTCAGATGTTTTATAATATCTTCAGGCTTTTTATATAAGAATGTTTTAGGTAAATGAGGAAGCAATTGTTTATTCGAACTAAGTCGTTGATACATTTTCCATTTATTAAGAGTAGCTAAATGAAAAAAACGTGAACCATAGAGATTTTTTAAATATTTTTTTCTTTCTCTCGATAACAACGTTCGTTTTACGATTACAGTTGGAAATGGGAAATTACCACTTTCCCACTTTTTTGAAGAAGGATTGTAAATATAACCGTTTACCTTAGAGTTATTTCGATCTATCCCCTCCCAAGAAAATGCTACAATAACCCCTCTAATTAACGGGTACTGTTTAATAACATGTTTAAGCCTCTTTTTACTCTTATTTAGAACCTCTTGGGAATCCGCAACCAATATACCAATAAACGGACCTATAATTATACGCCCGTTTTGAATTGATATTTCGTAATCTACCCCTAAAGGAAGTTGCAAGTTTTCTATTACAGTGTTTGATAACCCTATCTCATTCTCTTTTAATGTATTTAATGATTTACAAGTAACCTCCATTTCTTGTAGACCAAAGTGAATAGTACTTGTATGCATAGTTTCGTCTATCATTTTACTTTGGTTAGGATAGAATAAAAGACATTGACTATCGTTATTTATTGGAACTATATTGTAAATATTACTCATACGATTTACTTCTAACATAGTTTGTATCACCTCCTTTATTAGATTATGCAAGGGGGTAATAAGTGTATATGCGAATATCCCTTAAACATGATAATATCCATTATTTCGAAGCGGCTATTGGTTCTGTATATTCGAGATGTTTTTTTGTTCTTGGATAATCCACCAAGCATTGATAAGGAACATGAATACTATGAACTGTGTCGATCTAGTAC
This sequence comes from Viridibacillus sp. NPDC093762, assembly GCF_050279675.1. Classification (NCBI taxonomy): domain Bacteria; kingdom Bacillati; phylum Bacillota; class Bacilli; order Caryophanales; family Caryophanaceae; genus Viridibacillus; species Viridibacillus sp. NPDC093762. Next base: position 308,028 of record NZ_JBNNUK010000001.1, on the reverse strand, counting down.
TATACTAACCTCTACCAAGCATTAATAATCTTACTCTGAATGTTAGTACCAACCTCCTTAATTCCCCTTATAAAAAAAGTGCATACTCCTTACTATTAATCTAGTTTCTATAGCATTGTGAATTTTCTAAATAAAAAGTACAATTGGTAATATATTTGATGAAACTATACATATTTCTAGGAGGAACAACTTTGAGCAAAATTCGAATTGGTATCGTAGGTTATGGTAATTTAGGACGTGGTGTTGAAGGGGCAATTGCGCAAAACCCTGATATGGAACTCGTGGCAGTGTTCACTCGTCGAGATCCTTCTTCTTTAAAAATCGCGAGTGCTAATGTGCCAGTACATGCTTGGAACGATGCAGAAAAATTTAAAGACGTCATTGATGTTATGATTCTATGTGGCGGATCTGCTACGGACTTACCGGAGCAAGTACCTCATTTCGCACAATGGTTTAATACAATTGATAGTTTTGATACACATGCCAACATTCCAGCTTTCTTTGATTCAGTAAATGCAGTTGCAGAACCTGCAAACAAAGTAAGCATCATTTCAGTTGGTTGGGATCCAGGTCTATTTTCATTAAACCGTCTTCTAGGAGAAGTAGTATTACCTGTTGGCAATACTTATACTTTTTGGGGTGATGGCTTAAGTCAAGGCCACTCTGATGCAGTTCGTCGTATTGACGGTGTTAAAAATGCAGTGCAATATACATTACCAATTGAAGAGGCAGTAAATCGTGTACGCAACGGTGAAAACCCTGAATTAACTACTCGCGAAAAACATGCCCGTGAATGTTTCGTTGTTTTAGAAGATGGCGCAGATGCAGTGAAAATCGAAGAACAAATTAAAACTATGCCAAACTATTTCTCTGATTATGATACAACTGTAAATTTCATCTCTGAAGATGAAATTGCTACAAATCATAGCGGTATGCCACATGGTGGGTTCGTTATTCGAAGTGGTGAATCTAACGTTGAGCATAAGCAAATTATGGAGTTCTCTTTAAACTTAGAAAGCAATCCATACTTCACATCAAGCGTCCTAGTTGCCTTTGCACGTGCTGCTTACAAGCTTAACAAAGCTGGCGACAAAGGAGCTAAAACGGTTTTCGATGTACCTTTTGGCTTGTTGTCACCAAAATCAGCAGAAGAACTTCGTAAAGAATTATTATAAGAGATTAATAATAAAAGGCTGACTCTGTCTTCATGACAAGTCAGCCATTATTTATATTATCAAGACTCACTAAAAAGCTTCCGTTATATTGACTTTTATCCTCTCGACAACTATGATGAATAGTGATTCTTACAAAAGACTCAATAATCTCAAACAAGAAACCTTATGATGCCTTCTATCAATTGAAGTGCCCGTAAGGTTTTTTGTTATTCTACCGGATTTTATTAACTGAATACTCAATCATTATTTTTGGTTATGCAAATTGCTTCATTTACTGTTGAAGGGTTGCTCGCGAGAATGATCTTAAAAAAGAAGAAAAAGTGAAGTCTATCAAATGGTTCAATTCATTCCACTAGTCATTGTTCCGCAAATTTTCTTTACAGGATTATTTCCACTGGATGGCATGGCGGATTGGTTGCTTTCAATCGGTAAAATCATGCCACTTTACTACGCCGTAGATGCTCTTACGGACGTTATGTATAAATGGGTTGCATTTGCAGATATCGCTATCGACCTCGGTCTATTGCTATTATTTTCGGTACTATTCATTTCCTTAAATTTCATTGCGCAAAAAAATACCGAGCTATCTAATATCGTCTACAAAAAACAACACGCTCTAAAAAACGAGCGTGTTGTTTTTATTTTATTCTACAGAGACATTCTTTAAATCATCAGCTTCTGTTGGATGTGCTTTAAAGTCTTTTACTGATTTAGATACTGCTAATAGTGGTGTGGAATGTATTAATGGTAATACAGGTGCTTCTTTATGCAAAATAAGCTGAATTTGTTTATATATCTCTTTACGTTTTTCTACATCCTGTTCAGAACGACCAGCTTGCAGAAGCTTTTGAACTTCATCATTTGAAAACTGAGAGTTATTTAAAGATCCATCACGATCAAAGAACAAAGATAATAAATTGTCAGGATCACCATTATCACTTGTACCACCAAGTAAAAATAAATCTGCTTCCCCTTCTTTTGTTTTCTCTAAATATGTCGCCCATTCGAATGACACAATTTTCGTTTTAATCCCCACATCTGCTAAATTCTTCTGAATCGCCTCAGCAACCTTTTGTCCATCCGGCATATATGGACGCGGTACGGGCATTGCCCATAATTCTAATTCTTTACCATCATAAGTAGACTCTTTCAACAATGCTTTCGCTTTTTCAGGATTATAATCATATAAAGGGGTATCTTCGCTATAACCTAAAGCTGTAGGTTGCACCGGATTTTTTGCTACTAATGCTTTTCCTTCAAAGAATGTGTCCGCAATTACTTGGCGATCTACTGCATGGCTAATCGCCTGACGTAACTTTATATCTGTAAATGGCGCTTTATTTGTTGTCATCCCTAAATATCCTACATTAAATGAAGGCCGTTCCATTAAAATAATTTGGTCATTTTGTTCAACTGTCGAAATAGATGCAGGAGCTACACCATCTGCAATATCAATTTCTCCACTCAATAATGCATTTAATCTTGCTGCATTATCTGGCATTGCTTTAAAAATAACTTTATCCATCTTTGGTAATCCATCTTGCCAGTAACTATCGTTTTTTGTCAAAATGACTGAATCATTTCTTTTCCATTCTGAAAATTTGAATGGACCTGTTCCTACAGGATTTTCTCCAAATTTTTCTCCGTCCTTTTCAAATGCGGTTGGACTTGCAATTGAAAAAGCCACCATAGCTAAATTATTTAATAGCGGAATCATTGGTTTCTTTAATTGGATGATGAATGTATAATCTCCATTAGCTTTTACGCTATCAATAATGTGATTTTTGTCTCCTTTAAAGCCTCCGAACATGTCTGCATAATACGGAAATTGATCCGCACTACCATTCATCCAACGCTCGAAGTTTTTAACAACGGCTTCCGCATTAAAGTCTGTACCATCATGAAATTTAACGTTTTCCTCAAGCGTAAAAGTATATGTCTTACCATCATCAGAGATTTTCGTATCTTTAGCTAAGCCAGGTTGTGTAGATGTATCTTGTTCGCCAAAAACTAATAATGTCTCAAAAATATTGCGTGCTACTTTGAACGATTCACCATCAGTTACTGTACTTGGATCTAACGAAACTGAATCCGCTCCTCGGCCATACACAACAGTTTGTTTGTCCTTGTTATTTACTTTATCAACTGATGATTTTCCACCTTTTGTATCGGCAGATGAACATGCCACCAATAAGAAAATCATAGCCATTACGACAACACTGAATCCTAATCTCTTATTCTTCATAAAACTCCCCCCACACCCTATTTTCTTACTTCTACCAATTATAAATATATTTTCATAATTTTCAAATAATAATATTCATAAAAAATGCCTGCAACCGATTTGTAATCAGTTGTCAGGCAGTTGTTAGCTAAGTTTTTAAAAAATGAAATCTAAAATGTAGAAAATCAATGCAGCCATTGCAGCTGCTGATGGCATTGTAATAATCCAAGTCAAAACAATTTTACGAGCTACTCCCCATTTAACACCTTTCACACGTTGTGCAGATCCTACCCCCATAATAGCGGAAGAAATAACATGTGTAGTACTAACTGGCAAGTGGATTAATGTTGCACCGAAGATAACTGAAGCAGAAGCTAAGTCAGCTGCTGCACCGTTAACAGGGCGCAATTTCATAATTTTACCACCAACTGTTTTGATGATTTTATAACCACCGATCGACGTACCAAGACCCATTGCTATTGCTGCGGAAACTCGAACCCAACCTTGAATATCATCACCAGTTTGTAATCCTGCAGCGATTAGAGCCATTGTCATAATACCCATTGCTTTTTGCGCATCATTCGTACCATGTGTAAACGATTGAAGTGCAGCTGTACAAATCTGTAAATATCGGATTCCTTTATTTGTACGATATAGATTTGCATTTTTGAAAATGACTTTGAATAGAGACATCATCAAGTAACCCGCAGCCATAGCAATAAACGGTGATAATAATAAAGCTTCTAATATTTTCACGAAACCTGAGTAGTTCAAGATACCAAAACCGGCTGCTGCAATAGCAGCACCAGCGATAGCACCAATAATCGCATGAGATGAACTAGACGGAATTCCGTAATACCAAGTAATTAAATTCCAAATAATTGCTGCAAGTAATGCAGCTAAAATGATTACTGAACCATTTGATAATGCGAAAGGATCTACGATGTCTTTCGTAATTGCCTTTGCAACACCTGTAAATGTGATTGCCCCGATAAAGTTCATAACTGCAGCCATTATTACTGCTACTTTAGGTGGCAAAGCTCGTGTCGATACTGAAGTAGCAATGGCATTTGCTGTATCATGGAAACCATTGATAAAGTCAAATGTCAGTGCAAAAATAACAACTAAAACTGTTAATAAGAGTATTGTATCCATTCGTGACTCCTGCTCCTATGCATTACGCATAATAATAGTTTCCATAGTATTCGCTACATTTTGGCAATCATCTGCAATATCCTCTAATTGTTCATAGATATCCTTGAACTTAATCAGTTGGATTGAATCTTTTTCATGCAAGAATAGTTGCTTAATGGATGTACGAAGCACTTCATCACATTTACTTTCATAATCTTTTATTAAAATGGCATGATCACGCATACCAATTAAGTTTTTCGTTTTTAATAAGTCCATTGCTTTTACAATTTCATCAGCACTTTTCACAATATAACCGATAAATGTATTCATTGAATCATCGATATCGATTAATGCAAACATGTCGAAGTGTGCAATACATTCTTCCATTCCATCAAGAACGTCATCCATACTGTTTGCAAGCGCTAAAATATCTTCTCTCTCAATTGGGGTCATAAATGATTTATTCAGCATCACGATTAATTCATGAATGAGAGAATCCCCATCCGTTTCATATTTTTTCATTCGTTTGCTAATTTCTTCTAAGTCTTCCAAACTCTGAATACGGAAATCGTTGGCATAATGCATTGCCTCTTGCACATTTATAGCAATTTTTGCTAAAACCTCAAAGAATGGATCTGGCTTTTTTCGATTAAACATAAATTCCTCCTGAAAAAGTTAGTGTCAAAACATATATTTGTCCTGAACGCTAAATTAGCTTAACAATAATTTAATAGAATATCTGCTATTTTTACATATTCTATTACAACTTTTACAATCCTGTAACATTAGCGTTCACAATTTCGCAAAAAAATTGTTCCAATGTGGAAAATCACATCGTTTCATTTATCGAATATTGTCGAAAAATATACATCCTGTTGTAAAAAAAGACCTTAAATACTAGGCTTAACCCCATGATAAATATAACATACCATTGTCAATATCGAACTTCTTTGTAAACGTTTTATTTTTCGACAAAATACCTACCATTTTAATACAAAATGTAGGTTTTACAATTTACAAAACGAGGAATATTGTCTAAAGGAAAGCCTTTTTGTTGTTGGCGATACGACAAATATGAGTCCCACTTCAAAAACTACAGAATCGTTAAACGTTCGAACGAATTCTTGTATACCTTCAAAGATAAATACACGACAAACAGTTGAATTATACATACCCCACAAACAGCTTCTCTCATCCATGGAAATCCGCAGAAATACCAAAAGAATACGGTAAAAAAACTAATGATAGTAGGGAAAATTGAAAATGAATTATAACAAATTCATTTCATAGTAGTATGTCCAACATAAAAAAAAGCAATCATGTAAATCTCAAATATTGATTTTTTGGCCTATTCCCTATTTTTTGTATTTATTAACAATTACTAATTCACTTCTCTTACTACTTACAGACATCAAGTACTAGCTGTTACCACAGATCATAACGTTCCTTTTGAACCTATCAATTATTGATCCCTTTCTTGACACCGGCGTTAACCATCCTTCATTTAAAAAAACTCCTTATTTTAGCTCATTTTCAAAGAGAATTAAAAAAGATGTACATAATATCATACACATCTTAAATCTTTCCTGTTTCACTTACTTGCGACAAATGTGATGATTGATTGAATTCACCAAGTAACCATCTATCGTCTTGAATCTTGATATAACTAACGCCTGCATTTGCTAATCGTACTTCCTGTGGAAAAGTATCGCCATTCTCGAGTAGTGTAAAGAGCGCATGAATTACCGCTCCGTGGGCGACTAGAATGACTCGATCATTTGGATGCTGCTCATGAATTTCAACAAGTCCGTTTCGTAACCTTGCAAGCACTGAGTCCAAGGATTCTTGATTTGGATATTGTTTATCTGGAAATGCTTTTATACGTTTTTCCATGTCCATACCTTCTGCTTCACCGAAAGAACGTTCTTTAAACTCTTCAATTTCAATTAGAGGTATGTGTAATTGTTCGTTAATTATTTCCGCTGTACGTTTTGCTCTTGTTAATGGACTTGTATAAATTGCAGCCCACTTAGTTTTTTTGAAAAAAACACCACATTCTTTTGCTTGTTGGATTCCTCTGTCATTAAGAGGTACATCTGTTACACCTTGTAATTTCCCTATTGTATTCCAATCTGTTTCTCCATGTCTTACCACACAAATTTCTGTCATGTGAGTACCTCCTAAACCATCTTTACATTAGAGTATCACACTAAATTTCGACTGTATGCATAAACACTACTCTCCAGAGCCATCAGGGTCTTCGATTGTCTTACCTTCCTTTTCCTTATAAAGTTTTTCTGGATGAACAGCATTAAAGCCAAATTCTCTTAATCTCTCGATAATCGTATTAATCTATTGTTGATTTGGTATATAAAATACAATTAAATTATCTTTAGTCAATGCTCAGCAATGGCTACCATCTTTGTGTTGGGTAAATTCCAAATGATATGTTGAATTTGGAAGTCCAATCAAGGAACTTCATAAGATTGAACAACATCTTACTCTTTTGATGTATTTCGGTTTTATTTTTACGACAATACATTGCATAATAAAATTAATTCGAAAGGGGTTATACATATGGATTGGTTTGGAAAACTGAACGAATATTTTCCCGTTGAAGAAATGAAATCACGTCAACATATAGAACTTTTATTGAAAGATAAAGTAGGTATTTATAAAAAGGTAGAAGGCGAAAAATATGTATTAACATATGTAGATCACCCTGATTATTTATTTGTCGATTATTTATTTGTTTCTTCCTCTGCACGTGGTGAAGGATTGGGAGGGAAAATTTTAGAGCATTTAAAAGGCAATGGCAAACCAATTTTATTGGAGGTAGAATCACTGGATCAAGCTGAAGAAGACACTGAAAAGCGATTACGCTTCTATAAACGTCACGATTTCATTTTAGCATCACATATTTGTTATTGCAGACATCATTTAAAGACAGGCGAGCCACTGAGAATGGATATTCATTACTGGGCTCCAACGGGTGTTGCTGAAGAAGAAATACTTGGACATATGAAATGGATATATGAAAATATTCATGCGTACGAAGATGAACTTCTTTACGGTGTAAAGTATGAACCGACGGATAATGTATTGTATTTTATTAAATAGACAAGATAATAAATCCGAGCAAAAATATAAAAAAGACTTTTCGCAATTGCGAGAAGTCTTTTTTATATTTTAGCTAGCTTTTTTAAATCCAGCTTGCTCCGCTTCTTTTTCAGTACAAAACATTTTTTCCTCTTTAACTACATCATAATTGTTGGAGCTTGGCATATGATAAAGCTTATTGCCCTTGCTGTTTATATTCCCCTTAATAGAGCAACTTGTTTTATTCGATTGATTTGAGCTATCGGATTTATTTGATTGCCCTTCAGTAGAGCCCCCACTTCTCACAGCCGATTTATCAAACCCTCGATTTGTTACATAACCGTCGTATTGCCAAATTCCTTTTCTCAATGCTTTAGCTTCATCTTGAATTTTCTCATAAGCTTTCACATTTGTAGTATTCGGTTCATATATATATCCAACTCGTACAAGACCTTCACGGATTAGTTGCTCTTGAACACTTTTCCCATCCGCATATATATAGGCAAGAAGGCGACCATATTTATCTTCATGTTCACCAACATCAAATTCTATTGAAACTTGCTTTGCGTTGTTCAATATTTCACGATTACGAGCCTGCGCTTCTCGTCCAAATGGTTGTTCACCTAATTGTTTATGGTACATTTCAGGCGCATCTACTAATAAATAGCGTACTTTTTTTGTTTCTCCGTCGTATTTCACTTTAATCGTATCACCGTCCATGATACTTACCACTTCGACATCGATTCGATTTTCTGATTCATCTTTTTTTGTCACTGTAGCTTCTGTACATGCTTGTAGCATAAATACTAGACAGCCGATTAAAAGGAGTCCCCATTTTTTCATTGTCATCACCATCGTAATCTTAACATAAACTATTAGTTATCGGCTTACTTTCAGCATTTAAAGCATAAAAATACCCAGTCTTCGGTAGAGGGCTGGGCTATTACTAGATGAATATTAATCTGTTGTAGTACCGTATGGTTTAATATCTTTGATTGATTTTCCTTGCTCTTCTAAATCACGAATACGGTGAGCAAGACGTGATGCAGCAGATGCAGCAATGCTTCCTACTAAATCATCTAGGAATGTGTGAATACCTTCACCTGCTTTTGTATCAAGTTGCTGTATTATTCCGATTTTCTGTTTATCTAAATGTCCAAAAGTTGTTACAGCAATACTACCGTAAGTAAATACTGCTCCTAAAGCGATTGTCTCATCAACTCCAAATAATCCTTCATCGGATTCAACTAATTGTTGTAGTGGCGCTGACAGCAACTTTTTCTCTGCTAATTCATCTAGCTCAATCCCTACTAAAATTGCATGTTGAATTTCACGTTTATACAGTACTTTATCAACCGATTCAATACAATGATCAAGAGATAGGCCTTCATTATATGCAAATTGCATTTCATACACAATTTCCGCAATATCCTTTAATGTAACACCGCGACGTTCTAATGCATCACGCGCCGCTTTAGCTACTACTTCTGATGAAACTTGAAGTTTTTTGTTATACATGACTCATCCTCATTTCAAAATTTATGGTCCTTTATTATTACTATTATACCTTTACTTTCTTATATGTTACAATTTCCGTACAGAAAACTGAAGGAGTGATAGCTTTGGATCGTGGCACCATCACAGATATAGATTTTTTCAGTGAATCCTTACAAGAAGAAATCCATCTATTAGTTTACTTACCTGCAAACTATTCACCACTTTATAAATACTCAGTGTTAATCGCATCTGATGGTAAAGATTATTTTCAACTAGGCCGAATCTCTCGAGTAGTAGATGACTATTTGGAGCAAGGCGATATCGAAAATTTAATAATTGTTGGTGTACCTTATAAAAGTGTAGAGGATCGACGACAAAAATATTTGCCAAATGGAGAAAAGCATGAAGCTTACTTACGCTTTTTAGCACATGAACTTGTTCCTTATATTGATGAGCACTACTCTACATATCAAATGGGGATGGGTCGTGCATTGATTGGAGATTCGCAGGCTGCGACAGTATCTTTACTAGCAGCCATCCAATATCCGAATATTTTTGGTAAAGTATTAATGCAATCACCTCTAGTAAATGATAATGTTTTAGAAAAAGTGCAGCAGGTACAAGATGTTCATGCTTTTTCAATCTATCACGTTATTGGTACAAAAGAACATGAAGTAGTAACTATGGATAAGAGCATTAAGGATTTTCTTACACCTAATCGCGCATTACATGAGTTGATAGTCAACAAAGGCTTTTCTACTTTCTACGATGAATTCGAAGGAAATCACTCATGGAAATTTTGGCAACCTGACTTAAAACGTGTCATAAAACAAAACTTTACCATTTAACATGTATTTCACAATGAATATTATCTTTTTTCTGTTATACTGAAAATTAAGAAAAGCTATATAAAACTACTTAGGGGGGACGGAATAATGAAATACGGTATCGTTGCATTTCCATCTAAGAAACTACAAGATTTTGCGAATTCATATAGAAAAAGATATGACACGCATTTTTCTAAAATCACACCTCATATTACTTTAAAAAGTGCTTTTGAAGTAGATGACTCAAAAGTGAACGAAGTTACTAGTATGCTCCAAGAAATTAGTAAACAATTTAAACCGCTTTCAATTCACGTATCAAAAGTAAGTTCATTTGCGCCAGTGAACAATGCTATCTATCTAAAAGTGGAAGCAACAGAACAGCTTCAAAAATTACATGATGCATTGCATGCTAAATCATTCGGAGAAGAACCAGAATATAAATTTGTGCCACATATTACCATTGCACAAGAAATGTCCTCAGGTGAACATGATGATATTTATGGTCAGCTACGCATGACAGACGTTTATTCCGAAGAAGTTATTGATCGTATTCATTTACTTTATCAGTTAGAAGACGGTTCTTGGACGGTTTACGAAACTTTCCGACTGTCTGGAGCGGAGTAATTATTGGTTTTTGCTAAAATTGTTGAGACAGAGAAGGAATTACGAGACGCTTTCTTTGTTCGGGAGGAAGTCTTCGTTAAAGAGCAGGGTGTTCCTCTACCTTTAGAAAAAGATGAATACGACAAAGACGCAACACATTTCGTAGCATACAATGGCGAAGAACCGATTGCAGCAGGCAGAGTACGAATAGTCGACGGTAATATCGCTAAAGTAGACCGTGTTTGTGTATTACCTGATTTTCGAAGAAAGCAAATTGGTGTTTTAATGATGACACACTTAGAAAAATACGCTAAAGGTCATCAATTAGCAAAAGTGAAGTTAAATGCTCAAACACATGCTATTCCTTTCTACGAAAAACAAAATTATATTATTACATCACCTGAATTTTTGGATTCTGGCATTCCATATCGCGCAATGGAAAAGGAATTCTAATATTAAGTTGCTAAAACGCTGAATAATCCACGTTTTAGTAGCTTTTTTATTTATTCATTGATACTTTCATCTCTTTTTCATTGGATTTGTGGACTTTCTAGTGTAAATGTTTTAATTAATAATCTATCTACCTAATTTCTACCACAAAAAGAGCCAACCACGGTTGATTGTAAACTCAACCATGGATTGGCTCCTTTTTATTTTCGAAGTACCGTATGATAATCGTCTATAGTATTTTTAAAACATATTTACTATAATATTTACCTCTATCAGTAACCTTTAGTTCAAATTTTGGTAACTCTGCTGGGTTAGGATGGATGAATTGTTGATGGACTTGAAGGGAGTTCCCACGATTTTTGTTTTTTTCATTGTTCAATTGCATTTCAGTAAGTTCAGCACGCATATCAAGCTCACGTTCAAAATGAGATTGCTTTTTTACTTTTGCAATTGTATTAACATGAGCATAATTATATGATTTCATGTTCATACGTTCTGCATATTGCGTTGCTTGTAATGGCTGAACTGGTAGAATGTAGCCCATCAAAATTCCCTCCTATATTATAACTTTACCTGCAAAGACATATCTTCGATTAAAGTTAGTATATTACTGAGAATATTATTGTATGCTATAACATTTTTTGAATTTTATTCAAATCTAAAGAATTACCATCTTTTAAGATAGATGCGACGATTTTTTCTTCTAGCTCTTTTGTTACTGGTTTATTTGCTAGTTGAGATACTTTACGAATGATTTTTCGAATTTGGCGTTCGTCTTGAAAATCTGCATATTGAATAGCATTTGCTAATGCAAGTACATCTTCCATTGGTACGCCAGTTTTTCCTTCAATTTTTCGAAAGAATGAGCTTTGCATTTAAGTCCCCCCTTATTAACCCATAAAGCTTGCGCCAACAATAATCAACAAGATGAATAGAACAACGATTAGAATAAACGTTGAACCATTGCCGCTATGACCGCCATAGTAGCATTCGTTTCCGCCACCGAAGCCACCGCCGTAGCCGTAACCATAACCTGAGAATCCTGACATAAGAAATCCCTCCTCTCTCTCACCGTATTGTATGCAACGGTTTACAGAAAGAAGAGGGCGTTTGAACTAGTCGATATTTCCTTTTGATCGAAAAATTAAAGCTCCTATAAATCCAAATATGATGGCCGCACTAATACCCGAACTCGTCACTTCAAACATCCCCGTTAAAACTCCAATCCAACCATGCTTTTCAGCTTCTGCTAAAGCACCGTGTGTCAAAGAGTTACCAAATGACGTAATAGGGATTGTTGCACCTGCACCAGCAAAATCGATAAGCGGTTCATATAAGCCAAAGCCATCTAAAATTGCGCCTGTGACAACTAATATGGCTAATGTATGTGCAGGTGTTAATTTACCGACATCCATCAGCAGTTGACCAATTACACAAATTAATCCGCCAACAATAAATGCGATTATAAAAGAAGTAAACATTTTATTCCCTCATTTCATCGTTACTTCGATTGCATGTGCAACGGTTGGAATCGATTGATTTTGTTGCACAGATAATTGTGACAAGAGAGCACCTGTCGCTACTAATAGCACTCGCTTCATCCGTCCGCTTTTTAGCTCTGCTAATATTTCGCCAAAAAACACAGATGCGGAGCAACCCGCCCCACTTGCACCAGCTAAAAACAATGGATTATCTCCGTAATATTCAGCACCGCCATCGCGAATTGTTTCTAACTGTTTTGTCGTAAAACCAGATTGTCTTAGCATTTCTTTTAAAATGGGCAAGCCCACTTTTCCCAAATCACCAGTCATAATAACATCGTAATCCTGCACTGTTTGTCCTCTACCCTTTAAATGTTGTTTAATAGTTGAAAATGCTGCAGGTGCCATTGCTGCCCCCATATGAAATGGATCGGATTGTTGAAAATCCGCTACTTTTCCGAAAGTCGCAGCCTCAATACAAGGTTCGCCTTCTTGATGCTTACCAATTAGAACATAACCTGCAGCAGTTACAGTCCATTGTGCAGTTGCTGGTTTTTGACCTCCATAATCGACAGGATATCGGAATTGCCTTTCAATCGCATTATGCTGACTTGCAGCCCCAGCGATTGCATAATGGCTACCACCTAGCTCCGTTAGTAAGCTAGCGATAATAACGGCTGAGGTTGATGTAGCACACGCTGAGTACATGCCGATAAACGGGCTTCCAATAGTAGCAGCAGCAAAATTCGTCGGCGTCATCTGACTAACTAAATCTCCACCTATAAAAAAATCTACAGCATCCTTAGTCAACTTCTTTTTTTGTAATGCTATTTGTGCAGCTTCTTCAATCAAATGTTGATGTCCTTGCTCATTTGTTTTTTGATCTGCCCTTTCATCATCTAGTACTAAATCGAAATTTTGCGCAAAAACACTTCTCTTCTCCAATGGTCCAACTACCACTCCTGCTGCTAAAATGGACGGCTTAGATGGAAAATAAATTACACCTTTATCCATCACCATTGAGTCACTCCAATCGTTACTAAAATTAATTTAACAAGTGCTACAAAAAAGGCAGATACAACTCCGAATACAATAACAGAACCCGCTAATTTGAAAATATTCCCACCAACTCCGAGTACTAAGCCTTCTGTCTTGTGTTCAATAGCTGCTGAAATAACTGCATTACCAAAGCCGGTAACTGGTACTGCTGACCCTGCTCCTGCAAATTGTCCAAGCTTTTTATAAAGTCCAAATCCAGTCAGTAATAATGAAATGAAAATCATTGTTGCTACCGTTGGATTACCTGCTGTACGCTCTGTAAAATCAAAATTCATAATATAGAAAAAAGAAATGGCTTGTCCGATTGCACAAATAATACCTCCCACTAAAAAAGCTTTTAGTACATTTTTGGCAATAGGCGTTTTAGGAGATAGTTTCGTTTGTAATTGCTCATAATCTTTTTGATTCATCAGGTTTCTTCCTTTGCGAGATCTTGTAATTTCTTAATTTTCTTTTTCAGCTCTTCCTCTGTTATTTCTTTTTTCAAAAGCTTCTGAGCTTCCCAAGATATTTTGAAGTCAGTACTAACGAGTACGTCTTTACCAGGGAATTCCTTTTCAAATTTCTTCTGCAAACTCTCTTCGATTTTGGATCGCTTCAATTTTGAAAAAGGTTTTATCTGCACACCCACTAATACAACATCATCCACGAAAACAGCAGTACCTTTTTTAATCGACTTTTCTTCTTTCAGAAGCTTTTCAATTGCTGATTGTGATCCATTATCACCCGCTGCATGATAGGTAGCGAATTTTTCCTGCTGTTCTCCAGAGCAAGCGACTAAAAACTGGATGCTAAGTGATAAAATCAAAATCCTTAAGATATTTCTCTTCATATACTTCACCTTTTTTTAAGAACAGTATGCGTTTCTTTTGAAAAATTATGCATAACTGAGGCAGTTGCCCTAGTTCATTTTCAAATATGACATATTGTATAAGGAGATTGAAAAGGAGGTGAAATTAATAATGGGATGCGGAAGAAATGATGATGCAGTAGGTCACAAAGTGTCAAAAGGATGTGTTTGCGACGTAGTACGCGCAATTAAAGACATCCAAGACCAAAATGATAATGATGATTGTGACACTTGCCCAACAAACTGTTTCCTTGAACCTCTTGGTGGATTAGTAAGCCCTGCACGCACACACGCTAATACACGAGTATTTATGCTATTAAACAAAGACGGCACACCTTTTAAAGCGTTTTTCAGAACTAGAGCTTCTGGCGATCATCACTGTTTCTCGGTCTTTTTCCGAGTAGAGGATATTTTCGACCGTTGCTGTGCTACTTTACGTGTATTAATTCCTTTAAAACACGGTGATTGTGTAGCTGATTTGTTAACAGATTGCGGTACTGATGTAGATTTATCAACTATCTGTAAAGTTGTAGATTGGGAAGCATCAACTAGCTGTGTTACTGTTGACTTGAATTGCTTCTGTGCAGTTCAATGTATAAAAGACGTATTTTTAGAAGGTGTATGCGACTAATTTCAAGTCAAAAGACTTTGCAGTAGTGTCTTTGTTTTAAAATGGATGATAGCAGTGTCAGGCAATGAGCTTCGAAGTTAGGTATTCTAACTTTCGGGGCTTTTTGTGATATTATATTTTTATCTTGTGCAGTTTTGATTTATTTTTGCATAAAAAAAGCCATCCCTTTTCAGGGACAGCTGTTAAAATACTCTTCCTCGCCACTTAATTTCCACGAGTTCATTAATTTTCGTTGGATATACGACACCTGTATAACTTTTCAAAATCACTTCGTCTTGCACTACTCGATCGACAATCCCTTCTATAATACGGCCATCTGATAAACTAAATTGCAATGGTTGATAAGCTTTCTGTTGAAACGGTGCAGATAAAAATTTTAAACGCTCTGATTTACGGTGTACTTCACCATCTTCTATAACCGGTTCTATGGATTCTACTTGCTCAGTTTCCTCTTCTACAACTACCTCTTCTACAACACCTTCTACAACATCTTCTACAACTACCTCTTCAATAACATCAACCAAAACCGGAGTACTATCACTATTAATATCAATAAAAAAAGCCGGGGGAGCTTTGATAAAAAGGAGTGGGCGATTCCCCAAGTTAACACATCCTTTTTTTCATATTGTATGCTCCTCCGGAAAATAAGTTCACATTAATTTACTAATGAACATCGTTGCAATCCCAAGATAAATTAAAATACTTGTTATATCATTTAATGTTGTAATAAACGGACCAGATGCAACCGCAGGGTCAATTTTCAGTCGGTGCATTAATAATGGTATAAAAGATCCTGCAATTGTTGCCACAATAATTGAACAACAAATAGCTGTTCCTACTAATACCCCTAGAAGCCACATGTGTTTCCAAAAGAACACAATACCAAATGCAATAGCACCACAAACAACACCTGTAATTATGCCTGTAATTGCTTCACGTATTAATAATTTCATCTTACTTTCTTCTTCAACATCACCAGTTGCAATTCCTCGAACAGCAACAGCTAATGCTTGCGTTCCACTATTCCCTGAAGTACCACCTATTAAAGGAATAAAAGCAGCAAGTATCGTCACTTTTTCTAATGTTCCAGTAAATAAGTCTACTAAATTAGCGGTTAACATGCCTAAGAATAATAATACAACAAGCCACGGCAAGCGTTTTTTCGCTGCAGCAAACGGACTTTTGTCGAATGTTACCATGTCTGAAACCCCGGCTAATTTAGAGTAGTCATCTGAAGCCTCTTCATCAATGACATCAATAATATCATCGACTGTAATGATACCCAGCATCTCGTTTTTTGAATTAATAACAGGTACAGCTAAAAAGTTATAGTCCTTCATAATTTGCGCGACTGCCTCTTGATCATCAGTTACATTAATACTTACAACACGATCATTCATTATTTGACGTATTAATGTATCTTCTTCTGCAATGATTAAGTCACGCAAAGAAATAACACCCGTTAAATGATTTGTATCATCCACTACAAATATATAGTAAATCGTTTCTGCATCTGGCGCTGCGTTGCGTAAAATTGTCATCGCTGAACGTACTGTTGAATTCTCAGGAATAGCGACATATTCTGTCGTCATTATAGAACCGGCTGTATACTCCGCATAGTACAGAAGCTCTTTGATATCTTGTGCTGAATCTTTATCCATTATTTTAAGGAAATGAGTGATTTGATCTTTATCTAATTCATTTAAAACGTCAACCGCATCGTCAGTATACATAGCAGCTATCATTTGCGCTGCATACGTCGTATCCATTTCCTCTAAAATACCTTTATATTCGTCATCATCGAGTTCAATAGCTTCAAAAATGTCAGCCATCTCTTTAGGGGAGAGATACTGATAGATAATCTGTCGTATATCTGGCCCCACCTTCTCATAAAACTGTGCCTGATCATACGGATGAAGTGCTAGAAACTCCTCGCGGAAATTATCTGTCTCAAGATTTTCCAGTAATTGACGTAGATGTTGCTCATCGAATTGTACTTCATCTTTTTCCTTTGTTTCTTCTATCATGCATGTCCCCTCCTCTCGACTCATTAAGTCAGTTAAAATAACACCTTACTATAATAGTGTGTAGACCTTCAAAAGAGCAATTATTTTTTTAAAACTTTTTTATTTCAGCTCTTTGAACACCCCTAATACTAACATTCGTTAATGTACTTTTACAAATGGCATTTTTTAAATTTCCCGGGAAATCAAAAATAAGGTGCTTTTTTTATAAAAGCACCTTACATTAATTATTCTAATAGTAGTGATTGCATATCTTTTGGTAAATTTATTTGCCAGCTATAATATTGTTTCGTCACTGGATGGTGTAACTGGAGCTCTACACAATGTAAAGCTTGACGATTTATTAAATTTCTATGCCCTCCATACAATGTATCTCCAACAAGTGGATGTCCAATAGATGCCATATGTACACGAATTTGATGCGTACGTCCTGTGTGCAGTTTTATACGAATATGAGTAATTGCTTCTCCATCTAACATTGTTCGTTTTAATACGACAACATCGGTATGTGCAAACTGTCCATCACTTCGTACTTCACGTTCAATAATACTACCATCTTTGCGCCCAATTGGAGCAATAATTTCTTGTTGATTTTGCTCCATATGACCATGTACAATCGCTTCATACTTCCGATGTATTGCATGTCTCTTTTGAGCTTCACTCATTAGATGATGAACGTGGCGATGCTTTGCTATACACATAAGACCTGAGGTATCCCGATCTAGACGTGTTACAATATGCACCGTTGAAGTTAATTCCTGCTGTTGTAAATGGGCCGCTACAAAATTAGCAACACTACCTTTAGGATGATCATGGGAAGGAATCGTATTTTGATAAGGTTGTTTAGCAATAACTAACAGCTCATGATCCTCGAAAATGACCTCGAGCTCCCCATCTTCAAGAACTAACCCCTGACTAATTTCTTCCGGAGGAAAGATAATTGTGACTAAATCGTCCTTCTTTAGAATATGACGGACATTTTGCTCTATATTATTTACTAAAAGTTGTCCACCTTGAAATTTTATTGCAGTTAAAGCTCTTTTAGATATTCCCCACATAGCAAGTGCATCTCTAAAAAGTTGGTCTTGCTCTACTTTAAACGTTAAGTGATATCGTAAATCTTTCATATTATTTCAAATCACTATCAATAAAAGAATCATGTACTCGTTGCCAAAACGGGAATGCTCTAAAGCGTGCGAACCGAACCTTTTCCTTCGCAACTTTGTACTGAATTGATTTTACATTTTTATGCAATAATTGCACATGATCGACTGTGACCATAAAATCTTTAGCCTTCACTGGCTTTAGCACGCAACTATGATGTGCCGGTAACACTAGTGAAGATCCGACTGTACGGAATACGCGATTATTAATAGACGCCATTTCAGTCATTTGAATAGCCTCTATTGATGGATGTAAAATGGCACCTCCAAGTGCCTTATTGTAAGCTGTACTTCCTGAAGGTGTAGAAACACAAAGACCATCTCCACGGAAGCGTTCAAATGGTCTCCCATTTAATTCAACGTCCATTACTAATGTTACTTCTGGGGATTTAACTGTAGATTCATTTAAAGCTAAATAAGTGTAATTTTCATCTGAGTTTTGATAATTAATCACAACTTCTAATAGAGGATAATCGATTACTTTATAGTCACTCTTTGCTATAGAGATAACCAGTTTCTCGATTTCAATTGGCTTCCAGTCAGCATAAAAACCTAGATGCCCCGTATGAATACCTACAAACGCAACATCTGACAATATATGACTATATCGGTGAAATGCATGTAGCAGTGTACCATCTCCACCAATCGACAACACGATATCTGGTTTTTCTTCATCTATTTCTAATCCAAAATCAGTTAAGTACGAAGTAGCTCTTTCCATTAATTCATTTGATTGTGGATCATTACGTGATTGAACGGCAAATTTCATAGATTTTCATGAGCTCCTTTCGAATTATCCCCTCTAACTTTTGGATTTGAAGCCTCTTTGTATTCGGTAAAATACTTTTGGGCTTCCTGTATCTCCTCACGAATTAAAGACATTTCCTCATCTAAGCGAAACGCTGCCTCTGCTGCGCTTTGCAGGCGATTTTTTATTTCCTCTGGAAAAATCCCTTTATACTTATAGTTCAATGAATGCTCAATAGATGCCCAGAAGTTCATTGCAAGTGTTCTAATTTGAATTTCAGCTAAAATCTTTTTCTCACCTTGAATGGTTCCGACAGGATATTCGATTATCATGTGATACGAACGATACCCGCTAACTTTTACATTAGTGATATAATCTCTTTCTTCTACAACTGTTAAATCATTGCGCTGGCGTAATAATTCAATAACAGTAGGAATTTCATCCACGAATTGACACATGATACGTACCCCTGCAATATCTTGTAACTCATGCGCTAGCATATCTGAAGGTTCAAAGACTAGGCCTTTTTCTAACGTCTTGTCATAAATACTCGCAAGCGGCTTCACCCGACCTGTTACAAATTCTATTGGTGAGGTTTCATTTGATTTTTCGAACTGTGCGCGCATTCCTTTTAGCTTAATTTTCAATTCATCCACTGCTTGCTTATAGGGCTGTAAAAAGCGATCCCATTGTCCCATGATAAGTCCCCCTAATCTTCTCGGGATTCGTTCAATATTTCAGCAAAGGCTTCTTCAACAGCTGTTGAAAAGTCTGCTCCATAATTATGATTTCCTTCAATATTAAATATAAGTGCGTTTAATTCTTCCTGGAAGTTCACTAATTCGGTCTGTCCATTACCCCAAGTTAATATTGGCTCAAAATCAGATTGTAATGTTTTGACTAATAGTGGCCAAATAGCTTGTGGGAAATTTATGTAATGGTAGTCTTCCCCGGCATCCATTAGATAGATAAAAGCCATGGCGTCTGAATCAGTAATAACCTGACCTGCAGCTCGCCATTCACAATTAGGTGTCTGTCCGCATATTTGTAAATGAACTTGTTTTTCTTGTTGTGATCCATTTTCTACTGTATATGTTTTACGCAAAGCCTATCTTCCTTTCCGTGAATCTCCTATCATTTTATCATAGTAAGCCTCATTACTACCCACTTTTTCGGTGAATTGTTATGCTTTTCCCCATTTCGACAAACATTGCAATGCCATCTATACTTCACCTATAATTAATTAATACGAATTTATTAAAAGAGAGGGTGATTGGCATGGCACATCAACTAGAAATTGAGTTTAAAAACCTACTTTCAAAAGAGGAATATGAAGCGCTTTGTATTACTTTTGCTATTCCAAATGAAGATTTTCACGAACAGGCAAATCATTATTTCGATACTGCGGATTTCAGATTAAAGAAAGCACGTTCAGGCCTACGAATACGCGAAGTTCAAAATCGCTTTGAATGCACACTAAAAGAACCTGCGACTGGTATTGGATTATTAGAAACAACGGATTTATTATCTGAGGAGCACGTAAATGCCGTGTTAAACGGAGCAACTCTAAAAGCAGATGAAGTAGATACTCGATTGAGAAAACTTCAGATTAATCCAGCAGATTTACAACTATTAGGTACACTTTTTACAAAGCGTGCCGAAATAAAATATAATGGCGGTCTTCTCGTTTTCGACCATTCTCGCTATTTGGACACTGATGATTATGAATTAGAATTTGAAGTGACTAATGAGGAAACAGGAAGAACAATATTCGAGGAATTTCTAGCCACACATTCAATACCTATTAGAGTGGCTGATAAAAAAATTGCTCGCTTCATGGCCGCCGCCAATAAGAAAAGAGGTTAATAGATGGATATATCAGCATTGAAAACGCTCCTTGAAATTCAAGGTCTTCAATCCATGGGATCGACTAGCTTATCTGCAAATGAATCATCTTCTTCATCTAATATGTTTACCCAACTAATGAATG
Organism: Viridibacillus sp. NPDC093762; assembly: GCF_050279675.1. Lineage (NCBI taxonomy): Bacteria > Bacillati > Bacillota > Bacilli > Caryophanales > Caryophanaceae > Viridibacillus > Viridibacillus sp. NPDC093762. The sequence goes on along the minus strand of NZ_JBNNUK010000001.1, from coordinate 287,073 downwards.
AAATGATGACTTCATCAAAATCTCAGAATTCCCCTACACAATTACTAGGCTTAACAAACTCAGTGTCGGGCTCAAACAATTTATCTGCTTCAGATTATTCTTCGTTATTAGGTAGTGGCTTAATAGGGTCTACATTACCGAGCTCAAATAATACAATTTCGAGCTTGTACTATAAAGGTACTTCACCTGTTTATAGACCCACTTCAGTGTCTAATACGTATGGTACAACACCTTTGAATCCAGTATTAACAGGTTATACTGCGGGACCTACTAATGTCACTTCAAATACGCAATATGATGCCATTATAAAAAAGGCGTCCGAAACTTATGGTATTCCCGAAAAAATGATTAAATCTGTAATTAAACAAGAATCTAATTTTAATAACTCTGTCGTAAGCCAGGCTGGGGCTGCTGGTCTAATGCAATTAATGCCAGGTACAGCCAAATTCCTTGGTGTTTCCAATGTCTTTGACCCAGAACAAAACATTATGGGCGGTACGAAATATTTGAAACAAATGTATGATAAATTCGGTGGTGATATGAATCTAATGCTAGCTGCATATAATGCAGGGCCAGGTAATGTTTCTAAATATAATGGTATTCCACCATTTAAAGAGACGACAAATTATGTTACTAAGATCATGAACAGCTATCAAGCCTAATTAGTTAACTGTCGTAGTTGACGAATAATTACATATCAATTCACTCTTAGAATCGACATATATCTTATTATTATGTCGATTTTTTTATGAATGCATTACATAGAAGACACGATTTTTCAGTATAACCATACACTTTTTCGGCTCTTTTTATTAAACTATATGAAAAAAGTAATGTAATTTAATCGATTTGTTTGAGAAAAAACGTTTAGGTTGATAGAATAGAATTACAGCTAAAGCAAAGGAGCATCATCAATGACGCAAAAACCTATTATTCCTTATGAGGAAATTGGCGAAGAAACACTATCTAAAATGATTAAGATTTTCTACTCCAAAGTCGCTAAAAATCCGAAGCTAAAGCCGATATTTCCTGATGATTTAACTGAAACAGCACGCAAGCAAATTCAATTTCAAACTCAATATTTAGGTGGTCCAAATCTTTTTACTGAAGAGCATGGGCATCCAATGATGAGAGCCCGTCATATGCCCTTCAAAATTACACCTGAACGTGCACAAGCATGGTTAGAATGTATGGCTGAAGCAATGGATGAGGTTGGATTAGATGGAAAGATTCGAGAAATATACTATAAACGACTCGTCCTTACAGCGCACCACATGATTAATTCACCTGATAACGACGAGGAGGTATTAGAGTGAATAATATTCAGATCATGCCGGCACCGCCTTCGCCTACTACTACTCTTAGTAAACCGATTGAACTTTATGTATTCATTGATCCACTTGCTCCAAACAGTTGGGATTTACAAACAATTATCCGTAAGCTTCAAGTAAACTATAATCAGTACTTTACTTTACGATTTGTTCTTAGTACAGAATTAGCTTCACTTAATGTCGCTTGCCAACGTGTAAATAGCTGTAATAGTGAATTAGAGGAAATCGATGTCTCTCATCCTGTTCTTCCTTCAATTGCAGTAAAGGCCGCTGAATTACAGGGAAAAAAAGCTGGCTATCGCTACCTAATGAAATTGCAGGAATATGTATTATTGAATAAGAAAAACGTCCGTTCATGCTCAACATTGGTAGAAATCGCCAAAGAGACCAATTTGGATATTCAGGAATTCCAAACAGACTTCCAGTCGTTGGAAGCTTCTCGTGCATTTCAAAGTGATTTATGCATTACGCGCGAGATGGATGTAGAAGAAGTACCAAGCTTCGTTTTCTTTAATGAAAATATTGAAGATGCAGGTTTAAAAGTTAGTGGAAATTATTCATATGAAGTTTATGAACAAATACTAGAAGAATTATTAGACGGTGAACTTATTTGTCAACAGCCTCCTTCAGTAGAAGAATTATTTAAACGGTATCATACATTATCAACTAAAGAAGTAGCATCCATTTATAACATAACTGAACAAACTGCTGATCGAGAGTTAAAAAAGAAAATGCTACAACAAAAAGTCGACCGCATCAATTATGAAGAATCATCGCTGTGGCGTTTAAAATAAATTATATATAGGCTAGTAACGATCTATTATATCGTTGCTAGTCTTTTTTTATTTTAAATTAAAAATCTTGTTGATTGTATGGAAGATACAAGTTAACATGTCGATGACAGTTACCAATTAATAAAATATAACAAAATAAAAGAGGCGCCTCTACGAGAGACGCCTTCTTTTCACAAAGGGGATGGGAGAAATGTTCACGTTCAAACAAAGGGGTGTATGTTTGTTTGTGATTTATTTCACATCTAACACTTTAGCATGGAAAAAATGATATAGCAATGCTTCAGAATTGAATTCACAAAGTTGTCATAAGGAAAGCGTTTGCAAGTAGTCATAAGTCTTTTAAACTTCAATTTGACATGATTTTGTCGAGTCTTGTTAGTATTATTTATGGTATTTTATTCAAATATCACTTATTATTTCATATCACTATATGGAATGATTTCAAATTAAAAAGCCGAAGAGAATTATTTCCACTTCGACTTTTAATCATTAACTATTATACATCTAGCAGTTTTTCTAGTTCCTCTAAGTTTTTCTCAAATACTTTGCAAGCTTCTTCGATAGGCTCAGCAGATTCCATATTAACGCCCGCCGCTTTTAATACTTCAATTGGGAAGTCTGAACATCCAGCTTTTAGGAAATTGTTAATATAACGATCTACTGCAGGTTGTCCTTCTTCAAGGATTTGAGCACTTAGAGCAGTAGCCGCACTCTTACCTGTGGCATATTGGTATACATAGTAGTTGTAGTAGAAGTGAGGGATACGCGCCCATTCTAGACCGATCTCTTCGTCTACAACAATATCGTCACCATAATATTGTTTATTTAGATTATAGTAGACTTCCGTCATTTTTTCTGCTGTTAGCGCTTCCCCATTTTGGTCAAGCTGATGAATAATATGTTCAAATTCAGCAAACATTGTTTGGCGGAAAATTGTACCTCGGAATCCTTCTAACCAGTGATTTAATATATAAATACGTTGTTGTGGATCTTCAATCGTATTTAATAAATGATGGTTTAATAACTCTTCATTACATGTTGATGCAACTTCTGCAACGAAAATAGAATAGTTACCATATACGAATGGTTGGTTGTTACGAGTGAAGTAACTATGGACACTATGTCCAAACTCATGAACAAGAGTAAATAGATTATCTAAATTATTTTGCCAGTTCATTAGGATATATGGATTCGTACCATACGCACCTGAAGAATACGCGCCACTTCTTTTCCCTTTATTTTCCAATACATCTACCCAGCGATCCTCTAAACCTTGTTTGACAATACTTACATACTCATCACCAAGTACTTCAAAGCTTTTTAACATATGATTTTTTGCTTCTTCATATGGCATATCCACTTTTGATTCTTGTACAAGTGGTGTATATATATCCCACATATGAAGTTCATCGACACCCAATACCTTTTTGCGCAACGCGATATAACGATGCATCAACGGTAAATACTTATGAATTGTCGAGATAAGTTGATCATATACTTTTTCCGGGATATGATTTGCAGCCATGGCTGACTGACGAGCTGATTCATATTTGCGAATACGTGCATTTACGTTATCACCTTTAACATTACCAGCAAGGGTTGTTGCAAATGTGTTACGGAATTCTCCATACGTTTTATACATTGCGCGAAATGCTGCTTCACGTACTTTGCGATCGCCACTCTCTAAGAAATGTGTATAATTCCCATGTGTTAGTTGAACTTGATGACCATTTTCATCTTCTATCGTAGGGAACTGTAAATCAGCGTTATTTAATGTGCTAAATGTTTCAGACGATGCACCTGTAACTTCTGACAACTGTGCAAGGATTGCCTCTTGCTCCGCTGGTAAAATATGTGGACGGCCAATGTTAATTTCAAGCAATTCTTGTCTGTATAATTTAAGTTCTTCATTTTCAGCTAGATATTGTTCAATTATTTTTTCATCTAATGCTAAAATTTCTGGCGTTAAAAATGACAGACCCGTTGAAACTTTCGCATAAAGTGATTTGCAACGACTGTCCATTGCTTGATAGAAACTGTTAGCTGTGTCTTGATCCAATCGCATATGTGAATATGTGTAAAGACGCATTAATTTTGAATACAATTCATCTCGGTATTGTAGAACCGCTAAAAGTGCCTGTGCACCGTTTTCAATTGTACCTTGATAAGTTGCAGCATTTTCACTCAAAGCACTAATATCCTTAAACTCTGCTTCCCAAGCTTCGTCTGTCTCAAAGATATCTTCAAGACGCCAAGTAAGTTCAACAGGTACTTCTTGTCTTGTTAATACTTTTTGTTCTGATTTCGTTGTCATATTTATGACCTCCTATAGTAAATACGTTGAGAAACAAACACTTTATTATTTTCTCAATTTTCATAACACTTTGCAAGGAATTCACTATGCAATAATTGTAAGATATTAGCTTCTTTTGTTGAACAATGTATTGAATGAATACCTAATTTTTTCAACAACAAAATATAGTGAAGAATCGCTTCTTTACTTCGTTCATCTTCGAAATATTCTGAATTATTTAAGGTAAATATTGAAATAACCTCATCATCTACTTGTAATATACTAATTTGGCAATCTTGTAAAAAGAATAGTAATGTAGCTTGCCATTCTACAATGTAGACATCAATATACCGGGCGTTTCGAACAGGCAAGCCAATGAAGAGAGGTAATTGGTCAAGTCTCATACGCGCACTGTAACAGGTTTTTAAGAACCTATCCTGAACCCCTTTCCTACTTAAGTAGAAACGGTGACGTAAAAAACGCTGTCGGATCTGCAAATGGAATTGCCAATAATGAGCAAATTCCTCCTTTGTAGGCTCTTTTAAATGCAAAAACGGAAAATGTTGTTGTGAAATCGGTAACTGTTGTACCTTAGCAATAAAGCGATAGCCATTTATGAACAATAGATGAGAATAATAAATAAACGTTGCTGTAGTTGGATTGTAAGTAAGAAGGGTTGATCCGTATTGGGGATGACATGTGATAAATTGCTGACGAAACGGAGAGAGTTGAATAAGTTGAATACTTGTAGATTTTAGCTGCTTAAAATTAGGGGTTTTAAGAAGCCATAAAGGAACTATACTTGCATTCATATAACCTTTAGTCCGAGCTTGTACAACTTCAATAGGAATATTACTACATTGAAATTCAATCGCAAATTGCTCATTTTGAGTTGTTACCAATAAATCCGGCCGTTGAGACAAGTTCTTTATAAAAGGCTCCAGTTGAACAGTTAATCCTTTGTTTTCAAAAAAATGATAAAGTTGTTGCTTACCTATTAAATGTTCTTTTGACTCTCCATCCGAAAATAACTGAGGACAATTCGAATCCTTTTTGTGAGCAAAATGTGGAACAACAATTTCACCTATTCGAAGTTGTAACTCTTCTTTACATTGCGGACAAAAAAACTTATGGGTCCGCCTTAACTGTTTTAGCTTTTCTTTAGTATGTGAAATAGACAAAATAAATAGTTCATTTTTTGTTGTTATTGCAGTTAAAATACAAACACCTCCTATTTTTATCCATTCTATTAATTTATGGGATAAATTGCAAGAAAAAATCCCCCGGTATTCGGAGGATTTTCACTGTCATTTAACAAAATATTTTATGACTGTATCAAAGCAATCTTTTTCCATTAATGCTTTACCGTATTCTTGAAGAATGTGGATTGTTACTTCTGCGTCTGTAGAAAATTCAGTAATAACACTGAAAATATCTTCAGCTTCATCATGTAAAACCTCTTCATTAAAACGGATGTATAAATAATAGTTGCCTTCCCACTGATACAACGCATTATGGAATAGTGATGTCTCTTGTATTTTTTGTGCAAGAGGAATAATATCATCAAATTCCTGTAATTTAAAGATAAAATCGGAGTCCTCATCAATTGTACTGTTTACAAGATCTTCGAAATCGTCAAATTCATGCGCTTTTGGCTCATCGCCACCAAATGCGGATGACATCATTCTTTGTTTATCTTCTATATCGAAGGGCGGTTCGATATGCTGACCGTCCTTATAAATTTTAGCATGTGTGATAGTCAGTTCAAGGCCATTCTCTTGAACTATCACTTGGATCCATAATGGTCCTTCAACTTCAAAATATTCTTCGTCATTTATTTCATCCATCATAGACCAGAAGAGTTCTTCACTTTTTTCCCGGTTATACCATACTTCATCTTTCGTGAATCCACGTTCTTCAATGTCATGATAAGAAATGAAGAGTTTAAGTGTATTCTCATTTATGCGTTCGATGTCCATATTACACAACTCCCTTCGGTCAATACTAATAGATGCATCGAGTTCACTTATGAACAAGTCTTTAAAATTTCTTGATAATACAGTGTCTAATACTATTGTATGATGAGTTTGTTGAAAATGGAAAGGAATTAACTCGGAAAATTACAACAGTATATGAATTGTAGTAGACAAGGTTTAGTAAATCAAGTCATAACACTACTATGTATAGGTGTACTAGCCTCTTTTATATCGTAAATAATGAAATTTTTTTAATGCATAAAAAAAAGCCAGTTGTGTAACACTTAACAACAACTGGCTTTGAAGAGACATATATTGCATTCTGCTGACTATTTCGAGCGAGCATGCTACATGAAAATGACTCTTATTATTAGTTAACCATCTTCTGTGCTTCTTGTAATTGATAAGCACGAACTTTACGAGGTAAGAAACGACGAATTTCATCTTCGTTATACCCAACTTGTAAACGTTTTTCGTCTAAAATAATTGGACGACGTAAAAGCCCTGGATGTTCTTGGATTAACTCATAAAGACGTTGTAACGGTAAAGTTTCTACATCCACTTTTAGTTTTTGGAAAATTTTAGAACGAGTTGAGATTATTTCGTCTGTACCATCCTCAGTCATGCGTAAAATTTCTTTTATTTCACTTATGCTTAAAGGCTCCGCGAAAATGTTTCTTTCTGTATATGGAATATCATGTTCTTCTAACCATGCTTTTGCTTTTCTACAAGATGTACAACTGGGTGAAGTAAATAATGTCACCATCATATAAAACACATCCTTTCAAAATGTGTAGCGAATATAATAACATTCCTAAATTAGAATGACTTTAAAAAAAGAACTGTAAGCATATTATACAACATTTTGTCCAATTTGAATATATGCTATTAAGAAAAATTTCCATTGTAAGTTATGACCGTTTTTTCTATCATTTCGAGTTTTTCCATAAAGGTTAGACCACTTTATTACGCGTATATATGTAGTATCCCCAAAAATGCATTACAGTAAACCTATTATTTCAAATAAATATTCTCATTTAGAATCTCTATATTGAAAAAATATATATTATATTTACACTAATTATACGTTCAATCTCCAAAAAAAGTTTCAATTTTAAATAAATTTCATAAATCAAATTTGACAAAATACAAAACTGCCCCTTTAGTCAATTTATTTCATTGACTAAAGAGGCAGCATTTAATTAATCACAATGATTAGTTATTTGCATATTCTGCTTTTAATACTTCAAATTCATCATTAGAGCAATAGACAAAATGTCCGGGACGTACTTCACGCATAGTTACGTTCTCTCCAGCTTTATAATTATGCGACTTTGGATCATATGTTTTACGCACACGATTACGCTCATAATCAGGGTCTGGAAGCGGAATAGCTGATAGTAGTGATTGAGTATAAGGATGCATAGGATATTTGTATAGATCCTCTGCAGGTGCAAGTTCTACTAATTTACCAAAATACATTACACCGATTCGATCAGAAATATATTTAACCATCGAAAGATCATGTGCGATAAATAAGTAGGTTAATCCTTTTTCTTCTTGTAGCTCTTTTAATAGATTAACAACTTGTGCTTGAATTGACACATCTAGTGCAGATATTGGTTCATCTGCTATGATGAATTCCGGCTCTACTGCAAGTGCACGAGCAATTCCTAATCGCTGACGTTGACCACCAGAGAATTCATGTGGATAACGGTTAGCATGTTCTTTATTTAAGCCTACTGTTTCTAATAATTGATAGACTCGTTCTTGACGTTCTTTTGCGTTTTTTACAAGGCCGTGAATATCTAAACCTTCTGCAATGATATCCAAAACTTTCATACGTGGATTTAATGATGCATACGGATCTTGAAAAATCATTTGCATTTTGCGGTTAAACGACTTTAGTTCCGTTTTAGATTTACGACCATGGACATTTACACCATCATAAAGAACTTCACCATCAGTGGCGTCATATAGGCGAATAATCGTACGACCTGTCGTAGATTTCCCACACCCTGACTCCCCTACTAATCCTAAAGTTTCTCCTTTATAAATATCAAATGTAATATCATCGATAGCTTTAACTTCATTTGGTTTTCCAGGATTGAAGTATTGTTTTAAATTTTTGATTTCCAATAGTTTTTTTGGGATTTTCATTTTAAAATACCTCCATTAGCACTTTCGTAATAGCGACTATTAGGGAATCGTTTCATTCTTTCAATAATTGTAGCAGGTGGTGTCACTTCTGGCGCATCTGGGTGTAATAACCAAGTTGCCGCATAATGTGTATCACTTACTTTAAAGAATGGTGGCGTTTCTTCCATATCGATTTGCATAGCATATTCACTACGAAGCGCAAAAGCATCCCCTTTTGGTGGATTCAGTAAATTTGGAGGTGTGCCTGGAATTGCATATAGTTTCTCTTCCTGCACATCTAATGAAGGCATAGAACTTAGTAGCCCCCAAGTATATGGATGCTGCGGATTGTAGAATATTTCATCTACTGTACCAATTTCAACAATTTTACCACTGTACATAACAGCTACACGATCAGCCACATTTGCTACAACACCCAGGTCATGGGTGATGAAAATAATAGATGTATCAATTTTCTTTTGTAGATCTTTCATCAGTTCAAGAATTTGAGCTTGAATTGTAACGTCTAATGCAGTTGTCGGTTCATCAGCAATTAAAATTTTGGGATTACATGCTAATGCAATTGCAATTACGATACGCTGACGTTGACCACCTGAAAATTGATGTGGATATTGTTTCATACGTTGTTCAGGTTGCGGCATACCTACTAGTTTTAATAGATCTATGGCCATTTGTTGAGCTTCTGATTTCGGTACATTTTGATGTTTTAAAATCGGCTCCATTATTTGTTTACCAATTGTCATCGTTGGATTCAAAGATGTCATAGGATCTTGGAAAATCATCGAGATATCTTTTCCGCGAATTTTCTGCATTTCTTTATCAGTTAATTTCGTCAAATCTTTTCCATTAAATAAAATCTCACCATTTTTAAATTCCGAACTAGATTCAGGGAGAAGACGCATAATAGCTTTAGTCGTAACCGATTTACCTGAACCCGATTCCCCAACGATTGCTAGTGTTTCTCCTTTTTTCAAATCGAAGTTCACACCACGAATCGCTTTCACTTCACCAGCAAATGTGTGGAAGGAAAGCTCAAGATTTTTTACTTCAAGTATTTTCTCCATAACTGCTTTCCTCCTATTAATCCTTCATTTTTGGATCAAGTGCATCACGTAGACCATCACCAATTAAGTTAAAAGCAATCATTAATAAACTTAAAATTGCTGCTGGTATAGCTAAAATATGAGGTTGGAACTGTATTAGTTTGTAACCATCATTAATTAAAGTACCTAAAGATGCATCTGGTGATTGCAACCCTAATCCGATAAAGCTTAAAAATGCTTCAAAGAATATCGCACTAGGAATTGTAAACATTGTGTTTATAATGATAACTGCCATAACATTTGGCAATAAATGTTTTTTAATAATACGTCCATTACTTGCTCCTAAAGTTCTAGCTGCAAGTACAAACTCTTGGTTTTTATATTTCAATACTTGTCCTCGAACAATACGGGACATACCAATCCAACCAGTAATTGAAATGGCAATAATAATGGCCATAATACCCGGATCCATCACAAGTATCATTAAAATAACAACGATCAGTGTTGGTATTCCATATAAAATTTCAACAATACGTTGCATCGCATCGTCAACACGACCACCATAGAATGCCGAAATACCACCGTAAGCTACACCAATAACCATATCAATTACAGCTGCAACAAAAGCAATTAATAATGAAATTTGAGTACCTTTCCAGACACGTGAGAACATATCACGACCAAGTCCATCTGTACCAAACCAGTAGTAAGTATCAACGTTTTTCATTTCATACAAATCGACTTCTTTACCACCCATATTCCCCGTTCCATCAAAGATTCCCAACTTTTCCAGACCAGGTACTTTTGGAGGTAAATTTGCATGAGTTATTTCTTGCGTTTCAAAGTCATGTGGGCTAATCATCGGTCCGATAAATGACATCAGAATGATGAATAACAGTACAAATATACTCACTACAGCTGCTTTATTTTTTCGTATACGTAACCAAGCATCCTGCCAGAAATTTAAGGATGGTTTAGAAATTTTCTCAGAGTGGCTGCCATCCATGTGTACGTGTTTAAAAGCTTCAGGTGGTAATTTACGATATGCATTTGTCATTATTTATTACCTCCTGCTAAACGGATACGTGGATCTACAATGCCATATAAAATATCAACAATGAAAATAACTAAAATCAATAGTACAGAAAAGAACATTGTTGTTCCCATTATTAAGGAATAATCACTAGCATGAATCGCTTTAACGAATTGTTCACCAATACCAGGAATGGCAAATATTTGTTCAACTACAAGAGAACCTGTTACTAAACCTGCTGCTAAAGGTCCCATTACTGTTATTAATGGAATTAATGCATTACGAAATGCATGCTTAAATGCAATTTCAAGGCCGCTAGCACCTTTAGCTTTTGCTAGAGTAATATAGTCAGTTCCCAATACTTCTATCATTTCTGTTCGAATGAAACGAGCTGATGTCGCTAGAGGTCCCATTGCTAATGCGATTGTTGGCAAAATACTAGATTGCCACCCATTCTCCCATAATCCGACCGGAAGGAATCCTCCCTTAACACCAATCCAATATTGAAGTAATGAAGCAAATACGAATGAAGGAATGGAGATACCGAATATCGCGATTAAAGTACTGCCGTAATCCCATACAGTATTTTGCCTTAAAGCTGCAATCATCCCTAAAATAATACCGCCTATAGTACCGAGTATAAGCGCTTGAATACCTAAAAGGAATGAAGGACCAGCACGGTTAATAATTAATTCTGTAACGTTTGCACCTTTAAATTGATAAGATACGCCAAAATCAAGTTGTACCATCTTTTTCATATATATTCCATACTGAACTGGAAGCGGTTTATCTAATCCATATTTTGCTTCCACCGCAGCTAACTGTTCGTGGGTTAGTTTAGGTGAGCTAGCTATAGGGGAACCCGGCAACATCTTCATCAAGAAGAACGTAAATGTTGCAATCAGGAATAATGTTAGTATCATATACAATACTCGTTTTAAAATGTACTTTGCCATTCTTGCACCTCCTAAAATAGTGGTCGTAACTATGGAACTCATAGAAATATCTCAATTAGAAAATTCCACTCTTTGAAAAAGTTGTTATTCAGCAAAACTATGAATCGAAAGATTTTCCAATTCATTAATATCTGATTAAAAAGAGAGTATATGGCTTAAAATCAACCACATACTCCTCTCCCCATTCAGGGTTTAATCATAATCTCATAAAATTGAATACTATTATTTACCTGAGATATATGTCCATTTATAACTATATTGAGCACCAAAGTTATGTTTCACTAAACCTTTAACATAAGGTTTTTGAAGTGCCATAGTACCACGTTGATAAATAGGTGCAATCGCTGCATCTTCTTCAATCAATGTTTTTTCTGCATCTGCCATTGCTTTCCAACGTTTTGCTGGCTCAGTTGCATAAATTGTTTGAGCATCTGTTACTAATTTATCGTACTTTTCAGATGCATAGCTCATATTGTTTTGTTGACTATCTGATAACCATAAATTTAAGAATGTGTATGGATCTTGGAAGTCTGGAGCCCAACCTGCAACTTGGATATCGTAATCTTGTTTAGAATTCAAATCAACACGTACTAAGAAAGGAACTTCTTTCAGTTTAATACTTAAACCCGGTAGATTTTTTTCTAATTGGTTTTTCAAGTACTCGTCCATTTTTTTAGCTAAGTCACTATCATCGCCTAAGAAGTCTAATTCAATTTTGTCGGTTCCAAGTTCTTTAAGACCTTTTTCCCAATATGATTGAGCTTCTTCAAGGTTATATTTGTTCATATCTCCGTTTATTTCACGGAAGTCTTTACCATCTTCATCAAATGTGAATTCAGTTGGAATTAAGTAGTTAGCTTCGAATGAACCATTAGCTAATACTGCTTTCGTTAAATCTTCTTTGTTGAAAGCCATAGAAATTGCTTTACGAATGTTTACATTTGCAAGAGCTGTATCTTTTTTACCATCACGTTTTTGATTTAATTTCAAGTAGAAAGGTGAAGATTCAACGTCTTTCACTACATCTGGATTGTCAGCATATTGCATTGCAAATTCACCTGATAATCCTGCACGGTCTTTTTTACCAGAAGTATAAAGATTTAATTGAGTCTGAACTTCTTTCACTACGTCTACATTGATTGTGTCAAGTTTTACATTATCTTTGTCCCAGTAGTTATCGTTTTTAGTATATTTCCAAGTTAATCCTGTTCCATCCCAGTCTTCAAGAACGAATGGACCATTGTATAAAGTTGTTTCTGAGTTTGAAGCGTATTTTTTACCTTGTGCTTCTACGAATTCTTCTTTTTGAGGTAAGAATGTACCTAGTGAAATTAAAGACAAGAAATAAGGAACTGGTTTTTCAAGTGTAACTTCTAGTGTTTTTTCATCTAGAGCTTTTACACCAAGGTCAGCAACTTTTGCTTTACCTTTACCAATTTTAGATGCGTTTTTTATGACACCGTCCATCATATATGGACCATACTCAGATCCAGTTTTAGGATCAATTGCGCGTTTCCATGCATATTCGAAGTCATTGGCAGTTACTGCAGAACCATCTGACCATTTAGCTTCACGAATCTTAAATGTATAAACGGTACCTTCTTTGTTTACTTCTGGTTCTTCAGCAGCAATCGCTGGAACTGGTAAGTTTTCTTGATTTAAACGATATAATCCTTCATTAACGTTGTTTAAAACGTTAGATCCCACTACATCTGTTACTAATACTGAGTCCAGTGTTGGAATTTCAGCAGTTTCCATAATATTTAGTTCTTGTGTTGCATCAAGACTACCTGATTTTTCTTTGCTACCACTACCAGATTCTTTGCTTGTATCTTTGTCATTTCCTGTGCCGCAAGCAGCTAAGAAAACACTAAGTACAAGTAAAAGACTTGATAGCCACACTAGTTTACTTTTCTTCATGTATAGCTAACCCCCTTGAATTTTCTGAAAAATCATTACATTGCTAATTATACATATTCAAAAAAAGTTGTACAGTAACCTTTTGATAAAAATGTCTTTTTTTGACGTATACTTGATTAGCAAATCCCATAACACCAACATTCATCAGCATAAAGTTCTAATTTTCTGAATATATAATAATGTTAAAAATTTTTGATTTTTCATCTTTATTCAACTAAAATGAATAAAGAATCGGGGGTTATTCGCTTGAAAAAGAAAGGTATTCTCTTCTTAGTTCTTCAATTTTTAATCGTGATCATCATGCTTTTTCAATATAAAGTGCTGAGATTGATCGATTACATTAATGTTTCATTTATCATAGGAGCCATTGTGCTTTTTGTTGGACTCACCTCATATATTCTATCATCGGGCTTTTTTGACATTTTCACGGTTAGTATGCGTAAGGTTTTTGTTAAGTCATCTAGATTAGAGGATGTTAAAAGCATGAGAGCCCCATCTGAAATTGTTTCAATGCCCTATTTGGGTATTTTACAAATCGGTGGAGCTACCATTATGATGATGTTCATTGCCCTTATTTTTTATTATTTGTAATCTGTAGAGGATTGCTTGATTTTTGGCATTGTACTATATTATAATCACACAAAGTAATATAGAAAAACGAAGACGAAGAATAGTACATTTATGTCGTATGTAAAGAGAGTCTGTGGTCGGTGCAAACAGACGATACGCTAAGTGGAATGGACTTCCGAGTTAACTTTGCGAACCTTTATGTAGTAGCTCTGTTCGTTAACCTCACGTTACGAGGATGAGTGGTCGATTTATCGACAAGCTTGGGTGGTACCGCGGATTCAACATCATTCGTCCCTATTTAGGAGACGCATGATGTTTTTTTATATCCAAGGAGGAATTCAATTATGAAACGTATTTTTTCAGGTGTACAACCAACAGGTGTCATTACATTAGGTAACTATATTGGTGCATTTAGACAGTTTACAACTATGCAAGACGAGTACGATTGTATTTTTTGTATAGTAGATCAACACGCAATTACAATGCCACAAGATAGTAAAGAACTACGTAACAGCGTCCGCACGCTTGCTGCAACATATTTAGCAACAGGTATTGATCCAGAAAAATCAACACTATTTATTCAATCAGAAGTACCTGCACATGCACAAGCCGGATGGATGTTACAATGTACTTCTTACATCGGTGAACTTGAGCGTATGACACAATTCAAAGATAAATCTACTGGTAAAGAGGCCGTTTCTGCCGGCTTACTTACTTATCCACCACTTATGGCTGGAGATATTCTTCTATATAACACAGATATCGTGCCAGTTGGTGACGATCAAAAACAACATATAGAACTTACACGTGACTTAGCTGAACGATTCAATAAACGTTACGGTAAAGTATTCACGATTCCTACTATTCAATTGCCAAAAAACGGTGCTCGTATTAAGTCACTTCAAGAGCCAACGAAAAAAATGAGTAAATCGGATGACAACAAAAAAGCAACAATCCGCCTTCTAGATACTCCAAAAGAGATCGAGAAGAAAATCAAATCTGCCGTGACAGATTCTGAAGGCGTCGTTGCTTTCAATACTGAATCTAAACCTGGTGTTTCTAATCTACTAACAATTGAAGCATCATTAACTAATGAATCAATTGATAATCTTGTGGCAAAATACGCTGGGCTGGGTTATGGTGCTTTCAAAGCAGGTGTTGCTGAAAGTGTTATTAATCATCTAGCACCTATCCAAGAACGTTTTAACGAGTTAATCGATTCACCTCAATTAGATGATATTTTAGATGCCGGTGCTGAAAAAGCGAACGCAATTGCAAGTGCAACAATCAAGAAAATGGAAGACGCGATGGGCCTTGGGAGAAATAGACGATAACTAGTCCAATACTTGAGCCGATGAAAATTTTGAAATCAACTGAATGCAAGATGAACAGAAAAACGGCTGTCCAAGTATATCCTAGTGCACGGTAGTTCAAATAGAGAATCATATGTGTTGAACTTATTACCATCAGACCGTAAAAAGTTAAGAAAAATAGTAAGCGCATTTGCATATTTCCTTTTCTAGTTTTTATTACTATATGAAAAAATGACTTCGTTATAACTAACGAGGTCATTTTTTATACGAAAATATGATGTTGTAACGAATTAATAATCTTTCACTTACTATAATGAAATACACTATTATTCCAGTAATTATTTAATATAAACAATAAAATTGTATAGATAAAAACCACAGGGTATTCACCCTGTGGTCATTTATAACTTATTGAAACTTTTTAAATAGTAGTGACGCATTATGCCCACCAAAACCTAGTGAATTACTTAAGGCATAAGTAATTTCTTTCTCTCTAGCACCGTTAGCAACATAATCTAAGTCACATTCAGGATCTGTTGTTTCTAGATTCATCGTTGGAGGTAGAATTCCTTCTTTTAATGCAAGTACTGAAAAGATTGCTTCAATCCCACCAGCTGCTCCAAGTAAATGACCTGTCATCGACTTCGTAGAACTCATTGCTAAATTATACGCATGCTCTCCAAATACAGTCTTTACAGCTTTCGTTTCAAATAAATCATTATAAGGTGTACTCGTACCATGGGCATTAATATAACCAATTTCTGTTGCGTCAATTCCAGCATCATCAATCGCTTGCTTCATAGCACGTGCTGCACCTTCACCTTCTGGAGCAGGTGCTGTAATATGATGGGCATCGCCAGTTGAACCGTACCCTACAACTTCACCGTAGATTTTCGCACCACGTTTTACTGCATGTTCGTATTCTTCTAAAATAACAATACCCGATCCTTCACCGATAACAAAACCATCACGATTTGCATCGAATGGACGAGATGCAGTTTGCGGATCTTGGTTTAATGTAAGTGCCGTATTTGAGCAAAATCCTGCAACCGCCATATTCGTAATTGGCGCCTCTGCTCCTCCAGTAATCATGACATCTGCATCACCACGCTCAATAACTTTGAACGCATCACCAATTGAGTTTGTACCCGATGCACAAGCTGTTACTGAACATGAGTTAATGGCTTTTGCACCAAAGTGGATAGATACTTGCCCTGCAGCCATATCTGGAATCATCATTGGTACGAAAAATGGACTAACACGTCGTTGTCCTTTTTCAAGGAAATTGCGGAATTGTTGCTCATAAGTTTCCATTCCACCAATACCAGAACCGATCCAAACACCTGTACGCAGACCAACTTCAGGAGTTATTTCTAACTCTGCGTCTTTTACAGCCATAATAGATGCCGCTAATGCGTAATGTGTAAAACGATCCATTTTACGTGCTTCTTTGCGAGGAATATATGCTTCTATATCAAAATCTTTTACTTCTGCAGCAACTTTTGCAGGAAACTGTTCAGCATCTATACGTGTTAATGGACCTACACCACTTTGGCCTTCTTTAATCGCTTTCCATGTTGTTTCTACATCATTTCCTAACGGTGTTACAGCACCCATACCTGTAACAACTACTCGACGTTTTGTCATGTTATTTTAACTCCCTCTTTTCTTTGTATTGTTATTTTCCCCAGCGCATTGCAACGGCGCCCCATGTAAGGCCGCCACCAAATCCAACGAGTACGAGTAAATCGTCATCATGAATTTTGCCGGCTTCTAGTTCTTCTATTAATGCATTGCCGATTGAAGCAGACGATGTATTGCCATATTTTTTGATAGCAGTAGACATCTTCTCCTCTGGCAAACCTAGTCTTTGTCTTGCAGATTCCATAATTCGAATATTCGCTTGATGCGGAATAAGGAAATCAACTTCTTCCTTAGTATATCCAGCTTTCTCTATGACATTTAAAGCTGATTCACCCATTTGACGTACTGCAAATTTGAAAACTTCACGACCATTCATCTCAATATGACCTGCGTCATTTTGGAACAAATGCTTTCCGCCTGAGCCGTCTGAACCTAGCTCAAATGATAAAATCCCTCGATTTTCAGATACTTTACCCATCACAGCTGCACATGCACCATCGCCGAATAGGACAGCAGTATTGCGATCTTCCCAGTTTGTAATTTTCGAAAGCTTTTCAACACCAACTATTAATACATAATCATACGTATTAGATTCAATGAATTGCTTAGCCGTTACCAATCCATACATAAATCCTGCACATGCAGCGGACAAGTCCATTGCAGCTGCATTATGTGCACCGAGTTGGTCTTGTATCATACACGCTACACTCGGAAATGGTCGGTCAGGTGTTACGGTTGCAACTAAAATAAGTCCGATTTGATCAGCCGAAATTCCAGCATTAGCTATTGCCTTTTTTGCAGCTTCAAAAGCTAAATGAGAAGAGTTATGTTCATCTGATGCGATTCTTCGTTCTTCAATTCCTGTTCTAGTGCGAATCCATTCATCCGATGTATCCATCAATTTTTCTAAGTCAGCATTTGTGACTACGCGATTAGGGATACATCTTCCTAAGCCTATTATTCCAGCGTTCATGAAGTAGCGCCTCTTTTCTTTTGTTATCAATTATTAGTACCTGGTAATAATTATAACGAAAGATTTATACTTTTTCAACACTTCGTCAATTTTTGTCCAAATAACGGGGCATAATAATGAAAAGATTCTTTTATTTAAATATGGCTATATGATATGATAGAACAGGTAAAAAAGTTAGTTAGAGGTGAAATTAATGAGATATATTATGCTATTTTTCTGGTCAGCATTATTAGTTTCTGTACTGAACTACGTAGTAAGTTCAATTCAGAATGTTGGATTTAACTTAAATCTTGGATTAGGGCTTTCAGTAGTTTTCTCTGTATTCTTAATTATTATTAGCAATGTTATTCCAAACGAATCACCTAAACAAGTAGGTCACCAACAATAATGAAAATCCTGTCCAAAGATTGGACGGGGTTTTTTTATTAAAAAAAGTCTGAGCAACCTATTATCAAGGTTATTCAGACTTTTTATCATTACGCTGGGTCTTTATGAATTGTTACTTTACCATCTTCCATTGAAATGACTAGTCGATCCCCTGGTACTGTCTCCCCTTTTAACAATTCTTTTGCAACGAGCGTTTCAACATGTCGCTGTACAAATCTTCTTAAAGGTCTTGCTCCAAAAGTTGGATCTATTCCTTCTGCTACTACCCACTGGATGACATCTTCATCAACTTGTAATTCAATTTCTTGTTCAGCCACTCGTTTTTGTAATAACTGCATATACTTCCAAGTTATTCGATAAAAATGTTCGTTTGTTAATGAATGGAACATTATGATATCATCAAGTCGATTTAATAACTCTGGTTTGAAATGCTCTCTTAAAGATGCCATTACTAGGTCCTCAACAGCATGTTCACTATTTTCAGGCATATCGAGTAAATAACTTGAACCGATATTAGATGTCAATATGATCACTGTGTTTGTGAAGTTAATCATACGACCTTGACTATCAGTAATACGGCCATCATCTAGAATTTGTAGCAAAATATTCGCCACATCTGGATGTGCCTTTTCAATTTCATCTAATAATACTACTGCATATGGGTTTCTACGGACAGCTTCTGTCAATTGACCACCTTCTTCATAACCTATATAGCCAGGAGGCGCTCCTACTAATCTAGATACACTATGTTTTTCCATATACTCAGACATATCAATTCGAATGAAATGATCCTCAGAGTCGAATAATTGGGCAGCTAAAGCTTTTGCTAATTCTGTTTTCCCTACACCTGTTGGGCCTAAGAATAAGAAAGATCCGATTGGTTTTTGTGGATCTTGAATACCTGCACGTGCTCTCCAAACCGCTTCAGTTACTAACTGAACAGCTTCGTCTTGACCAACTACTCGCTCTTGTAATGTAGCTTTTAGGTTGAGTAATTTCTCGCGTTCGCCTTCAACTAATTTCGTTACAGGAATACCGGTCCATCTTGAAACGATTGAAGCAATTTCTTCAGCTGTGACATCTTCTCGTAGCAGACGGTCATTACCTTGCTGTAAATTCTGCTCTAGTTCTATTAATTCTTTTTCTAATTCAGGAATTTTACCGTGTCTTAGAACTGCTGCTTTATTTAAATCATAATTATTTTCAGCTTCTTCTAAATCCCTGCGATAACGATCAAGTGTTTCACGTTTTTCTTGGATAACCTGAAGAAATGATTTTTCAGCTTCCCACTGCTCCCGCATATTAGAGGTAGAATCTTTTAGCACCGATAATTCCTCACGAAGTGCTACAAGTCGTTTCTTACTTGCATCATCCTTTTCTTTCATCAAGGCTTGCTCTTCGATTTCAAGTTGCATTGTACGACGTGTTACTTCATCTAATTCCTGTGGCATCGAATCTATTTCTGTACGAATCATCGCACAAGCTTCATCGATTAAATCAATCGCTTTATCTGGCATAAAACGCTCAGTTAAATAACGATTTGATAATTCTGCAGCAGCTACAATTGCTCGGTCATGAATTTTGACTGCATGATGTAGTTCGAAGCGTTCTTTTAAACCGCGTAAAATAGAAATCGTATCCTCTACAGATGGTTCACGAACTAAAACTTGTTGGAAACGACGTTCAAGTGCTGGGTCCTTTTCGATATACATACGATACTCATCTAATGTAGTTGCACCGATACAATGTAGCTCACCTCTAGCTAACATTGGTTTGAGCATATTCCCTGCATCCATCGCACCATCCGTTTTACCTGCACCAACAATTGTATGAATCTCATCGATGAATAGGATGATTTGACCTTCACTTTCTTTTACTTCTTTCAAGACACCTTTTAAACGCTCTTCAAATTCCCCGCGATATTTAGCACCAGCGATTAATGCACTCATATCCAGCTCATAAATTTTACGGTCTTTTAATCCTTCTGGTACATCTTTTTTGACGATACGTTGCGCTAATCCTTCAACAATCGCAGTTTTACCAACACCGGGTTCACCGATTAATACAGGGTTGTTTTTTGTTTTACGTGATAATATTCGAATGACATTACGAATTTCTTGATCGCGACCAATAACTGGATCCATTTTGCCATTTTTCACTTCTTCTACTAAATTACGTCCAAATTGTTCAAGTGGACTTTTTTGCTCTTCATTATTCATATTCATTTGCATTATAGTTCACTCCCTATTTGACCTTTTTTGACCTTTTGATTAACTACATTATATTATCGTCTTCCCATGAATGTAAAGTGATTTGTTTGACCTTTTTTGACTAAAATATTTTCCCAATTCTAATATGTTTTTAATCAAACTTCAATATCGTCAAATAGAAAAAAATCGAGAAATTGAAATATTCCCCAATTGCAAGAAAACAGTATGTTATAATTGTGAAAAACAGCAGAGGTTGTGAATATTTTGGAGGAAATTGAAACTATCCCACCTAAGATCCATTCACTTTTCAAAGAGCATGGTACAGTTGTCAAATTCGCCAAAGACACCCCTATATTCTTAGAAGGTGACCGTACCCAAGATGTTTTTTTTGTTGTATCAGGACAAGTGAGAATTTCAAAAGAAACTGCTAGTGGGAAGGAAATAACTATTCGTATCTGTGGTAGTAATAATTTAATTGGTGAAAGTACTATTTTTAGTTCTCTAGATTATAATTCAACAACAGCTACCGCTATGGAACAGACTACTATTTTAACTATCGATAACAACACGCTTGAACTCTATCTCAGTCAAGAACCGTCATTGATGATTGCATGTTTGCGTTGGATACAGTTGCAAAATATGAAAAGTCAATCTAGACTTCGTGATTTATTACTACACGGAAAAAAGGGCGCA
Source organism: Viridibacillus sp. NPDC093762 (assembly GCF_050279675.1). Lineage (NCBI taxonomy): Bacteria > Bacillati > Bacillota > Bacilli > Caryophanales > Caryophanaceae > Viridibacillus > Viridibacillus sp. NPDC093762. The sequence goes on along the minus strand of NZ_JBNNUK010000001.1, from coordinate 265,777 downwards.
CTCTTTTCTACATTGATACGATTATCAAACACTTATGGTGAAAAGTTAGATGATGGCTCAATCAATATTAACTATAAATTGACTAATAATGAGCTAGCTAATCTCTGTGCTACTAGCCGAGAAGTCATTAACCGTACGTTAAATGACCTGAAGAAGAATAATATTATTACATTTGACAAGAGTACAATCACAGTTCTTAATTTACAATTTCTAAAAGATGAATGTGAATGTGAAAACTGCCCTCTTACTATTTGTAGAATTGACTAACCTCATATATTATACCCGTTTATAAATTAAAAAAACCCGCTCGACTTTTAAGTCCGAACGGGTTTTCTTTACAGTATTAGCGAATGCCTAAAGCTATTTTCGCATAACGTGACATATTGTCTTTATTCCATGGTGGATTCCATACAATATCAACATTTACCTCTTTAATTTCTGGTAATTCAAATAGTGCTGTACGGATTTGGTCAACAATAACTGGACCAAGTGGGCAACCCATTGATGTTAATGTCATGGTTACTACACATAATCCTTCTTCAGATAAATCTACTTCATATACTAAACCTAAGTTGACAATATCAATACCTAACTCAGGATCAATTACGTTTTCTAAAGCACCATATATACTTTCTTTCATTTCTGCATCCATAGTGTTTCCCCTTTCTGCATAGTGTTTATCCCATCATAACAAATGTAACGACTTATGCCAAATGGTCTGCAAGCCATTTTGTTGCCGCAATCATTCCTGGACGAGATACTTTATGCCCTGCTTGTTTATCGACGATAAAGACAAGATCTTCGGGATGGTCTGCATAATCTGCTTGTATACTCTCATAAAATTGATATGTAGGAGCAAATGGAACCATATGATCTTTCTTACCATGCCAAAATAACACTGGACGGTTAGCCATTGATTCAGGGTGTTTTGACATATCAAAGTAGCTAAGTGTTTGTTCCATTTTCTGAAGCTCTTCTTCTGATATCGGAATTTTAAAACCTCGCTCTTCAAATTGAGCCATCTGTGCTTTTGATAGTTCAACATAACAAGGTGAACCCATCATAACTGATGCAGTTTGAATCCAAGGATATACACGTAAGCAACCTAATGTAACAATTCCACCCATAGAAGTTCCTGCCAAACCTATTTTACCTTCTGGCAGTAAACCTTTTTCTATTAACTGCTTATGTAAAAAATCAACTTCTTCAATTGAAGTTAAGATTACTTCCCAAAAACGTAAACTAAGTTGAACTTCATCTAGCCCTTCATCACGTTCACCATGAAGATAAGCATCTGGTAATAATACTCGAACGCCTCTTTCAACTAGTTTATATGCATAGTGCAAGTTATGTTCACTCGCACTCATAAAGCCATGGAGAAAAATGACAACTGGTGATGCTGATGTTACTGTCTCTTCATCATATATGTGAAGTAACGGAATTTTACCCCACTGTTCTTGTTGAACCTTCACTGCATTCACTCCTTGATAGTTTATTCTAATATCGTAACAAAAATAATTGACGGTGACAAAGTTTTGACGAACAAGTAAGATTAAAGATACACTCTATTAAAGTAGGAAAGGAGTTTTTTCATATGGTACAACCACATTTGATTGTTTTAGATTTAGACGGTACACTTTTAACCGACAAGAAAGTTATTTCTGAAAAAACAAAACGCACTTTACTACAGGCAAAAGAAGCAGGTCATCAAGTTATGATTGCTACTGGTAGACCGTATCGTGCGAGTAAAATATACTATCAAGAGCTAGGTTTACATACACCAATCGTCAATTTTAATGGAGCCTTTGTACATCACCCAACAAACTCTTCTTGGCAAACAATTCATAGCCCAATAGATTTATCAGTTGTAAAAGATGTTGTCGAATCCATCAACCATTATGAAATTGAAAATTTAATCGCTGAGGTTATGGATGATGTGTATGTTCAATACCATGATCAAAAAATCTTAGATATTTTAACAATGGGCGAACCAAAAGTAACGACAGGTATATTACATGATTATTTAAAAGATAATCCCACAAGCCTTTTAATTCAAGCTAGCTCTTCGAATGTGCCTTTAATTCGCCAACATTTAGCAGATACAAAAGCTGAGCTTATCGATCACCGTCGCTGGGGTGACCCTTGGGAAGTAATTGAAATCGTTCGTCGAGGCATGCATAAAGCAGTTGGGTTATCGCATGTTGCAAAGGATTTACGAATCCCGCGCGAACGTATTATTGCGTTTGGCGATGAAGACAATGACTTAGAAATGATCGAATACGCAGGCCTTGGAGTTGCAATGGGTAATGGTATTGGACAGCTCAAAAACATTGCAGATGAAATAACACAAACTAACAATGAGGATGGTATAGCAAACCTCTTGATCGACCGACTAAACTTAAAATAAATTACACTAGGAGGTAAATAAATGAGAATCTATGCAGATAGCGCTTCTGATTTACCTAAATCTTTTTATGAACAAAATAATGTCACACTAATACCTTTACGAGTTCATATGAACAACGAAGAATATGCTGATGTCGTTGGTATCGACGGCTTAAAAGTATACGAATATATCCGTCAAGGCGGACAACCAAAAACTTCTCAAGCATCTCCTGAGTTGTTTTTGGAACTTTTCGAAGAGCTAGCAAAATCAGGTGAGGAAGGTCTTTATATAGCTTTTTCATCTGAATTATCTGGTACATACAGCACTGCTGTAATGATCTACAAACAAGTTAAAGAACAGTACCCTGATATAAAATTAACAATCGTAGATTCTAAATGTGCTTCACTTGGCTATGGTCTAGTTGTAAAAGAAGCTGTTCGCCTTCGCGAAGCAGGTTTAAGTCTAGATGAAATCTCAGAGAAAGTTCGTTTAAATGCGCAACATATGGAACATTTCTTTACAGTAGAAGACTTAGATTATTTAGCACGTGGTGGACGCGTTTCAAAAGCAAGCGCATTTATCGGTGGCTTACTTAGTATTAAACCATTACTTCATGTGGAGGATGGTAAACTCATACCTATAGAAAAACATCGCGGGCGTAAGAAAGTGATGAAACGTATCTTAGACAAGATGGAAGAAACAGGTGACCGTTTAAGTGATCAAGTTATTGCCATTAGTCATGGAGATGATTTAGCCACTGCTGAAGAGATGAAAGCTATGATAATAGACAGATTCCAGCCTAAAGCTGTAGAAATCCATTTGATTGGCTCTGCAATTGCATCACATGCGGGTCCAGGTACTTTAGCTATTTTCTACTTAAATCAATACCCTATAGCTTAAAATGCAAAATCCCTTAGAGATAACTTACATTCTCTAAGGGATTTTATTTTAGTTATTTTTTGCTTTTCTATTTTTTTTACCTTTACGTAATACTAATACGATAAATGCTATGAATAACACATAGACACAACCTAATGAAATCATATATGAGATATTCAAGCCATTATCTTCTTTTACTTGATATAGTTCAACAATTTCACGATCAACCACGATTCGGTATACGCCCTCATCATTCGGACGTACGATATCACTTTCAAATAAGCCATGCAGTTCTTTGTTTTCTCCAATAATATCTTTATCTAAATCGATATGCTGTGTATTTTTTGTATTATTCACAACGACAATCCACTGTTCGTCATCAGAAGAACGTTCAAATACAATGAAACCATCTTCATTCTTTAATAGTTTAAAGTCCCCAGTACGCAGCGCCTCTGATTTATTACGAACAGATTGAACGTCGCCTATGTTTGAAACGATATCATCCTTCGTTTTGAAATCAAATATTGCATGTGATTCAGGGGCTTGTTCACCATTTTGTGCAATTTCAGTACCATATGTCATTACTGGTACACCAGGTAACGTAAACATCGCAGCCATCGCTACTTTAATACGTGTTGGTGGATACATATTTTCACTTGCTGAAGCAAATGTAAAACGAGAGCTATTTAAACTATCTAACATAATAGCTGAAGGTTTTTTTGCATCGTCTTTATTCATTGTGCCAAGTGGTTGTTCCACTTTTGATGAATCTAGATCGACATTTTTGAAAATCGACTGATAAATATCGATTGTCTCTTTATTAATAGACATATCAAAATTTGCATCGCTGGTTTCGGAAGATGTAACATAGATATCTTTATTTGTATTTTTTAATGATTGAATCATTTCATTTAAAAATGCTGTGTTACTATTACCTAAATTAGTTAAACGAATACCATCAATATCGTATTTCTTAACAAAATCAGTTGCTGCATTGATTAATGCCTTTTGTACATCAGGATTCTCTGTATTCCAATTTATACGACCGTTATCAGCGGCTTCGTACCAATCTGAATTGGCTTTATCTTTAGCCCAAACGTGATTTTTGCTAATATTATTTAGCGGAAAATCAACCATTAGCTTCATATTGCCTTTATGAACATCAGACAGCAAAGAATTAAATTCTTTTGCTGTACCAAAATGACGTTCAATATTTTCGTAATCCACTACCGCACTTCCATCATATGATTCAGTCGAAAATATCGAACCAATCGATAGAATAGTGAATCCCATATCTTGAATATGTGTTAGTTTAGTAGCAATCCCTTTAAGATCACCACCAGCAAAAGCATTTTGATCTCGAGCATCTACATTATAGTCATTTTCGACCGATGAATTAAAATAACGATCCACTAAGAGATCATAGATACTTTCATCTTTAATATTATGCGTCACTTCAGTCTCTGCCTTCGCAATAGGTGTAAACCCCATTGTCGTAGCCAAAAGCACTGACGCAACTACCGTACTAATCCACTTTGCAACGTTCACTTATAGTCCTCCTCTGCAGAACTGTCCATCGTAATTTTACCAAACCCACACCATCCCCGCTATGCTTTAACACTAAAAACAAACGAAACCGAAACAAATTCGACAAAAATGTGAATTTACTTAAATGCTGAAGCGGCCGGTTTAGCTACTAAACCTATCAAATGGAAATTTCTTATAAACTTGTTTGTTGCACTATCTGCATTGTTTGTTGCGTTAAGTGGCTCCTTTGTTGCACTGACTTCATCGTTTGTTGCGTTAAAGCCGATGTTTGTTGCGCTATCTGCTCCCTTTGTTATTTAGCAGAATATTCACGTCCTAAAAGTACGAATTTAACTGTTATAACATCATCTTTATCCAACAAAAAAACCACACAACGAGATTCGTCATGTGGCTGTTTATCATGCCAGTTATTAAGCTAAGAAATGCAGACCCATTGGTAATTTAAATCCTAGGAACATAGTGATTAATAAGAATACTGCAAATAGAATCCAGAACATAGTTGTTGGTTTACCTTTTGCTTTTTTCACTAAAACCATTTCCATCATACCAATAACTAAAATACCACCAATGAATTTGAAACCATAAAGCATACCCATATTAAAATCCATACCTTTAGCAAATAATGCGCCACCAGTAATGATGATTAGAATATAGAATACACGTAAAATCATATGCGTTACTTTTTGTCCTTTAGTACCACTTTGCATAGCAGCAGAAACTAGGAACAAGATAATTGCGATTACCCAAGTTGTAATGTGTAAATGGGTGCTAGCTAAAAAATCCATTAATTACCCCACCTTATATAATTTTAATAATCATTAATATCCTATCACGAGGTGGAAAACTATACAAATATAACAGACCGATGGAAAATCATCCACCGGTCTGTAGTAATATCTATAAAATGCTAATAAGCTTATTCGAAGCGGTTTACTAGAGTTCCAATACCCTCTATTGATACTTTTACTACATCACCAGATGATAAGTATGTTGGTGGGTTCATACCTTTACCAACGCCAGCTGGAGTACCTGTTAAGATCACGTCACCCGGCTCTAAAGTTACTAATCTAGAAATCTCAGAAATAATTTCTTCAATCGTGAAGATCATATCTTTTGTTGAACCATTTTGACGAATTTCATCATTCACCTTTGTAACGACTGATAAAGAATGCGGATTTGGAATCTCATCCTTTGTTACTAAGTATGGACCCATCGGACAAGCGCCGTCTAGGCTTTTCCCTAAGAAGTATTGCTTATGTTTTGCTTGTAAATCACGTGCAGTAATGTCATTAGCAATTGTATAACCAAATACATAGTCATACGCTAGTTTTGTAGGGATGTTCTTACCCTTTTTACCAATAACGACTGCTAATTCACCTTCATAGTCAAGTGCCGAAGTGACATCTGCATGTGCAGAGATTGTTTGCTCATCTGCAGCAATAGAAGTTGGTGCTTTTGTGAAGATCATTAAATTTTCTGGAGCAGATTCAGCGCCCATTTCTTTGGCGTGATCTTGATAGTTTTTACCAACACAAATAATATTTTTCGTTGTACGCGGAATTGGTGCTAACCATTCAATTTCCGTAAATGCATATTTAAATTGCTCTGGGTTTTCTGAATTCTGTGCAGCTTCTACAAGTTTACGAGATTGTTCTACAAACTCAAAACCAGCTGTCATCCCCTCTACAATTGTTGTAGCGAAAGAAGGTAGTACTTGAAGAGCTTCTTGGATTGCTAAAACATCCCATACAGCTTCTTCTTTTTTTACTTTCGGACCAAAACTTACTACATCGTTATAACGAAATGATAAAATTTTCATGAATATTGGCACTCCTTCTTTTTTTTCAATGATACATTAATTATCGACTAATTTCCTCTTTTTTCTGTAACATTTTTCCGTAAGTTAATCGTTTCCACACTGCTTCAACCGGTCCTTGCTTAAATTTCAGGAACCACAGCTCAGCAAATACTATCTGCAGAACAAATATCCCGACAGCTAACCACGTAACGGTATCGACACCGATTTTACCATATAATCCTAATCCATAGTGATAGAAAATAAATGTTCCAATAATAGACTGCATTAAATATATTGTCATCGACATACGTCCTGCCTTTGCAACAGGCGACAATATTTTTGTGAATTTGGGAATTTGGCATAATAGAACGATTAGACCCGCATACCCTATCGCAAGAATTGGACCACCGAAAGAAACTTGCACATAATCAAGGAAAAGATTGCGTTCTAAATTATATGGCAACATTTTAAGCGCCACCCCAACCGGTATAGTAATAACAGTTAAAATAATCCAAAATAGTCGTTTTTCCTTTGCACGTTCAATTAGCTGCCATTTGGATGCAGCAGCCCCTAATAACATATATGGCAAAATCGTAAACAATGCCATAATCCACATACTCGGGGATGCCTGTACTTGTAAATCTGCTAGACGCTGCATGAAAGCCTCTATCCACGAACCGGAACCGTAAGCAGCTATTGCACTTTCGATAGCTGCTATGTCAACAAACTCTGAAAAATCAGTAGACTCTTGCACCAATGAGGCTAATCCCATTAATACCACTAAAAAGCCATGTACAATTCCATATAATACGCCACCAATTGTTATTAACCAAACTGGTTTCAGACGTAACAGAATCAATAAAAAGAAACCACAAAATGCATACGTCATTAGAATGTCTCCCCACCAAATAAGGAAGGCATGTAACACACCAATGCCAAATAACACAACTAAACGCTTCGATCCAATCTTATAGAAGTTGTCACCTAACTGCGTTGCTTTCGCAAATTGCATCGCTAAACCGTAGCCAAATAACATTGAAAATAATGGATAAAAGCTTCCTTGCACAAAAATATCTAGCCACTGATGATATTGTTTATCTAGTGGCGATTCGAACCAAGTTTTTAAATCAATATGTGGCGAAGGCGTACTAAACGCAAACATATTTACTAAAAAAATACCTAGCAAACTAAAACCTCGTATTATATCGAGCGTATCAATCCTTTTTTGCATAGGTGTTGGTGTTAAATTCAAAAGCTTTTCCTCCTATAATTCAATTGAGCGCTGTGCGTCAAATGCATATATTAATTTTTCTGCAACGTTGATTTTTAAAGTCTCTTCTATCGCCTTTTTATATAGCGTCAACTGTACATCGTAACGTTCTTTCATTTCCTTTTGTAAGCCTTCAACTGTTTTCATCGTTTCTTTAATTCGGTCGGTTTTATAGTCGAGTAAAATCCAATTACCATCTGCTTCTTTAAATAGACAATCGACAATCCCTTGTACGATTTGTGAGTCACCGTCTTCATCAGTAATACTAAAAGTAAATGGTGTTTCTCGATAAAGTTCCACTGCATTCATAAAGCGCTGACCTGCAGATGTTGCAAAGAAGCCTACAATTTTAGGTGCATATACAGCTGCCCCCTCTTCCTTCGTCAAAAGTTGACGGTCAACAAGCCCTTGCACAAAAACATCAACCTCTTCAATTGAATGTAAACCCTGCTGCGGTAGATGTTGCATTACCGTATGCATAGCTGTTCCAATTTCGGCTGCTGTTAACGAACGTTGTTGTAAAAAGCTAGGTCTTTTTGCCACTTGCTGTTGTTTTTTAGGTGCATTCCAAAAAAATTCAGGTTGCTCGGATTGTTCTAAATTTTGCAGACGTTTTAGTTCACTAACAGAAGTTTTAGATCGTTTTGCTATCGCTCTATCGTACGCATATGCTGTATCAAAACGCTTTTTGATAGTTGTTAATAAACCCTCATCAACAAGAGTAGATTTTTTCGTATCCTCAACAACAGCTTCGTTTATTTCCGCCATTTCTAATGGAGCTATAAAATGCTCTGCACCTATCACTTGAACTTTCCAACTTGATAATTCGTTATTAAGTAACTGAGTTGAATCATTTAGACATCGGTCATAGTTTGGGTGTCTAGCTAAAGCTGGACCAATCCAATCTAAATAGCTTTTTGCTAAAGCACGAACATGATCAGGTAGCATTTCACCTGCAGGTAATAGTTTTGCATCTTCCCAAACAGCTTTTGTCTTATCCCAATTTTTCACTGTACCTACTAGGTAAAGATGTTCTTTTGCACGTGTCATCGCAACATAAAGAATGCGCATTTCTTCTGCCTTTAACTCAAGCTTCTTTTTCTCCTGCATCGCAAGGAATGGTAGGGAGGTATATTGAATACGTTTCTCAGGATCAATCATTTTCACCGCTAAACCAAATTGTTGGTCGAATAAATACGGTAAATTGAAATCCATTTTGTTAAACTCTCGTCCTAATCCGGCTACAAAAACATAAGGAAATTCTAAGCCTTTAGATGAGTGTATTGTCATTAAACGTACAACATTTTCCGTTTCACTAATTGCACGTGCAGTTCCTAAATCATCACCACGTAATCTCATACGATCTACGAATCTCAAAAATCGGAAAAGCCCTCGGAATGAGGTTTTTTCATACGATAACGCACGATCATGAAGTGCACGTAAATTTGCTTGACGCTGTTTGCCGTTAGGCATTGCACCAACCATTTCATAATAATTCGTATCAATATATACTCGCCAAATTAAGTCTGCTAGAGAACCCCTACGAGCTAAATCACGCCAATCTTCAAAGTGAAGTAAGAAACGTTGTAATTTTTCAGCAGTACTAGATTTTAGACCCGTACCTTCGATGCGTACAAATTGTTTCAAAGCATCATAAAAAGGTGCTTTCGGGTCAGCTAAACGAATTTTCGCTAGCTCATTCTCCGTTAATCCAACAAATGGCGCTCTTAGGACAGATGCTAATGGAATATCTTGATATGGGTTATCAATAATTCTCAATGTGTTTATCATTATCATCACTTCAAGTGCTTCAAAGTATCCTTTAGACAACTCTGCATATAGCGGGATACCTGCTAGCTTAAACTCTTCTGCTAAATCACCTGACCAAGTCATCGAGCGCATTAATATGACAATATCACGATATTCTAAAGGTCGTTCAGTGCCTTTTTTTGTATCATAAACCATTTGTCCAGAAGCCATTAATTGCTTTATTTTCTCAATAATATAGCGGGCCTCTTGCTGAGATTTTTTTAATTCTTCTTCAGCTTGTAACTCCGAACTGACACCCGCTTCGCCATCACCAGCTTCTTTAGACTCTTCCTCTTCAGTTTGATCTGTATATAAAACTGTCAATTCAATAGGAGCATCTTTTTCATTATAGGGAGCTTGTGGCTTTAATTTTGCAGCTTCGTCGTAATTGATTTCACCGACTTCTTCGCCCATAATCTGTGAGAAAATATAGTTTGTACCGTGCAATACTTCTGGACGACTTCTGAAGTTTGCATTTAAGTCAATTTTCATACCTGTATTTGTTGGTTCTTCTTCAAACGCCAAATATTTGTTTAAAAAAAGTGTCGGTTCTGCCAATCTGAATCGGTAAATAGATTGTTTCACATCACCAACCATAAACATATTGCCATCCGCTTCCCCACCACTTTTCACTAACTGTAAAATGGTTTCTTGAAGCCTATTAGTATCTTGATATTCATCAACAAGTACTTCATTGAACTTTTCTCGATAACTCAGTGCTACAGCTGATGGAACGAGTTCTCCGTCAATTTCATCCGTTAAAATTTGCAAAGCAAAATGTTCTAAGTCGGAGAAATCTACAAGACCTTTTTCATTTTTTGCAGCGGCATATTTTCCACTGAAACTTGCAGCAATTTTCACTAGTGTTAAGAGTATTGGTTTCATTAAACGAATCTCTTCTAGCAATCGTTCTGGTCTTCTTGTGAAATATTGTTTTTTAGCGGCATCAAATAGTTCCTTTGCTTGCTTACGTTTGTTTTGAGCTAGAGCTTTTATTTCTAAATCACAATCCATCTTCTTCGTAGAAATTCTCGCCCAGCTAACAGCATGAAAATATTCATATGCCTCTTCCCAAGAACGTTCATGTAAAAATGCACGAGCTTCAGTTAATAAAATAAAATCCTTCTCAGCCGTTTCACCATAAGCTGATGGGCCGTTTGGTGCTAGGCTTAGCTCTCGCATATCTTTAATAAGCGCATAGGCAGCTTCAATAGCATGGCTAACCGAACGCTTTATTATTTTACTAATTGGCAACTCATCAATTGATATAATACCTTCAAGGTCATATTGATCAGGTAATGATTCTAGCCATTTCATCGGCTCTGGATTAACACGTGACATATCGTATAATTTTTCAATTAATGTCTCAATTGCTTGGTCATCACGGTCAGATGTAAAACTGTCAACTAGTCGATATACATCGTCAACTTGGTCACTGTTATAAGCTTCTTCTAGTACTTCTGCCAACGTATCATCTTTTAAAAGTGCAGCTTCAGTATCGTTTGCAATACGGAAGCCTGGATCAATGTCTAATAGAAACGCATATTGTCGAACAATATTTAAACAAAATGAGTGTAATGTAGAAATTTGTGCTTTATTTAATAAACTTAATTGTCTTCTTAGATGCTTTGAATCTGGCTGATTGGTGATAGCTTTTTCAAGCGCTTCTGCCATACGATGACGCATTTCAGCTGCAGACGCATTGGTAAATGTTACGACTAACAACTCATCAACATCGATTGGATTATCCGATGAGATAACCTTTTCAATCATACGATTGATCAATACAGCTGTTTTTCCTGAGCCCGCTGCTGCTGAAACTAAAGTATCTTGTCCAGTAGTCCAAATTGCTTTCCACTGCTCATCAGTCCAAGTTGCTGTCGCCGGCTTCAAAGGAATTTCCTTCATCTGCTTTAGTCTCCTTTCGAATTTGCTCAATAACATCTTCTTTTTTACCGATTGGTTGTAAGTATCGATAATGTTGATTTGCATCTGTTGTATCAAATTGACATACGCTTTTAAATGAGCAATACTCGCAAGCCGTACGTGTTTTCATACGGTATGGACTTATATCAGTATGACCTGCTAAAATGCCCTCACCGGCCTGTTGATGCTTGTGTCGTACAAAATTTCGGAGATGCCCCATATCTTGTGTCGAGATAACGGAAGACATTTTCGGTGAAACGGTACCATCCTTCTTCCCCACATAAACTGGTACTACTTGTGAATGGCCGCCTTCTTCAAGCGCTTCATCCATATCAATCAAAGTCTCTCGATCATCTAATAAAAGACCCTTCATCTTGAATTCTTTTAATCGTTCCAGTTCCGCCTGTGCGCCATCTAAATTATCATGTGGCTTTAACATCGGATTGTGGACATGTATATATAACACACCACCAGCTTCTGAATGTAACGGTAACCATGCCTCTGAATTCTCAACAGCTACATCCAAATAGGTTAACATTTGTAAAGATAGACCATAATACACATCATTTAAATCTAGCTTTTTCGCAGAAGATTTATAATCTACAACGCGAATATACGGTTTATCATTGATTGTAGTTGCATCTACTCGGTCAATTCGACCACGCATTTGCATTTTCTTACCTCCATCTAATTTGATCATTAATGGCGGTAAGGGTTCTCCTGGTCCAAATGCAGCTTCTAAAGCAATCGGTTTGAAATTTGATACACGTGCATGTTGACTTAAAGAAAGCATCGTTCTTTGTACGATCAATGTCAGTTTCCTTTGAATGTAGCGATAACGAGATGTACTCATTAAAATTTGGTGATACAAAAGTGGAGAAATCTTATCCACTGCTCTTTTTGCTAAATCTGCACATTGCTCTGGCGTTAACTGACCCCATTTTATATTCTTCTCATGTGTTTCCTCAGAAATCCATTTTAGCGCTGCATGGAATAAGTCTCCGATTGTCGGTGTTTCAAGTCGATACTCCGCACGTTCCTCAAGACGTAAACCATAAGTTGAAAAATGCGAAAATGGACAACCATAAAACTTCTCAATACGTGAAACACTTGAGGTTAGATTTGAGCCATACAATGCATCAGTAATATCCGTTGTAAGTTGTTCTGCTTTATTCAGCACTTTTAGTGGGCGCATTAAACGCTCTAGAATATCCGACCAATAAGGATCCTCTTCATAATACGCCTGTAACGCACGCCATTCGGGTGATAACTCTTTTCCATGCTCCACTTGTCTAAGTTGCATCATTAAATAGGCTAAAGACGTATTAGGGTGATTAATATAAGGGAGATCTGAGAGCTCAGATAATGCCTCAGTTGGATCCATTAACGCTCTTGTAATTGGTGCATTGGGAATAAGTTGCTGTAACTTCTTCACATATAGCGATGGTAATAATGCTTTACTTTCTTCATCTGCAATCGCATAACAAACAACGAGCTTTTCAGAAGCCATGGTTAAGGCTCTATAGGTAATGAATGATTCTTCTAACAATCTCATTTTAGATGTTGGTGCCAGCTCCATCCCAAGTTGCATAAACCATTCACGTTCTGCATCCGAAAGTAATCCTTCATGATCCATCCTTTGTGGATATACACCTTCATTCATACCGATTACGAAAACTGCTTTCATATTCGTTAAACGAGACAAATCTGCTGTTGCAATGGTCACTTGATCTAATGACGGTGGGATACGAGAAAATTCTAATGTATCGAACCCTTCTTCTAATGTGTGCAGCGCTTCTTCTAGCGTCATTTCTTGTTCACCAAACATCATGACGAACTGATCAAGTACGTCTACCCATTGGTTCCACGCTTGTTCATGTTCACTTGCAGCTAACAGTTGACCTTTGTCTATTTCTTTATCTTTTAAAGCTTGTAGTTTTTCATAAACTTCAAGATTCTCAATAAAATTAAACAGAGCGGTTGCGATATCTAGCCCAGTTTTACAACTAGCTAATTCATTTTCTAACTCTTTTAAAGGTTCTCTTACTTTACTTCGAGCTGCTTCAATTTCTTGTTGAAAGGCGCGCTCTTCGTCTGTTTGATTTTTTGTTAAAAATTCAAGTCCACGATATTTTTTATATAGCCAACGATTCTCATCAAACCAGCGCTCACTATAAATCCCTTGTGCGATAACAAAGTTTTCCAAGCGGTCTGCGCGCTCCCGCCAAACTTGTAAATCTGCATCTACCGGGAAAAACAAATCTGTTTTTACTGCACGGAAAATAGGCTCGTACTTCCAATCAGATTGGATAGCTTCCAGAGCCGAGCGACTTAGTTCAATTAATGGATGATGAAGCATGGGTTTTTTTTGACTTACGAAAACAGGAATATCGTATTGAGGGAAAATTGTCGCAAACAGTGGATCATATACATTTGCTTGACGATACAAAATAGCCATCTCACGATAACGAATTTTGTCATTTTGCATAAACTCTCTAATTTTCCTTGCAATCGCATGTACTTCTGCACGGCGATTGACTGCTTCAATAATCTCAAAATTATCTGAAGAGTTATACGTTGTTTCTTCATGTGAATCAAATTTTTCTTCGATACATTTCAAATCATTATTTAGAAAACGGAATACTGTTTGACAATGTACTGTGGGCTCTACTTCAATACCTTCTTCAAATGCTAATTCTTTTAAGCGTACACTTGTCCGAGCAGATTGATAAAATAGTGCTTGCTCATCGTCTGCATCAGCATCTGACTCCATAGGTAAAACAACCGTTACTCGACGCGCTACTTTTAATAATTCTTTGACCAGTTCAAATTCTCGTGTTGTGAATGCTGTAAATCCATCAATATATATATCTGCAGATTGAATAATTTCCGAATCTTTTAGCTGTGCTGTTAGCAAGGGGAAATAACCTTCACTATCAATATATGTTGTACCTAATCGCTCTTCTAAAGCGGACAATAATAACTGAAGATCATGTGCCTTATCCCGCAATGTTTGTGGTGCATTCATGCCCTCAAAATCTGATAAAAGCAGTTCTAATGTCTTGCTATCCAAACTATAGCGATTAAATTCCTTTAATAAAGTTTCCATCTCATCCGTAAAACCGCGTTTTCCAGCTGCTTGACGAAACAATGAAAACTGTTCTTTATTATCCTCTAATAAACGTTTGATAAGCATTCGGTAGCCGAAGCCGTTAATCTCTTGTCGGCTAATGCCACCAGTTTCTTGCAGAACGCGCCACGCTAAACGCTTAAACGTCGTAACCTGCGCCCGAATAAGCCCTGATACACCGTAGCGATGTGTTAAATCATATTCAGAAGAAAATGACATTTGGTCAGGAACAAGCAAGAATATTGGTGCCCCTATCGACTGTTCCTTTATAATATCAACTATTTCATTATGAATAAGCGTCGATTTTCCAGAGCCTGACCTTCCAGAAACAATACGCAGTGACATTCTAACTCCCCCTCTTTTAATCACGATAAAAACTCTAACAAATTTTACTATTAACGCTAAATATATGTAGACCCTTAGCAAAAGAACATTTGTTCTTATTTTATATTAAAAATAGAACAGTGGCAAATTGCTTCACTTTTTATCCGTTCGGGAAGCTCTTTTCATATCTTCTTCTACTTTTGCATTTAAGTGTCCTTCAACCATTTTTCCGCCCCACCACATAATCCCTATCAATATAACGATTATACCAGTACGGATAGGATTTGTTACCAGCGCACTTAAATCTGAGCCAATCCAGCTAATAACGAAAATCATAACAAGTTTTGAAGTCATTACTGTAAACAAATAATGATGGCGCTTTAAATTGGATATGCCTGCAACAATATTAACGAGCGCTGATGGGGTAAAAGGAAAACATAGCAATAGAAATAACGGAGTAAACCCATTCATTTCAACCCAATGAATTAATTTTTTCACCGTAGCACGATTTGTCACGTAGTTCAATAATCGACTTTGCCCATATTTTCGTACGATCAAAAATACACAATAAGATCCTAACACCGCTCCGCCCCAAGAAAGTAGAAAACCAATCCATAGCCCATATGCACTGGCATTTGCGACGACAAATGCGGCTAGTGGGAGAAATGGTAAGAAAGCTTCAACAAATGGTAGTAATATACCTAGAAGCGTGCCAAATGATCGATACTCTTTTGCTAATTCATGAAAATTTTCTAACGTTAACCAGTCAGGCATATGTTTCTCCCTCTCTAAAAAAATAGCGTCTTGTAGGTATCCCAATTGAGGAATGAGCGCTACTTAAAAGTTACTGTTTATATTGTAAAATAAAGTGCAGGACAGTCATTTCATCTGCTGTATTCGTATATTGATGGATTTGATGTCCTTTAAAGACGAGCGTTTCACCAACATTTAAGGTTTCACTCATATCACCAGCTTCGACAACTACTTGTCCTTTTATAGCCGTTATGGTTTCTTCTACCCCATCAGTATGTGCATCACTCTTATGACTACATCCAGGATCCATTTCTACTTTAAAGAGTTCCCAACCCCGTTCAGGGTCATAAGGAATAATTGAATATACTCGATATTTTCCTTCGTTCTCCGTGACAAATGGCATCTCTGCACTATTTATTTTAAAAAATTGCTCCTTCGGTGGTTTTAATAATGTTGAAAAAGAAATGCGTAAACCGTTAGCAATTTTCCAAATCGTCGACACAGTTGGATTGGATTCTCCTTTTTCCATTTGTGCTAACTGACCTTTACTAACATCAGTTAATTTAGCCATATCATCTAAGCTAAGCAAGCGTTGATGACGGATTTTCTTCAATTGTTTTCCTAAATTACGGCTTATTTCTTCCATAAATTTCACCTCTTGTATATTTTATCATACAGCTGTATACTTTATTAAACGTTTCAATGGAGGAGCTACACATGAAAAAACTCGGCTTTTCAGCTGGTATGAAGGCAGGTTCTAGTATTGCGATCGGCTACTTTCCAATTGCACTGACATTTGGTTTGCTCGCAAAAACAACCGGTCTGTCAATGATTGAAGCAACGGCTATGAGCATACTCGTTTACGCTGGGGCTTCACAGTATATAGCTTTAAATTTATTGACAACAGGGACAGATCCTTTACTGATTGTCCTTAATACTTTTGTCGTCAATATCCGTCACCTTTTAATGACGGCATCACTAAATGAAAAGATGCAATCCGAAACAAAATGGAAAAAATCCATCTATGCTTTCTGGGTAACAGATGAATCATTTTCTGTACTTGCAACACGAAAAGAAGAAAAGCTACCTACTTCATTTGGTGTCGGTGTAATGCTCATTGCATATGGGAGTTGGGTTGTTTTCACAGCAGTCGGTCACTTAATAGGTGCAAATTTGCCAGCCTTTTTGCAAGTAGCCATGGGGATTGCTCTATATGCCATGTTTGTCGGCCTGTTAGTTCCTTCTATGAAAGGCAATCGCAAAGTCATTATGCTCGCTTTACTCGCTGCAGTTATTAATTGCTTTTTCTACTGGACACAAATTTTATCAACTGGCTGGGCATTATTAGTTGCTGCTCTGGTTTCTTCAATAACAGTTGAAATCGTTTATGCAAATCGTGCAAAACGTAAAGGAGGTTTTGTGTAATGGGTTCTTGGTACTGGTGGATGCTTATTGGTATGGCACTTGTGACGTATATTCCACGCGCAATTCCGTTAACATTCTTAGAAGGGAAAGAATTACCCCCTATTATTTCTGGCATTTTACAAAATATTCCTTACGCAATCTTAGGCGCAATGATCTTCCCGGCAATATTGTTGATTAAAGAAGGCGATATATTGTTCGGTTTAGTTGGAACTGTAACTGCTTTTACAATCGCATTCGCAACCGCTAATGTGATCATCGTTGTAATTGGTGCCATTGCTATTTTATCAATTTACAATTTGTTTTTTTAATTTCTTTCAAAATTATTTGACTTTTCTTTCAATGAAGTATATAGTAATATATAATTCTTACAACAATTACATAGTATTATCACTTTCTTATCCAGAGAGACTGAGGGACAGGCCCTATGAAGTCTCGGCAACAGATTCATGTATGAACACTGTGCCAATTCCTACAAGCATTATTTGCTTGAAAGATGAGAACGAGATGGTTCGTATATATTTGAGAGCCTATTGTTTTCTTTCTGGTAAAGGAGCAATAGGCTCTTTTCGTTCAATAAAGAAAGTTGATGATATCAATTGTCTGCTAAGAAACTCTTATTTGAGTATCGCCCATTTGCGAGAAAATCTAATCATTCACTCTCATTCGAGTACAGTCATATCATTTGTTACTCATTTGTAACAACTATTCTTTCCGCTCTCATTCGAGCAATATATTTATTAATATTACTCATTCTTAGCTCACACTCCATTCAGGTCATTTCCTGGCAAAGCAAAAGCCCGATTGTCTCATTCGACATATCGGGCTTTCTTTTTGTATTTTTATTGCTCTTTATTGTGATTCACCATACGTGTGGCATACCAGAAGCCAACTGTTAATGATAGCGCATCAATAACATATAAAAAAGTTGTATGTGTAAAACCAGCATAAACTGAAGCTGCAATAAGCGCTACAGATAACACTAAAGCTACATAATGACTGAATGTGATGCGTGTAAATAATACGACGAGTAATCCTGGAATGAACAGCGCTAAAATTACTTTAGTAACCATAGATACTATATTTTCTCCTTTATCTTACGACGAGTAGACCGATTTTATAATGATCATGTCGATGAATAACATGTTGTCGCAGGCGAACTTCGCCTTCATGATTTAATACTTCGATACGACAATGTGCGGCATTTATTTGCAACGCTTCATATAATTCTTCTTCTTTTTGCACTTCAATACCATTCACCTTACGGATACATTCCCCCACCTGTAACCCCATTGCCTGTGCAGGAGATCCTGGTAAGACAGCAGCTATGACCACACCAGAATTGTGTGGCGTTACCGCATAGCCTGCATTTCGCTCAGTCCAAGCATATATAATCGAAATTAGCACACGCCCACATACAGCGATACAAACAGCGATAAAGCCAAGAACATTTACCTTGTAAGCAATACCTGCTGCTATTAACACAATTAGAGCTAGTAAGATAATTGTTCTCCCCATTCGAGGATAAAATTGAACAGGCAATGTTTTACGTGTGCGCTGCTGAAAGCCAATCACAACTGGTACTAATATTATTGAAAACGTAGAATTGGACATCGTAAATTTTGGCCAAAATGGGATATATTCTTGAATTAATCCACCAGGAATAACAAAGAAAATCGGTAATAGCCACAATCGTTTTACTAAATATGTAGTGGCCTGCATACCTCGATCAGACTTTTCTAATCTAGGTGAAGCAAAATTCGATGCGTGCTTATAAACAAGTATACCTTCTGCTAATAAGAGTAAACCGATAAACGCTGGTATCACTACATATAACCCTAAGTCCATCGGTTCTCCAGGAAATGTCCACCCTAAAAAATCAAAAGACTTGTCATTCGCATATAAATACCAAATAACACCGAAAGCTATAGCGAAAGGATAAACCGCTGAAGCTGTATAATAATAAAAAGTTAAAATACAAAGGATACTTGCGCAACTGAATAACACTAAGTATTCAAATGGTACAACTAATCCAATTGCAATGCTTACTATCGATATGCCGAGTGCTAATAGCCATCCGTCCTTTAACAAGAAAAGCGTTTCTGTCCAGCCCCATCGAATCCTTGTGTTGAATGATTTACGCTCTGTAATTACGCGTCGATAGCCTATTAATATGGCAAAAATAATGGCAATGTATAGAATTGGATTTAAAAAGAAACGGCCAATGCCTTTAACCAGCTCAACTATAATATCTAAGTACATTTTCCGTATCACCTTCCGTAGTGTATCTAGTAGTTTGTCTATTTATTAATTGTATCAAACGACTGTTTGAAAACGTAGTGGTATTTGGATTAAATTTCAATATTAGAGCCTATTTTGGGTGGCATATCAGAAAAAAGCTTGTAAAGACGTTGCCATTTCTCAAAATTATAAGACTACACCTTTTTTTAGTTACTTTTAACAAACAAATTGCTTGTTAATTCATCATTTTAATTTTTTCAGCATATACCCGATAGCCATTTGTAATTGATGATCATTTTCATTGCTACCCTTATATTCTACCATTTCTTTATGTAATGCTGAAAAGAATGCTTCATTAACAATAGGTTCTTGTGCTAATTTCTTTGTCTTTCTATATAACAGAACTGCTTCAGCTGTTTGGCGATCAAAATAGCCATCTGTTCGTTCTAATTTATAGTCCATTTTCGATAATACTTCTTGTACATATCTTACCTGCTCATTGAAATCTCCTTCTTCAAAGCTGCCTGTTAATGGCGGCAATTCCATATGATATAAATCATCCTGTTCTACATGTAAAGTTGCTTCTATTCCTTTACCGTGAATCCATTTCTTATTTGGTGTAAGCCATTTATGCGTTGATAACTTTAATTCTCCACCATTTAACAATGGCCAAGTTTCTTGTACTGTGCCTTTTCCAAAACTTTTTACACCTGCTATAGTAGCACGATCTAATTCTTTTAATGCTCCACTTAAAACTTCACTTGCAGAAGCACTTCCTTCATCTTGAAGTAATACGATAGGCAACGATTTTAATTGCGCATCAAAATTTAATTTGTTTTTCTTTTCATCAGTTACTAACGGCTCAAGCTCACCCTTGGCATTTTGCATAAAAGCATATGTAGAGCCTGGTTTTACAACACTTGCTATAACTTGCTCAACACTTCGTAAATAGCCACCTGGATTACTACGCACATCAATAATAAGACCTGAGATTTTTTGTTTCATTAAAGAAGACGTATGCTTTTGCCATTCTTCTGCAGTTTTTTCACCAAAAAGTGAAATAGATACATATCCGATTAGCTGATCATCAGCTTGTAAAATTTCACTATGAACCGTTTCCATGGAAATTGCGGATCTTGTCATTGAAACCTCAATATGACGGTCTTCTGATGGTCTGAATATAGTCATTTTTATCGTTGTACCCTCTTCTCCTTGAATAAGAGCTAAAAGCTGTGCCATGGATTTACCTTCTAATCGTTCCTTATTTACTTGTACAATTTCATCATAGGGTTTCAATCCTGCTTTTTCTGCTGGAGATGCCTTAACAGGTGAAACAATAATAAATTTGCCATCACTTGCTGTAATTTCAGCGCCAATACCAACACGGGAATCAGACAGCGATTCCTTATGCATTCTAGCTTCTTCTTTTGTGTAATAAGTGCTATATGGGTCACCCAGTGAACTCGCCATTCCTTTAATTGCCCCTTCGACTAACTGTTCCTCAGAAGTCTCATGCACCGATTCTTTTCTTATTAGTTTAAAAGCTTCATCAATTTTTTCTAGTTTACTCACTTTTGCACTTGATGGTTCCGCTCCTTGCATTTTTGATACTGCATACATTCCTGTAGCTCCTAGCAATACTATAAAAAAAAGAAAAATCCAACGTTTCCGCATCATGTCTACCCCTTTCATATCCATTCAGTTTATGAATGATTTCTTAGGATTAACACTATCAAAAAGTGGATTTTTCTTTATTAATTTAATGCTTTTACACTTTCTCGCATACTCTCCTGATCGACAGGACCAATTACCTTCTTCTGAATGATTCCTTTCGTATCAAGGAAATAAGTAGTTGGAATCGTGTAAATTTCATATGTTCTCATTTGTTCTCCCTTAGTATCTAATAACACCGGGAAAGTCATCTCATATGTTTTCACAAATTTTTTCACATACTTTACTGTTTCATTTTGACTTGTTAAGTTCACTGCCACGATTTCAAAATTATCTTCTTTTGCAAATTTTTCGTAATACTTTTGCATATGAGGAATTTCTGCTTTACACGGAGGACACCAAGATGCCCAAAAATTTAATATAACTTTTTTCCCTTGAAAATCAGATAGCTTTACTTTTTTTCCTTCTAACGTTTCTAATTCAAAATCTGGTGCCACCTCACCAATAGCTAAGCCACTTTTAACACCTAATGTGTCTTCAACAATTGTTGCTCTCGTATCCACTTTTTGCTCTTCAGCAACTTTTGTTTTCACAAAATTAGTAACAGCAATTCCAATCATCGCTGCAATTATTAGCAACGCAAATATTTTTTTCTTCATGAGGAAGCCTCCATCTGTTTACGACTGTTATCTTTTAAGAAATGGACAAATAACACAAACAAACTAAATATGAAAGTTATCATTAATGATTTTTGCCAAAAACCACCAGGTTGTAATAATGCGATAATTATATGCGATAAGCTAAATAAAATGATGAGTTGCTTACGCCAAACATCCTGATTGAGACCATTTAATATCGCTATTAGTAACCAAATGATAAATGCTATAACCGTTAGCCACCTTTGCCAAGTGAGACCATCATTTTGCATGGCCATTGCAATTTGATACACGCTTTGCGTTAAAATAATAGCCATTGTTAATGTACGTAATTGAGAAGCTGCAAATGCATTCTTTTTCAATTGACGGAATATAGAACTACAAGTAGCAACTATCGCTATGTAAAAGCCCACCGTCCCACCGTTAAAAAATAGTATAATTAAAGGCTGTTTTATTACCAACGGCAAATCTGTGACAATCACACTAAACTTCCAAACTAAAATGAAAAATATAGCATGATCCGCATATACACTCGCATCTTTTTTACCATAACGCCACCATAGAATAATTCCCGCCAAAGTAAACGCGATCAGAACCGAAACCCATGATGTCGGAAATGTCACTCCGCGTATAGTATACCATTCTGTCACTGGCAAAGTTCACACCTACTCTCATTAATATACCCTACACCGTATATTAATGGGTGTCATGGTAGAATACAAGATTTTTATTTTACTAATTGATGGCTGGACTGATTTTTACAATATAAAGCTCTATTAAAAAAATTTTTATTCCCTAGAAGAAAAGTCGCCTGTAGTCGGTGAATTTACCGATTTCCAGACGACTTCTATTAAATCTGATTAGAATGAAATATAACGACGTGGGTCAACTGCCCCAACTTTTTGCCCTTGCCAAGCTGTTGTATGAAGTTCGAAATGTAAGTGACTTCCGAATGCACGACCCGTTTGTCCCATATAACCGATTACTTCACCTTTAGAAACAGATTGTCCAGCTTTTGCTTTATAGCCACTTAAGTGAGCATATACAGTTGTAAAAGTTTCCCCCTCAATTGAGTGAGTGATCATAATTACATTACCGTATGTAGATAGAGGGCTTGCACGGAAGACTACTCCATCAGCTGCTGCTACGATTGGCGTACCTACACTATTTGCAATATCGATACCATAATCAATTTCTGGACCTGAGCCTATATCACGCCAGCCAAAATTAGATGTAACAGTACCAGTTGTAGGTCTTGTCCAAGTACCACTAGAAACAGTTGGAATATTATCTGATTCTCCAACATTTGAAACATTTGCTGATTTAGATTTCGCTTTTGCTTTCGCTGCAGCTTCTTTACGTGCTCGTTCAGCTAAACGCGCTTGCTCACTTTGAATTTCTTTCTGAACTTTTTTACTTACTTTAATCGCTTCAGAATACTCTTTTTGAAGTGATTTCTTTTGAGATTTCAGCTTTGATTGCTCACGCTCTAGATCATCAATCAACTTATTCTTACTTGATTTTTGTGAGTCCAAAGATTTCTTAAGATCTTCTAATCGATCACGATTGTCAATTTGTTTTTTACGTTTTTCTTCAAGTTTCTTCTGTTGCTCTTCTAAGCTTTTTTTATCATCTGCTTGTTCTTGCAAAATTTTACGATCTGCATCTAACAAAGTGTTTACTGCAGAAAAACGGTCAATTAAATCTACAAAACTACTAGCACCGAATAGAACGTCAACATAATTAATTGAACCGCCACCTTCTTGAATGGCACGCGCACGTTCTTGCAATAATGCATCACGTTCTGCAATTTTCGTCTCTAAATCTTTGATAGAAGTTTGTAAGTCCTCAATTTCACTCGTTGTTTGAGCAATTGTCGATTTTACAACACTAATTTTCTCATCCGTTTTGATAATCTTGTTATCAAGCTTTTGGATTTGTTTGTTGATTTTCTCTTGCTTTGATTTGTTGTACTTAATCTTATTTGATTTTTCATTTATGTTGGAATTCAGTTTCGATTTTTTTTGATCTAATTCTTGCTGTTTAGACTTTAAATCATTAAGAGATTCAGCATTCGCTATTGGTTGAACAACCAATGATAAAGATACTGTAGCTGTAATGACATATAAAATATTTTTAAACTGCTTTTTCAACTAATAACCCCCTCTTTTTCTATTAATATATATCGATTACTTATACTTTTAAGAATTTACGTACAGACATGAAACTTCCCCAAACACCAATAAATACACCCATTACTAAAATTAATAAATCTACTTGGATAATAAATGGTGTGACATCTAACAGCTGGAACATTTCACCTTGTAATTTCGGTTGCAATACACTATGTAATTTCACATATGAAATTGTTACAACCGTAATAGGAATGATAGAACCTAATAGGCCTAACCACATACCTTCTAGAATAAACGGTATACGTACAAACCAGTTAGTTGCACCTACTAATTTCATAATTTCTATTTCTTTTCTTCTTGCTACAATTGTGATTTTAATTGTATTAGAGATTAGGAACATTGCTGTAAATAGCAACGCTACGATTAAACCAATACCTACGTTTCGACTAATATTTAAAAAGTTAAATAGCTTTTCAATCTTACCTTTACCGTATAATACCTCATATGTATTATCGAGCTTGTCTATCTCTTCGGCTACTGTTGCCGTTTTCTGCGGGTCACTAGCCTTTACATAGATAACGTTGCGTAACGGATTACTCTGTTTAAATAGGCTTAAGTCTTCTCCAAAATCTTTCACAAGATGTTTAAGTTCTTCCTCTTTTGTTGAATACTTGAAAGAATCTACACTTGATAATTCTTTAATTTGTTTCTGTAAAGCATCTTCAGCTTTTTGATCCGCTTCTAAATCAATAAGTACTTTAATTTCGACATCATTTTCTAAATCTGTTGCAACTTTATTTAAGTTCATCATTATCATGATAAATACGCCAACTATTAATAGTGTGACCGTTACTGCTGAGACAGAAGCGACTGTCATCCAGCTATTACGACCAATCGATTTAATACTTTCACGGAAATGGCGACTTATAGTTCTAGATTTCATAGCCGTAACTACCTCCATTTTCATCACGAACAATCAATCCGCCCTCAATAGCGATAACACGACGTCTTATTGTATTAACAATTTCTTTGTTATGCGTTGCCATAATAATTGTTGTTCCACGTGCATTTATTTCTTCAAAAAGATTCATAATATCCCAAGATGTCTCAGGATCCAAGTTTCCAGTAGGCTCATCAGCAATGACAACTTTCGGCACGTTCACAATCGATCGTGCAATTGATACACGTTGTTGCTCTCCACCAGATAATTCATTCGGGAACATTCGAGCTTTATGTTTTAATCCAACTAAATCTAATACTTCCATAACACGTTTACGTATCGTAGCCGGTTGTTCTTCAATAACTTCCAAAGCAAATGCAACATTTTCATAGACATTTAGCATTGGTAACAATTTAAAATCTTGGAACACCACGCCAATTTGTCGACGGAGATAAGGTATTTCTTTGTTTTTTAATGTCGTCAAATTCATACCATTTACGATAACATCCCCAGATGTAGCTCGTTCTTCTCGATACATCATTTTGATAAATGTCGACTTTCCAGCACCACTAGGTCCTACAATATAAGCAAATTCGCCTTGATTAAACTTAATACTTAATCCATTTGCTGCTACTATTCCATTCGGATATTTCTTGTAAGCATTCTTCATTTCGATCATTTTTTTACCACCTATTTTCTATAAACCCTACTCTATTATAATAGCTATTATATCATTGAATAGCCTGTCTACTATTACAATTTCATTTCAATTAGATTGAATTTCCAATTCTAGCTTATTACAAAAAAAAATTTGCTGTAATAGCGAAATAATCATAAATATGTATTAAAAAAGCGAAGGAGAGAAAATCTCCTTCGCTAAAATTATTTTATATTACAAATTATATCGAACAACGACAGATCCTGTTTTAGTTTCACCATCAATCGTTAATGTTGAAGTATCTAGTAACTTTTTAGAGAAGCGCACCGATTTTTGTAAAAACTGCTCATGCTCATTGCGATATTGAACATCTGACAATTGAACATCCATTTTACCTAGGTTAGAAGAAACTTCTCCTTCTAGTGACAATGTACTTGGAATATAAAGTTCCACAGTACCTGCAACGGTTTGTGCCTTCATTCTTGTCGCATCAATTGCACGAGTAGTCACTACAACATGGCCACTGACAGATTTCGCTTCAATATCGCGAATTGCTCCGTCAATATACACTTGGCCATTTAACGTCTCAGCTTCAAGGTCTTCTCCTGCTACATCCTTCACTTTAATAGCACCGTTAGCAGTTTCTAGCTCAGCACTCTTAAATGCGAATCTTTCACAATCGATCAGACCATTTTTTGTCTTAACCTTCAGTTTACTGACATCCAAATCAGTTAATACAAAACTACCATTAAATAAGTTCGCTGAGATGGCTTCGTATCGTCTAATCGGTACATATAGGACGATATCAACACGCATTGCTTTCAAATCACTTATAATGCGTAGTTTCCCTTGATCATTCGTGAAGATAAATTTATTGAGAAATTCCTTCTGTAAATCTTCGCTAGAACGAACGATTGTTGGACGTACGCGACATTCTGCATGTACGGTTGCATCAACAGATGGTTTAATTTGCAATTGACCATTCGGAATATCCACACTAATATGTGTAAATTCCGCATTATCTAGATCAAAACGCTGTTCGAATGCACTTTTTTCACCAAATGAAAAGTCAAAATCAATGTCTTTCACTTTTGAGACAGCCGTATTCATAAAGTCCATAAACTTGGCACTAAATTGCGTGAAATCTTGTTTAATTTCTTCAAAGAATTCTTGCTCTGATGTAGATTTTTGTTTAGATGACTGTTGTTTTGGTTCTTCTTTTTTCTCAAAGAAGTCATCATAATTTGTTTGTTTTTGTTCTCTTTCAGGTTGTGATTGCCCTACTTGTTGATTCATTTCAGTTTGGCTGGAACTTGTATAATTCGCTCCAGTTGATGTATTAGTAGCTGTTTTATTTTCCAAAGCTTCTAGTAGTAATATTGCCTCTTGTGCTGTAATGGTGCCATTTTCAAGCAATGTTAAAATGCGTTTACGCTCACTTTGCATTTTTCGGCCTCCTTCTACTTATTACTATTATTTACGAAAGTTCATGGAAAAAGTTTCACATACCCAGAAAATTTGTAACTACTTATTTGTAGCTGTTGTCAATACTTTATCCATACGTGCTCGATCGCGTTCTATAATTGGCTTCAAATAATGTCCTGTGTATGATTCTTTCACTGTAATTACCTCTTCAGGTGTTCCAGTTGCAATAATCATACCGCCTTTATCGCCACCTTCTGGACCTAAATCAATTAGGTGATCAGCTGTTTTAATAACATCCAGATTATGTTCGATTACCAACACAGTATCACCACTTTCAACTAGACGTTGTAATACTTTCAATAATCGAGCGATATCTTCTGCATGCAATCCTGTTGTCGGTTCATCCAATATATAAATTGACTTACCATTTGAGCGTTTATGCAACTCAGACGCTAATTTCACACGCTGAGCTTCCCCACCTGATAAGGTTGTAGCAGGCTGGCCTAGTTCCATATAGCCTAAACCTACATCAACTATCGTTTGTAACTTGCGTGATATTTTAGGAATGTTTGTGAAAAATTCCACTGCATCTTCAACGGTCATTTTCAAAACATCGGCGATACTCTTATCTTTATATTTTACTTCTAATGTTTCACGATTATAACGCTTACCATGGCATACTTCGCACGGTACATAAACATCAGGTAAGAAATGCATTTCAATTTTAATAATTCCGTCACCACGACAAGCTTCACAACGCCCGCCTTTGACATTAAAGCTAAAGCGACCTTTTTTATAACCACGTACCTTTGCTTCATTCGTTGTTGCAAATACATCACGAATGTCATCAAAGACACCTGTATATGTCGCGGGGTTTGAACGCGGTGTACGACCGATTGGCGATTGGTCGATATCAATTACCTTCTCAAGCTGTTCGATACCTGTAATTTCTTTCACTTCACCTGGCTTTACCTTCGAACGGTTCAATTTTTGCGCTAGCGATTTATATAAAATTTCATTAATTAATGTACTTTTTCCTGATCCTGAAACTCCAGTTACAGCAATAAATAAACCAAGTGGAATATCCGCTTTAACATTTTTTAAATTATTTTCTTTAGCGCCTTTAATCGTAATGAACCGTCCGTCTGGCTTACGACGTTCTGATGGAAGTGGAATGAATTTTTTGCCACTTAAATATTGCCCAGTTAATGAATGTTTGTCTTTCATAACTTGAGCAGGTGTTCCAGCAGCGACGATTTCTCCACCATGTACACCCGCACCTGGACCAACATCAATTAAATAATCGGCTGCAAGCATTGTGTCCTCATCATGCTCGACTACAATCAATGTGTTGCCGATATCACGCATGTTTTTTAGTGTATCAATCAAACGGTCATTATCCCGTTGATGCAAGCCAATGGATGGCTCATCAAGAATATACAGAACACCGGTTAAGCGCGAGCCAATTTGAGTTGCTAAGCGAATGCGTTGCGCTTCCCCACCTGATAATGTACCCGCTGCTCGGTTTAATGTTAAATAATCGAGCCCAACGTTAATGAGGAAGCCTAGACGTTCTAGTATTTCGCGTAAAATCAATCGGGCAATTTGCATATCCTTCTCTGAAAGCGATAGCGTCGAGAAGAAAAAGTATGCATCTTTAATAGAATAGTCCGTCACTTCTCCAATATGTTTGCTATCAATTTTAACCGCCAGTGTCTCAGGTTTTAAGCGGTATCCTTTACAAGATGGGCAATGTTGCTGTGCCATGTACTTTTCCATTTGCTCTCGGATATAATCTGAAGTCGTTTCACGAAAGCGCCTTTCAATATTACGTAGGACACCTTCAAAAACAATATCTTGGTCTCGAACATTTCCGAAGTCATTCTCATAATGGAAGTGGATTTTGTCCGTGCCTGAACCGTTTAAAATTTTATCCATTTTATCTTTCGGTATGTCTTCAACTGGCATATCCATATCGATATCGTAATGGTCACAAACTGCTTTTAATAGTTGAGGATAATATTGCGAGCTCGTTGGTTCCCAAGGTGCAAGTGCATTATCATTTAATGTGCGACTCCAATCAGGTATTACAAGTGTTGGATCTACTTCTAATTTTGTCCCTAAGCCATCACATTTTGTGCAAGCACCAAAAGGACTGTTGAACGAGAACATTCTCGGTTCCAATTCACCAATTGAAAAGCCACAGATTGGACAAGCGTGATGTTCACTGAATAGTAGCTCCTCATGCTCCATTACATCAACCATTACACGACCTTCTGCCAATCTGAGTGCCGTCTCAAGAGAATCACTTAAACGGGCTTCCACTCCTTCTTTTAAAACAATGCGGTCAATGACCACTTCAATACTATGCTTTTTATTTTTGTCTAATTCAATATTATCATCTAAATCACGTAACTCTCCGTCAACTCGAACACGGACATACCCTTGCTTTTTCAAGTCTTCTAGAAGTTTCACATGTGTCCCTTTACGCCCTGAAACCATTGGAGCCAACAATTGCATTTTCGTACGTTCAGGATATTGCACAAGACGATCGACCATTTGTTCCACAGTTTGTGACGTAATTTCTATGCCGTGATTTGGACAAATTGGTTTGCCCACACGCGCATATAATAGGCGTAAATAGTCATATATTTCTGTGACTGTTCCAACCGTTGAGCGTGGATTGCGGCTTGTTGTTTTTTGGTCAATAGAAATAGCTGGTGAGAGACCTTCGATAGCATCTACATCTGGTTTGTCCATTTGCCCTAGAAATTGGCGAGCATAGGCAGATAAGGATTCCACATAACGTCTTTGACCTTCTGCATAGATTGTATCGAATGCTAGAGATGATTTTCCAGAACCCGATAAGCCAGTTATAACAACTAGCTTATCTCGCGGAATTTTAACATCTACATTTTTTAAATTATTTGCACGTGCACCTTGAACAATAATTTCTTGGTTTTTCAATTCCTTCATCCTTCCGCTTTCAGTTCCAGGATAGTATCACGAAGCTCTGCAGCACGTTCGAAGTCGAGCGCTTTTGCTGCATCCTTCATTTCTTTTTCTAATGAAAGTAAAAGTGTTTCTCTTTCTTGCTTTGTTAGCTTTTTACCCTTCAATACTTTCGTTACATATGTTTCTTGTTCTTCGGCTGCCTGTGTTGCCCGAATTACATCGCGAATTTCCTTCTGAATGGTTCTTGGCGTAATCCCATGCTCCTCATTGTAAGCACCTTGAATTGTACGACGGCGATTTGTTTCGTCGATTGCTTTTGTCATCGAATCCGTCATACGATCTGCATACATAATAACGTGTCCGTTCGAATTACGTGCTGCACGTCCAATTGTTTGGATGAGCGAACGCTCTGAACGTAGGAAGCCTTCCTTATCTGCATCCAATATGGCAACTAAAGATACTTCTGGAATATCGATACCTTCACGTAGTAAGTTAATACCGATTAATACGTCGTAAACGCCCATACGTAATTCACGAATAATTTCGATTCGCTCTAACGTTTTAACTTCTGAATGTAAGTACTGTACTTTTATCCCAATTTCTTTTAAATAATCCGTTAAATCTTCTGACATTTTTTTCGTTAATGTTGTAATTAATACACGCTCATTTTTTTCCGTCCGTAAATTAATTTCATGGATTAAATCATCGATCTGACCTTCAATTGGTCGTACTTCAATCTCAGGATCAAGTAGACCAGTTGGACGAATAATTTGCTCTACCATGTCAGGTGTATGTTCTAATTCATAAGGTCCTGGCGTAGCAGAAACAAAAATCGCGTTATGAACATGTTTCTCAAATTCTTCAAATTTTAACGGTCTATTATCAAGTGCTGATGGTAAGCGGAATCCATGATCAACTAAAACACCTTTGCGCGCTTGGTCACCGTTATACATTCCCCGGATCTGCGGTAATGTAACATGGCTTTCATCTACCACTAGCAAAAAATCCTCTGGGAAGTAATCTAATAATGTGTAAGGTGTTGCACCTGCTGGTCTAAGAGTTAAATGGCGAGAATAGTTTTCTACGCCTGAACAGAAGCCCACTTCGCTCATCATTTCTAAATCATAATTTGTTCTTTGTTCTAAGCGTTGTGCCTCTAGTAATTTATCTTCCTCACGAAGTTTCTCAAGTTGTTCCTTCAATTCATCTTTAATATTCTCAATGGCTTTGACCATTTTTTCTTCTCGTGTAACGAAGTGGGATGCTGGGAAGATAGCGACATGCTCTCGTTCGCCGAGAATTTCTCCTGTTAACGCATCCACTTCACGAATACGCTCTACTTCATCACCGAAAAATTCTACACGTAAGCATCTCTCATCCCGAGATACTGGGAAAATCTCGACAACATCACCGCGTACTCGAAATGTTCCGCGGGTAAAATTAATATCATTACGTTCATACTGAATATCTACAAGTTTACGTAACAATTGATTCCTTTCGATTTCCATCTCTGTTCGGATGGATAACACCATTTCTCGGTATTCTTCCGGTGAACCGAGACCATAAATACAAGAAACAGATGCGATGACGATGACATCTTCTCTTTCAAATAATGAAGATGTTGCTGAATGTCGCAACTTATCAATTTCATCATTAATACTAGAGTCCTTCTCGATATATGTATCGGTTTGTGGTACATAAGCTTCTGGCTGATAGTAGTCATAGTAGCTGACGAAATATTCTACTGCATTATTTGGAAAGAATTCTTTAAATTCACTATATAATTGACCCGCAAGTGTCTTATTATGCGCAATTACTAGGGTCGGCTTTTTTACTTCTTTTATAACATTGGAAATTGTAAATGTTTTACCTGTACCAGTTGCACCTAGTAAGGTTTGATGTTGTTTACCTTGACGAACACCTTCGACAAGCTCTGCTATTGCTGCTGGCTGATCGCCATTTGGCTTGTATGGTGAATGTAAATCAAATGCCTGAACCATAGCCACGTCCTCCTTGTTACTAATTACATATATTTTACCATAGCAAATTGGAAATATCGAGCAATAAGCGAACATATGTTTTTCAAACTAGTTTCGTTGTTTTGCCAATTATTGTACTCCCCAGGCATTTGTTTTTAGGATTTTATCACTTCTTTTACTATCGTTAATTTCAATTTAAAAACGAGATTATATCTTTGCACTATGCTGTTACACTTTTTTTACCCAATGATTTAATCAATAAAAAAACCGTTCCAATATTGGAACGATTTTTTTTTGCTGAAAAATTCTCTATGTATAAGTTCGAAACTTATACGAGTATTTCTATTATCATTAATTGTCTAATAATACTTATCCGGCGGTCGTCTGCAATTTCTCTAATTCTTTTGCGTATTTATAAAAGGCGACTTCATTTCTTTCATCTAGGGCTGAGTCAATGCAAGCTAATAGATACTCTTCCGTTTGTGCACGATGCACATGGTTTAAAAATAAATCTAAATAGATCGTATCTAATAATTTTTCAGCATTATTCGTGTTGTCAGTTCGTCCAAAAACTTTTAGAAAATCGGTATAGGAATAATATTTATCCAACGATCTCACCTCGAATGCCTTTTTTCTATTATAAGAAATTTCAGAAAAATAATCAATCTTAATTTATACCGAAGGAAATATATAGGATATTATAATTATATATTCCATTTTACAGTTGCACTTTATACCAATTATAGTTAAAATAATAGTTAAATTATACTAATTTTAATTATTTCTGAAGGGAGGAACAAGTATTGGGTGAAAAACTGACAAAATTATCGAATTTTACATTGTCTTTTAGTACATTTGCCCTTATGCCAGTTTTTGAGGGTAATCACATTTACACAAGAGTAATTGAAAAGGAGAGGGAATTTCTTGTAGATGCAAGGCCATCTCGAGTAATACATAAATCTTGCTCTGACTATGGTACTTCTTTTAAGCTTGCTACTAACAAGTCAAAAGAATATCTTGGCGCACGCCATAAACTACCGATTGTTGTTGCATATGATTATGGTACACCTTGTATTTTCATGCCCACTTTATCACCTAGTTCGCATTATAATGTTTGGTTTGCTATGCATGCAATTGAGTTTTTTGAAGATGCTGGTCCATCAAAAAGTCTTGTGTCTTTTAAAAACGGACAAGATGTTGAAGTAGACGTATCAGTCATCACAATGAGAACTCAACTAGCAATGGCATACTTTTTACAACAACGTTTTGAGATTAAACGTCCTTCTCTTTTTTAAATTGAACTCGTGTTAAATACATTGATAACAATTCTTCTACTCGGTTACGTAATCGAATATTAGAAT
The DNA here is from genome assembly GCF_050279675.1 of Viridibacillus sp. NPDC093762. NCBI lineage: Bacteria > Bacillati > Bacillota > Bacilli > Caryophanales > Caryophanaceae > Viridibacillus > Viridibacillus sp. NPDC093762. The sequence continues at coordinate 232,511 of NZ_JBNNUK010000001.1, read as the reverse complement.
ACCGACGATGTTCTTCATTATTATTGTAAATGAAGATATATTCAGAAAATAACTCATCACGATTTCCTCGCATAATTTTAAGTCGGTTTTTTTGCAAATTTTGATGAGCTGCATGTAATTCACTTTGCACCTGTTTCATCGCTTCATGCACTAAATCGATATATGGCCGCTTCAATTTGAATGTTCCTTGTTCAAATGCTTTACAGTCTCTTTCAAAAATGGATAGTACCATTGGTAAGTAAATAACTGTTTCAAGCACTACAAGAGCTTCATTTGGGATACGCGACATGCTTCCACCTCCAAAATAGGAACATTTGTTCTTACTTTGTATTTTACTACGTTTACAAGAAATTGCAAGTAGGAAGCATACCCTTTTTACATGCAAAAAAGCCATTCAACGAATTACTCCGTCGAATGGCTTTTCATAGTTAAATTAAAGTTTAGATCGTAAGTAAGCATTGATAAATTGATCAATGTCACCATCCATAACATTTTGCACATTTCCTGTTTCAGCACTTGTGCGGTGGTCTTTTACCATTGAATATGGGTGGAATACATATGAACGAATTTGACTACCCCAGCCAATTTCTTTTTGTTCTCCACGAATTTCGTCCAATTGTGCTTGTTGTTCATCAATTTTCAATTGATACAACTTCGCTTTTAACATACCCATTGCTTTTTCACGGTTTTTAATCTGTGAACGTTCAGCCTGACATTGAACAACCGTACCTGTTGGTGTATGTGTGATACGAACAGCGGAGTCAGTCGTGTTAATATGCTGACCACCAGCACCAGTTGCACGATACGTGTCAACTTTCAAGTCTTCTGTGCGAATATCAATTTCAATTTCATCATTGAATTCTGGCATCACATCACATGATACGAATGAAGTATGACGGCGACCTGATGAATCGAAAGGCGAAATACGTACAAGACGGTGAACACCTTTCTCAGCTTTTAAATAGCCATATGCATTATGCCCTTTGATAGCCAATGTAACCGACTTAATGCCGGCCTCATCGCCGGGTAAATAATCCATTGTTTCAACTTTAAAGCCACGTTTTTCAGCCCAACGTGTATACATACGTAATAACATCGAACCCCAATCTTGTGACTCGGTACCACCAGCGCCCGGGTGAAGTTCCAAGATTGCGTTGTTCTTATCATACGGTTCACTTAATAATAACTGTAGTTCAAATTCTTTTAAACGTGCTACGAATTCTTTTAACTCCACGGCTAAATCTTCTTGTAATTCTTCATCAGGTTCTTCACGTAATAATTCTAATGTCATTTCTAAGTTTTCTTGTGTATCTTCTAATTCTTTATATTCATTCACAACTTCTTTTAAGCCTTTTGACTCGTTAATAACATTTTGTGCTTGTTGTTGATTGTTCCAGAATTCTGGTTCAAGCATTAATTCGTCAAATTCTTGTATTCGTGCCTCTTTGTTTTCTAAGTCAAAGAGACCCCCTGAAGTCCGCTAATTTCTTAGCTGAATTGTCTAACTCATTACGCACGTCTGCTAATTCAAACATTTTTTGTATTCCTCCAAATTTGGTTTGATTATTTCACAATAATCTTTGCCTAAATGATTACCCCTTAGGACGGCATAAAACATGAGAGGATAAAATCCCCCCATGTTTTGTTAGTTACCACCTATTCATTTAATCATACAATTAGGCTTTATTAAACTGCACCGTGGCAGTTTTTATATTTTTTACCGCTACCACATGGACATAAATCATTACGGCCAATATTTGCATCTTTGCTGCGGACTGGTTTTTTCTTCACTTTTTCGCCGTCTTCTTTTGGGTTAACAGCTTGGCCTTTCGCCACTTCTTCACGTTCTAGATTGCTGCGGATTTCAGCTTTCATCGCATATTTTGCAACATCTACGCGGATTGCTTCAACCATAGCATCGAACATTTCAAAACCTTCTTGTTGGTATTCGCGAAGTGGATCAGTTTGACCGTATGCACGTAAATGGATTCCTTGACGTAATTGATCCATAGCATCGATGTGATCGATCCATTTAGAGTCAATAGCACGAAGTAAAATTACTTTCTCAAACTCACGCATACGCTCTGGTGAAAGTTCTGCTTCTTTTTCATCATAGTGAGCTTTAATTTCTTTGCGAATTTCATCTAGGATATCATCAACTGATTTACCTTGTAAATCTTCAACAGTAATAACCCCTTCAGGTAATAAATTCGCTGCAACGAAGTCTTCGATTGCTTTTAAGTTCCAATCAGTTTCCAAATCTGATGCAGTATAAGCATTTACTGTGCTCACTAACACTTCATCAATCATCGTTTCAACTAAATCACGCATATTATCTGTTTCAAGTACTTCATAACGTTCTTTGTAGATAATTTCACGTTGTTGGCGCATAACATCATCATATTGTAATAAACGCTTACGTGAGTCGAAGTTGTTACCTTCAACACGTTTTTGCGCTGATTCTACAGCACGAGATACCATACCAGATTGAATTGGTTGAGAATCATCCATACCTAGTTTAGCCATCATGTTCTTCATATTATCAGAACCGAAACGACGCATTAATTCATCTTCAAGAGAAAGATAGAACTGAGTCACACCAGGGTCACCTTGACGACCAGCACGTCCACGTAACTGATTATCGATACGACGAGATTCATGACGTTCAGTACCAATTACAGCTAAACCGCCGATATCTAATACGCCATCCGCTAATTTAATATCTGTACCACGACCAGCCATGTTTGTGGCAATTGTAACTGATCCTTTTGAACCTGCTTCTGCAATAATTTCAGCTTCACGTTCATGGTTTTTCGCATTTAATACTTCATGTGGAATGCCACGTTTTGTTAGCAAATTCGATATCAATTCAGATGTTTCAATAGCCACTGTACCTACTAGAACTGGTTGTTGATTTTTATGGCGTTCAGCAATATCATCTGCAACAGCTTCAAACTTGCCTTTCATAGAAGCGTAAATTAAATCAGGACGGTCATCACGAGCAATCGGTTTATTTGTTGGAATTGTCACAACTTGCATATTGTAAATGTTGCGGAACTCCTCTTCCTCTGTTTTCGCTGTACCTGTCATACCAGATAGCTTTTCATACATACGGAAGTAGTTTTGGAACGTAATTGTTGCCATTGTCATGGATTCATTTTGAATCTCAAGACCTTCCTTCGCCTCAATCGCTTGGTGAAGACCATCGCTATAACGGCGACCATCCATTAAACGACCAGTGAAAGAGTCAACGATCACAATTTCCCCTTCTTGAACGACATAGTCTACATCAAGATGCATTGAAGCGTGTGCTTTTAACGATTGGTTAATCGCATGGTTTAAACCTACATGTGTTAAATCAAAAAGGTTGTCGATATTGAATGCACTTTCAGCTTTTTCAATACCTTTCTCGGTTAACGTAACACCTTTTGTTTGTTCTTCATACGTATAATCATCGTCTATTTTTAAAGTACGTACAAAAGCATTTGATTGTTTATACAGTTGTGCTGATTTTCCAGCTTGTCCAGAAATGATCAAAGGCGTACGCGCTTCATCAATTAAGATCGAGTCAATTTCATCAATTACAGCATAGTAAAGTGGACGTTGCACGCGCTCTTCTTTATAAAGAACCATGTTGTCACGTAGGTAATCGAATCCTAACTCATTGTTTGTACTGTAAGTAATATCACAATTATATGCTTCACGTTTTTCATCTTTAGATAAACTATTTAAGTTCAAACCTACAGTTAAACCAAGGAATTCATATAGTCTACCCATTTCGGCAGCATCACGACTTGCAAGGTATTCATTGACCGTAATTACATGAACACCTTTACCAGTGATCGCATTTAAATACACAGGTAAAGTAGATGTTAACGTTTTACCTTCACCTGTTTTCATTTCGGCGATATTACCTTCATGAAGGGTAGCGCCCCCCATAAGCTGTACGCGGAATGGGAACATACCTAAAACACGGCGAGCTCCTTCACGAACAACAGCAAATGCCTCAGGACGAAGCGAATCTAAATCTTCACCATTTGCATAGCGTTCTTTAAATTCTTCTGTTTTTGCTTTCAATTCTTCATCAGATAATTTCTCTATTTGTCCAGCAAACGCTTCAACAGCATCTGCAACTTTTGATAAGTGTTTAATTTCACGTTTATTAAAATCGAAAACTTTATTTAATATGCCAAGCATTTATCTTCACATCCCATATAGTCTCAAAGCTCATTTTAACACTGATTTGATACTTAGTGCAAATGAACCCTAGTTATTTTACAATTGAATTTCTCCATATTTTTCATCTACAAATGTGAAAAGTCCTTCTTGTGTTATAGGTCTACTATAAAAATACCCTTGTATCTTGTCCACTTGTAGCATATTTAACATCTGCATTTGTTTCTCTGTTTCGACACCTTCCGCCACAACTTTCAGTCCTAAACTATGCGCCATTTCAATAATATAATGCACCATTGTTGCCATTTTAGGATCTTCATCCATTTCTTGAATAAACGATCGATCTAACTTAACTCGATCAATTGGCAAACGACGTAAATAATTAAGTGACGAATAACCTGTCCCAAAATCATCTAAAGCAAGAGCAATTCCTAATTTTTTTAACGCTGAAAGTTTTTCAATTGTTTCCTCTAAACGATCGATGACAACGGATTCTGTAATTTCCAGCTCAATTAAAGAAGGGTCAATATTGTATTTTGCAATCGCCATTTTTACTTGCTCTACAAAATTCCGTTCCCTCAGTTGTATAGAACTAACATTTAAACCGATCCGATGTAATCTAGGATAATGTTGTTTTAACGTTTTTGCCATCTTAATACCTTCATCAATGACCCACGCACCAATCGAACGTATATGGCCAGAACTCTCTGCTAACGGGATAAATTCATCAGGTGACACCATTCCCCATTCTGGATGATTCCAGCGAATTAAGGCCTCTGCACTCGCCATATACCCTAAGGAAACATTTAATTGGGGTTGATAAAATAACTCAAATTCATTATTTTCAAGCGCGGTCCGTAATCCAGCCTCTAAACGCATTTTCTTTTCAAAACTTTCCTGCATCTCACCTTGGAAAAACTCAATCCGGTTCCGCCCTTGTTTCTTCGCTTCATAAAGAGCCGTATCTGCTTTCGCTAATAACCCTGCCCTTGTTATGCTATCACTCGGATATATTGCAACGCCTATAGAAGCAGTAGCGTATACATCATGGCCATTCAAATTGAATGGTTCATTGAATAATATCAGTATTTCTTTTAGATTTTGTCGACTCGCTTCACAATTTGCTTTAAGTAATAAAATAAACTCGTCTCCACCGAAGCGACCTAGATAACTACTTTTACTTAGCCTCGTTTGTACACGTTGTCCAACTTGAATTAATAACTCATCACCATAAGCATGACCATGTGTATCATTTACATCCTTAAAATTATCAACATCAATAAAAGCGACAGTCATTTCTTCATTTTGCAAGCGACAATGACGAATTCCGACATCTATTCGACGCTCAATGGAAGAGCGATTTGGTAGTTTAGTTAGCATATCAAAGCTTGCTTGAAAATTCAAAATTTCCATCTGCTTATGTATTTGTTTACCCATATGTTCCGCTGCATCTGCTATTCTTCCTACTTCATCTCGGCGTTGAATTTTGAACTTCTTTGTATAATCTCCCTTTTCAATATACTTTAATTGGTCAACTACGGAATTAAAATCTTTCATTGAATAAGTCATCACAGCCTTAATGACAAAAAGTAAAATAAGAATAGCGACCAACCAGAAAAAAATAATTCTCTTTTGGAAGTCCTTTAAAGGTGCTAAAACATTCTCTTCGGGAACATAAACACCCATCATCCAATCACTATTGCTCACTTTACGTAATTCGACATAATATTTACCTTTTTCAATAGAGACCGGTGAGCTTATGTTCAATGGAATTTGCTCTTTTTTTAATAATGGCCACATGTGATTCTCATCGAATAATACTTGTCCATCCGAAGAGAAGAGAACGATATTTTGACCCGTAATACCACTTGATTTAGCGGTAGGTAAAATATTATTTAGAGCCATATCAATGCCTATATAGCCCAACCGCTTATCATTTGAGGTAACTGGATAAACCACGCTAATTGTACGCGTTTTCGTATGTTCATCTTGATAGGGTTTTGTATAAAAAACTTCTTCTTTTTTTGTAGCTAGTGTAAACCCAGGACGTTTTTTTATACCCATCATATCTTCAGCCAATAATCCTGAATTCCCTATCATAAATTCTCCATCTGCATCAGTAATCCACATAAGATCAATATAACTACTCTTACTTTTAGCCTCATCTAATAATTTCTGTACAGAATTATTTGAGTCATAAAATTTTGCATGGTCACGTGTATCCGCTTTTTGTAAGTACGCTTCTACTTCATTCATTTCACCAATACGCTCGGCAATCAACCTTTTCTGAAATAACTCATTTGAAAATTGCTTTTCAATGCTTTGTATTTCAAGTGAAAGTTCCTTTTCCAATTGTTGTAATTGTATTTTCTTTGTATTCGAATATGTATAAGTTGCAGTAAGTATAAAAAAAGAAAGTACGACGATTAACATAGGCACTAAAACTTTCCAAGTAAAGCTAATTTCATTCAGCCAAAACTTTTTAACCACTAACACACCTCACCAAATAATACATTAGAACCATTCTATATCTATTTTATTACATGGAAAAAATATTGCAATATAAATATCCAATTGGAAAATTAAAGGAATTTTCAATATAGATAATTTTACGAAATTCCTTTTTTGTCGAAAAAAAACACCCCTCCTAATAAAGAGGGGTGAAATATTTATTGGTTAGTTAGTTTCAATTAAGCCGTATTTGCCATCGCTACGTTTATAGACGATGTTCGTACCATCTGTTTCTGCATCTGTAAAGATGAAGAAGTCATGACCAAGTAGGTTCATTTGAAGAACAGCTTCCTCGTGATCCATTGGTTTTAATGAGAATTGTTTAGTACGCACGATTGTTAATTCGTCCTCTTCCTCAGTAACAGCCGCTGCAGTCGGTGGTTGAACAGTAGCAAAGTAATAGCCTACACCTTCACGCTCACGGAATTTTCGGTTCACTTTTGTTTTGTGCTTACGAATTTGTCGCTCAAGTTTGTTGATAATTAAATCGATCCCTGCATATAAATCTGCATTGCGCTCTTCAGCACGTAATGTTAGGTTTTTCATAGGAATAGTTACTTCAACTTTAGTTTGCTTATCATTGTAAAGCTTTAAGTTAACGTTAGCTGTTGCTTCGAAATCTTCGTTGAAATAACGCTCCATTTTTTGGATCTTGTTTTCAACGTACTCTCGAATTGCTGGAGTCACCTCAATGTTTTCACCACGAATGTTAAATGTTAGCATGTAAACTCCTCCTTTATTTCAACCATGTCTTACTAATTCTACATTTCCCTAAAAACTCCTTCTTAAACCGGAAAAAACTTTTAAAAAATTTAGGAATTCTGCAGAATTTTGTCGAAATATTGAACACTCAATTATCAGAAGACGTTTTATTAGTAATCACTTCAGTGCGTCGTCTCGCTTTGAGTTCTGAAATAATCATCTCTTCAACCGCTTCATCTTCTTCTAAATCAATGCCATATACATACGAGCCATTACCTGATTTTTTCCATTTCACTTCACCTATTGTACGTATAGACTTCGAAAAAAGAACAAACATTAACTCCATTCGAATTAAATAATTCTCCGCAGGCAAATTTAAATGTGTCGATAACCTCAAGCCACTCGGACTCATATCTAAAATCAAACAGTCCACTTTACTCGATAATTTACCCTGTTCTTTGCCATCCATACACAAACGAAATTCCGCTTTCACAGGCTCTTGAAGAATATGGCGAAACGACTCCAAGCGATTATATTTCATCAGAACTCACCTTCTCTTTTTATGTAAAATCCATTATATACAAATTGTTTATATTGGTAAATGTATAGGTAAAAACGATTATAAAACCCTCCTCATTGGGGTGAGGAGGGTTGAATTGATTTTTTGCCATCTAATGTTTAAGCAATTGTCATGACATCCCTTATATGATAACCATAATGACTCAAGGCAGGTTTAGATGTTAATTTTTATTATCGTAAAATGTTCCGTCTCTAAACACTTTTTTATACGGGTCCATATAAGCATGTACAGACACTTTCTTTTTCTGTTGTACCTCGATATCTCCACGAATGTCTTTTAAATACATTTTAAGCGTTGTATCTAGTTTCTTTTCCATCTGGAGTAGCTCTTGACTAAAAGCTTTTTCCTGATCAGTGAAAGGCACTTGAATCGTTTTCTGCAATTCATCTCGTTTATTGAGCAATTGATCCACTTGCTCAATAACACCGTCTCCTAATTCCTCTTTACGCACTACAAGAATACGTATCAATAACTCCGTTGTACTTTTCCAAGCTAATAAACTGTCGCGAATCATATTGCACCTGTTTGGTCGTATTGCTTTTGACGGTTAATTTGAATAACTTGCTTCCACGTATCTCGGAATTCAGTTGTCAATCCAATCACTTCATCAATTTTAGATATGTCATTATAAATGTTCGCTTCAACTAACAGATTTAACATATAGTCATATAAAGCCATCATATTTTCAGAGACGGAATGGGACATATCTAATGTAATCATCAATTCACGAATAATATTTTGTACCTTTTGGATATTCGTATTTTTCATTTCGATATCTTTTATTTCAATTGCTTTTTTGGCCTGATTTAAAAATTTTAAGCAACCATTATACAACATTAATGTCAATTCACCAGGGGTAGATTGAATGACACTATTTTGTTGATAAGCTTTATATGGATTATGCATAGCCATGAAAAACACTCCTCTTATTGAAACGTTCCCTATCCTGTTACTGTCCGCCACCAAATGCATTCATCAACTGCGCTGATTGTGAATTAGCACGTTGAATCGCTGTTTCCATAGCAGAAAACTGCTTGTAATAACGTGTTTCAATTTGTTTAAGACGAACTTCGAATTTACTAATTTGATCGTCATATCCTTTAAGCTGACGACCAATAGTAAATGACGTATTAACTGAACCCGAACCCCCCGCTTTTTCTGTCAGTTTTTTACGACTTTCTGTAATGACTGCACGCATTTTCGTTACTACACCTGTATCACTTGCCGTAGTACCTGGTTTTGCAAATACTTCATATACTTTATTTGGATCGGCATTGATGGCTTCTCTTAATTTTTTTTCATCTATTTCTAATTTACCATTGGCTGAATAATCCTTTGTTGTCTTGATACCGATATCACTTAAGCTAATCTTTCCTGCAGTTCCTGTTATAGTACTCCCTAAAGCCGAACGCATTTGTTGCAACATACTTGTTAAGATAGGTTCGTTTTTAAGTGTACCACTTTTAGCTTTCTCTTCCCAAAGCTCAATATCCTTCTCTTTCATATCCTTTTTTTGCTCGTCAGAAAGAGGTTGGAAATCACGATATTTCTTTTCGCGCACTTTAGTATTTAATTCTTCAATCAATTTATTATAATCATCTACAAATTTCTTTACCGCGTCAACTACTGTATCCGTATCAGGAGAAGAACTAAATGACACTGGAATTGACGTCACTTGTTTTAAAGAAATTTCAAAGCCATTAATTTGGAAAGAATTACTATTACGTTGCGTTTCCAAACCATTAAAAGTGAATTCCGCATTCGTTCCTAGTTTACCATTTTTATTAGATTCAGCTACTACATTATCAGAATCTAATTTAAAAAATGTAGCCAAATCTCCACTTACTTCAATTTCAGCATTATCTTTTCCACCAATATCTCCAGAGTTTTTAGCTGTCAGTGCAATCTTGCCAGAAAATGAATCATAAAAAGCAGTTACGCCAGATTCAGTATTGATTTTCTTTAATACTGTTTCTAAAGAATCCTCACTTGGATCAAACGTAATTTCCTTTCCAGCTTTTAATGTACCATCCTCAGCAATTGCATTAATCGTAATAGAACCAGTACCTGTAAAACCTAGATCATTCATTGTCTTTTTTGTATCAAAACCTTTACCTATTGAGTCTTTACTCTGCATAGAAGCTTGAGATGCCAATTGAGAAATGGCTATAGTTCCTGAAAAATCAGTAGTTGCATTTATCCCCTTAATGCTAACCGCATCTGGTGAGGAAATGTTCACTTTTTTCGCTAAAAAAGTAGATGGTTTCAAAATAGTATCAAATATATTATTACTGAAATCATTCAGCTTTCTATTAACCGTACGATAATCATCCAATTGCCACTGTGTATATTGTTTTTTTTGTGTGATTTTATCTAAAGGAACTCTCTGAGCCTTCATTAAATCACTAATTATCTTATCCGTATCCATGCCACTAGCTAATCCGCTAATACGCATACTATCACCAACCCTTTATATTTTTTTGTCGACAAAGATTCCAACAAAGTCGAGCATGGCTGCATATATATCCATCAACTTTTTTGATGGAATTTCACGAAGAACCTCATCTGTTTTGGAATCCACTAAAGTTACATAATATGTCTGCAACTCTTCATGAAACTTGAAGCGCAGCTCTTTATTGGCACTTTCCAAGAACTTATTCATACTATCCGTCATCTTTTTCACTTTATCAGCTGGGATAAACTCTTGCTCTGCTTCATCAGGTGAGAATGTCTGGGGAATTACCGAATTAGAAACTGGACTTACACTTTCCGCACCATCTAAACTACCTGCTATTTGTGAAGTTTTGTTTACTTGTACATTCGAAATAGACTCAGAAAATCGATTGACCACACAAACTTACCTCCTTTTATATACATACTCTTAGCGTTTATATCGGGTGAGAATGAATGATTTTAATAAAAATTATCCAAATAAGAAAATTTATCCATAGTTACTTTATTTGTTGAGGACAAGTTTGGCGTAAATTAAAGTATTTTCAACAAATTTCATATTATTTTCTCATCTAAAGAATCGTAATTTCCAGATCATTAAAATTAACATATTTATTAATCCTTCACTTTCGTTAAGGTTTAATTACCGATTGATTTATTCTCTATTTTTCAAAACTAAAATCCCCCAAAACGAAGTCCAAGGGATAAGTTACATCAATTATTCAGACAAACGTGTTTGTTTGAACTTTCACTTTTGTTCGGGTGACTAGCACCGCTATATTTATATATCCAACTTTGACAAAATAAATTCGACGAAATCTAACATTCTTAAAGTGGTGTACAACACAATTACTCTACTCTAATTAAGCACGTTTATTCTCCAAATACATGTTGGTACCTAGTACAAAATCTAATTAAATAAATTCATAATAGTTTTAACATTTTCATTATCAACTTGACCAGTTCATTAATTTCCAGTGCAAAGTCGCCATATCTTTTATGATTTCTATCGCTCTCAAACCCGCTTCATTTTCAAAGTATCTTTCGTATAAGATTTTTTTAGATGCGTCAAAAATCTATCTAGTAAGTGTGATTTCTACAATTTTTTCTGAATTAGTTTCACAATATATCATAACTATTACAAATAACGGAAATGAATTCCGGTATAATTACACTTACTATTTGCCATTTATATTACCGAAATTTAAAAGACCATGGATTAATTCCATGATCTTTGTTAAAGAACTCCTTGTAGTTATTGGTTGGCTTGACTTACAACTATGTCTTTCGATTATAGAATAGACTATATCTTCACCCTATGTTTACCCAAAAAATTTTTCTTATTACTCGGGGGCATATAGACACCTAGAGAACACATTATTGTGTGACATTTCTAGACAAAGCAACCTGAATAGATTCACTCCAAGCAAAAAATGTTGGATATAGATTATCATTTACAACCTTGACTCTCGTATCATAATGATCAAAATGACCTTCTAACATAAAAGCTGCTTCGGTCACTTCTTTAAATTGTTTGATCGCTTGTTGAATTTTTTTATCATCAATAAATAATCGTTCAAGCAATATATTTGTTTGGGCAATTGAGAAGAATGATTGAATAATATCAGATAAAACTAAATCACCTTCAGTTTTACTGAAATCAGTAAAACTAGCTTTGACATATTCGAACCCCTCTTCAATACCAAACACTGTGTTTAAGTACTGCTGACATAGATGCAATTGTTCTTCTGTTAAGTGTTTCAATCAAAATCACCAGTTTCGTTTATTCATTTAATTTCTTTTAATGAGTACTTTTCGTCCAACTAATTCTTTACTAAAATAGTCATATAAGCCATGGTGTTAAATCCATTATCCTTTAAAAAATCCGATACTTTACTTAAGTAGTTACCGTTGTGTTCAATAGTCTTTGCAAAGGACTGGATTAGTTTAATTACTATATCTGTAGTTAATCCTTTATGGAACCCCGCCAAACCAATCAAATGCAACTTAATCATTGAATAGTGTATTACTAACATTACATAATCTTCAAATGGCGTTTTTAGCCCCAATGGAAACATATTCTTAAACACATGGTTTACAAGATAATTTTCTAAAATATACTCATGCTCGCTCATAAAAGGTTCATAAAATAATTCGTATGACTCTTCGTACTTTTTAGTTACTTCTTCAATCTTAGCTTCCTCTGTATATTGAATACCCAACAGCATTTCTTGTAAACACTCAATATACCTAGGATTGTTAACACCTTGCTTAAAGCGGGCGTCTACGAGAACTTTACAGAGTTCAATTTGGATTTGTATATTTGAGGAAACGGTAGAGAGCAATTCCTTTATTCCTTTATTCGCCATTAAATTCGTATACCGTACTATGTTATCAGGAATAAGATGAACGTCCCCATTGTCAACAAGCTCTTGTACCTTTTTAATAAACATTCCAACAATAATTAATCTTTCCGATAAAGTATATGAACGATCTTGAAGTACTTGGATACTAAAAATACGCAACTCCCAAAAATAGCTTTGTACATTGATTTTTAACTTTGGATTTGTGGTAACCATTTGCTTTGAAATATAGCCACGTGTATCTGAATGTTCTTCTAATTGTTCGAATTCCATTCCTTTTGGATTTAATAATGCTAAACGAGCCGCCTCTGGGCAAGACAGTGTTAATGATTTTTCTATAATCCCGTTAACCTTATTTAATGTTCTTGGGTATATTGCACATGTATTAGAAAGTAAATCAGGCCCTAGGTTCAACTGGATCTTACATAGATTTTCCTCATTTAAAAATGAACATTTACCTTCTTTATCCATTTGGATTTTAGCATATGCTGCTGATGAAGCTTTAGAACGCTGTCTAGTAACTTTTTTGTCTAGCAGAGGTTTTAATTCAATATCACGTGTTTTTCTATATTGTTTGTAAGTATCCTCATCTATCTCTACTCGCCATCCAGCACAGCAAGTATCTTCGCAAGCAGAACCTATGCAAGAAAAATCACTCATGTATTGTGGGGTAAGTATAGGTCTAGTTTTAGTCTTTTGTGTCATATGATTACGCTCCTTCTTAGGTTACACCACTAAAATCGATGCCTTATACATAGGGAGTTTATTAAGATGTCTATTTTAGTGTTGTAAAAAAAGAAAGAGATTGGGAAATATCCCAATTCTCTTTCGAAAAGTATATAGATTAACGTAATAATTGAAGTACGCCTTGTGGTTGTTGGTTGGCTTGAGCAAGCATTGATTGAGCTGCTTGAGAAAGAATAGAGTTTTTAGTTTGTTCCATCATTTCTTTTGCCATGTCAACGTCACGAATACGAGATTCCGCAGCAGTTAGGTTTTCAGATGCGTTGTTTAAATTATTGATTGTATGCTCAAGACGGTTTTGGTTAGCTCCAAGATTTGAACGAGTACTTGATACACTTCCAATTGCAGCATCAATTTTTGCTAAGTTAGCATCAGTGCTTGCTTTTTTTCCATCCCATACTAAATCACCAGTTGCAACACCTAAGTCTGTTGAGTTAAATCCTTTACCAGCACCAGACTCAATTTTAACATTAAGTTGTTGTTTTGTGTTCGCTCCAATTTGTAAATCAAAATCATACTTACCATCTAACAACTTTTTACCATTAAATTCTGTACGTTCAGCAATTCCATCTAGCTCACTTTGTAATTGAGTAACCTCGTCACTAATGGCTTTAAAATCTTCAGTTTGATTCGTTCCTTCATTACCAGCTTGAACCGCTAGTTCACGCATACGTTGAAGGATTGAATGCGTTTCATTCAAGGCACCTTCAGCTGTTTGAATTAACGAGATACCATCTTGTGAGTTACGAGAAGCTTGGTCTAAACCACGGATTTGTCCACGCATTTTTTCAGAGATTGAAAGTCCAGCAGCGTCATCTCCAGCTCTGTTAATACGAAGACCTGAAGCTAATTTCTCCATTGATTTAGATTGTGCATTAGTTGCGCTACCTAATTGACGGTGTGTGTTAAGTGCTGCGATATTGTGATTGATAATCATGTTTGTTTCCTCCTTGGAATATGTTGTTCACATCCATGTGAACAATTTGTATTTAGTCAAGAATAGGAGCCGGTAGGACCCGTTTTTCTTGCTTACATAGATATTATCGGAAGCTATTTTATATGTTTAATAGTTTTTGAATTATTTTTTATTTTTTTTGTCGACATCTTTAATGACTATTATTTCGGTTTAAATATATCAAGATTTTGGATGACCGCTTCTGTATTGGAAGTAGAGACATCTTCTCTTAATTCGCCACGGATGACGTCGATATTTCGTGGGGCACGAATGCCGATTTTGACTTGATCGCCTTTTACTTCTGAGATAACGATTTCCACTTCTTCCCCAATCCAAATTGTTTCTCCGACTTTACGTGATAAAACTAACATGAAATCACCCCTTTATGCTTTCTGTAGAAAGTAGGTGACGAATCGCAAAGTTTTCATTATTTAAAATAACTTGTTTTGCTTTATAGTTTGTTGTATTTAAGACGATTGGCGCTTTTAAATTGATAGTCGATTGTTCAATTGTTTCTTTCAGAGAAACAATTGCAAAGATCGCTACTTCCTTTTCATCCTGAATTTGCAAGGCATGTACAATCGAATCTTCTAATTCAAAACTATAATTTGTTGTGACGGTGTATGGATTAGTGATGATAAATGCTAGTTCTGCTGTTTCGAGTGATTGCAATACGAAAAACATGTCATTG
This sequence comes from Viridibacillus sp. NPDC093762, assembly GCF_050279675.1. Classification (NCBI taxonomy): domain Bacteria; kingdom Bacillati; phylum Bacillota; class Bacilli; order Caryophanales; family Caryophanaceae; genus Viridibacillus; species Viridibacillus sp. NPDC093762. The sequence continues at coordinate 217,338 of NZ_JBNNUK010000001.1, read as the reverse complement.
CTCTCTACTGGTAGTAATACGAACTGTTTTTCATCTTCGAATCCCGGGATGCCATGTTCAAAGTAAATGATTTGTGATGCTTCCACTTCTATTTCACCCATATAGGCTGTTTGTATTTTCATCTTATTTAGCTCCTTATAAAAGCCAATCTATATCAAGAGTGGCATATTGGATCATCTCGCCCGTTACTTTTCCAGGCGTGTAGTTATGGATCGGCTTATTTGCTCTAGAGTTGTTGATGACTTGTTGTGGTTCCACACGAATATCTACACTTCCGGGCTCAAAACTGATTTTCACACTACCATAGGATGGAACGAATTGAATACCTAAGCCCGAATAAGGTTGACGACCAGATGAATGAGCTTGTGATTTAATCGGATTTCCACCATTTTCGATTCTCATTAGTTCGCCACCTTGTTCTGCACGGCGACCGATGCCTTCTAGAACGCCTTGGTGACCATCTGCTGCAAACTCTTCCATTCTTCTGCGGACGCTTTTCAAGTCGATATCAGCACGCGCTTGTTCTGTATCAATTGAAAGTTTTGGTTTTGTCGTTTGCATTGTTTGAATCGCTTTAGGCTGCTGAATGTCTAAAGTTGCCTGTGGTTGTTCAATTTGCTGGACTGGTTTTTGAATGTTGAGTCCTAGCAGTGCTCTTGTTGAGTGTATTTGAAGTTTTGGGATATTCACCTTTTCGTCCCCCTTTAAAAGAAAGCGTTTGGAACATGGTGTCCAAACGCTTTTTAGTATTTCCAAGTGTCTCGAGAAGAATGTATTCCTCTTATTTAGAGACATCCGCATTTTATATTAACGTAAAAAGTCAGTTAAAGTTGGTTGAAGTATACGAGCGCCAACTGAAAGGGCTGCACGATGAATGGATTCTTGAGTAATCATATCTGTAATGGCTTTGTCATATTCAACGTCTTCGTTTTGAGACATTTGTTTTGTCGCAATAACCTCTTGTGTTTGTAGACGATTATCCATTAGTTCTACACGATTTTGACGTGCACCTATGTCAGCACGGATTGTTAAGATTTCATCTGTTTGACTTTGAATTTCGCCGATTGCCTGGCTGAAATCTATGGCACCGGATTTAATGTCTTCGAACATTTTATCTATACTTTTAAATACATCAACGGCATTTGTATTTACTTTTAAGGTAATTCCGTCAAACACTTCAATTTCTACACTTTTTTCAAATGGAGTAGGGTTTGTCGGATCTCCGCTAGTTGCTGGATATCCATTTGTAGCGTCGTATAAGGGCGTAGTCGTTAGCGTACCACTAAATAAATATTTATCCCCAACTTTTGAATTCGCCATATTCTGGATATGTTGTTGAATCTGATCTAATTCAATTTGAATTTTCTCCCTATCTTCATCGGTTAAAGTACCGTTCGCCCCTTGTGTCACTAGCTCCTGTACACGTTGCAGAGATGAACCTACTTTATCAAAAGCATCGTCCGTACTGTCTAGCCAGTTATTAACTTCACCAATATTACGTTGGAATTGTTCTACTCGTCCAAGTGCAGTTCGATAATCGATTCCTTTCATCGCAACGACTGGATCATCAGAAGGGCGAGTTATTTTTTTTCCCGACTCAATTTGACTTTGAAGTTTCCCCATTTTCGAGTAACTGTTCGATAAATTTCGTAGCATATTGCTTGAAAGCATGGATTGGGTTACGCGCATTTTATGTTCCTCCTATTAAAGTCCTGTACGGCCCATGCCGTTAATTATTTTATCTAACGTTTCATCAACCACTGTAATCATACGAGCAGATGCATTGTATGCTTGTTGGAACATAATCATATTCGTCATTTCTTCATCTAGTGAAACAGAACTTACAGATGCACGGCGTTCTAATACGGCAAGTTGTAATGTCTCTGAACTATATTGCATTTTTGAAGCTTGTTGCCCATCTACTCCAAGTTGTCCGATGAGCCCTGTGAAATAGGTTTGTACACTTGTATTACCTAAAGCGGCTAAACTCGCAAATTTCATATTGGCTAGTTTTAAAGCGAATTTACCGTTACCTGGTTCAGGGGTTCCTGGAGCTGAGTCAGATGCTACGATTTTGTTGGGATCATCAACAATATCTTTAGAAATCGTAATATTGCCTGCGTCTATTGTACCACCTGCTGTAGTACTAACAAAGAATTCCCCACCTTCTTTGCCATATAGATCTGAACCTTTTGGATAGTCAGTAGATCCATCCCCCATATGAATCTTGTTAAATTCCTCTGCAAATGAGTTTGCCATTAAGTTTAATTTCGCAATCATATCGGTTAAAAGCCCTTTTTCAACTGATGGTATCGAGCTATCCATATAGCCATATGAATTTATGAGTGATTTTAATTTTCCTGTTTCATTTAAATCTGAAAAGGCAATTGTATCGGCAACAGTTGCATTACCTGCTGCATCAATTGTCACAAGAGATAATCCTTCAATTGCACCAGTAGGAGTTACACCGTCAGTTGGTTCTGATGGAGTTGTTCTAAATTGCTTGAAGTCCTTTCCATTTACTAATTCAACAGTTTTTCCATTTAATTTCACCGAAACTGTTAATGAACCTTCCGCAATACCTAAAGCATTCCCACCTGAAGGTACTCTTTGTGTTTCAATTGGAAAGTAATTAGACAGTTTATCAATTAATACATCACGAGCATCATACAAATCATTTGGCATATAGCCATTTGGTTCGACGGCTTGTATTTGTTTGTTAAGACTTGCAATTTGCTCAAGAATGGAGTTTACGTCTTTCAACGAAACACCAATTTCTTTTCCTGTATTTTTTTGGATATCGGAAAGAGATTTATGCATATAGTTAAATGAGTCTGCTATTGCTTTAGCTCGCTGAACGACAACCGCACGTGCTCCACCGTCATTTGGATGGGCGCTTAAATCTTCAAGAGATCCCCAAAATTCATCCATTGATTTGGATAAACCGTAATCTGATGGTTCGTTTAAGACGTCTTCCATCTGTGTGATAATTTCAGATTTGGATTGCCAATAGCCTAATTTATTGTTTTCCTGTCTATATTGCCTATCTATAAACTCATCGCGAATACGTTGTACGGAACCTGCTTCTACACCAGTACCAATATGGCCAGGAGTCTTTGGAGCGTTAAGACCAGCCCCAGGATAACCTAGTGTTGCTTGCATGTTAATACGTTGGCGAGAGTAGCCAATTGTATTAGCATTCGAAATGTTGTGGCCTGTTGTATATAGGGCACTTTGTTGTGTGTATAGGCCTCGTTTACTTGTTTCTAATCCCATAAATGTGGAGCGCATTTTATTTCCTCCTCTGTTTTTCTATGCTTGTGAGTCAAAATTTGTTTTTAAGTTACTGCCGCGAACTTGGGTTTGTGAGTAGTTGATTTGATCTGGTTGCGGGCGCAGCATATCTAGTGTCATGTTGACGAATTGTAGTGATTGGAAAATCATTTTTTGGTTTAGGTCGTTTTGGTGCTTAAGAGTTTCGATGACGAGTAGCAGTTTTTTGCGTGCTTCGTCTAATTTGAGTTGTTCAATTGGCGTATCAGCTACTTCCATTACTTGAGCGACAGTTGCATGTTCAGCAGAGGCAATTCCTTTTGCCTTAAGGTAATCCGTTACCACTTGCTGACGTTGTTGCTCGAGCTGTGTGATGGCAGCTACGTGCGATTGCTCATCCTTGAGCAATTGATCGAGTCCGTCCATGTCTCCTGTTTTGATGAACTCCGTTTTGTGATATGCAAGTTCTAACAGGCTCTTATGCATTTTTTCTAATTTATCCAAAATAGATAAAATCATTTCAATGGACATTTCTCATACTCCTTTTGCTTATGGGCGATAATATTTCATTAAATCTGAAGCGACTTGTTTTGCATCTACTTTATAATTGCCCTCTTGGATTTGTGCTTTTAACGCTTGTACACGTTCAGCTCTTTCATCTGCATAGCTGACGATTCCTTGAAGATCTTTTGCAGCTGATGAAATCTCTAGCTGATCTGCCTTATTCGCTACCGATTTATTAGCAAAATCAGATTTTACAGGCTGGTTTTTATATGGGTTTACAGCGTTCACGCCATAGTTGGTAATTTTCATATAGAATGGCCTCCTCTCAATCGTTCCTTTTATATATTCATTATTTCGGTTAGTTTATATCGATGTTAAGTATTTTGTAATAAAAGCGAAAGACATCCTAATCTGTTTTTTAATTGCTAGTGCTATATGCCTTATTTGTGGGAGGGTATTTGACGGACATTTTCGGTGATGTTTGTTTGGGGTTGGTCGCTCTTGGTTTGGCGCTTCTCACCCTAGCTTGGCACTACTCACTCCCGCTTTGGCCCTACTCACTCCCGCTTTGGCGCTACTCGCTCTCGTTTTGGCGCTTCTCGCTCTCGCTTTGGCACTACTCGCTCTCGCTTTGGCGCTTCTCACTCCCGCTTTGGCGCTACTCGCTCCCGCTTTGGCACTACCCACTCCCGTTTTGGCGCTACTCGCTCCCGCTTTGGCCCTACTCACTCCCGCTTTGGCACTACTCACTCTCGCTTGGCGCTACTCACTCTCGCTTGGCGCTACTCACTCTCGCTTGGCGCTACTCACTCTCGCTTGGCGCTACTCGCTCTCGCTTTGGCCCTACTCACTCTCGCTTTGGCGCTACTCGCTCCCGCTTTGGCACTACTCGCTCCCGCTTTGGCCCTACTCGCTCCCGTTTTGGCACTACTCGCTCTCGCTTTGGCGCTACTCGCTACTCACTACCGCTTTGGCCCTACTCGCTCTCGCTTTGGCCCTACTCACCAGCTCCCTAACTCAAAAACAAAATAACCCCCAAACAAAAAAATCCCCACATACTAAGTATGCGAAGATTTATACTCTATTGCTTTTTCTTATTCGCGTCGGCATAGTAAGTAGCTCGGTCTGAGTCTTCTACGCTTGATCTAAATTCGCGTGCTGCTTCGAATTTATTGAGTTCGGACTTTAGTTCGCTTTGGCATTTAATGCAGAGCTTGCCTTTTGTCGTTAGAGCTCCGCAGCTGTCACAAGGATAACCTAGGTTTGGGAACATAGCTGGTTGCAAGCGACCTTTCCTTACCCATTTATGTAGTAAGTCCTCTTCTACACCTGTAGCTTCGACAATTTGCTCAACTGTAGCTGATCGATTATCGCGTTTGCGTAAGAAACGGTATACAACCTCGTACATTTTCTCTTCATCTTGTGCACATTTTCCGCAAACTTCTCTAATGCCAGTATAGTTATAAAAGTCCCCACATTTTGGACAACTTCGCAATTCACCCATGTTCTTACCCCCTGGAATTTAAATTCTTCTACTTAATATACTAGTTATATTGGCGGTAAAATCAACCTAAAATTTATAAAAGACAGGGAGTTTGTAAAGAATCGTACGATTTTTTGTATCTTTATGACTAACCTTGAATTAGGGTAAATGCTTTTACGGAAGGTGCTCCAGCCGCAGTGAGTATCGCTTTGGCATGTTTTAAAGTGGTCCCAGTTGTCACTATATCATCTATTAAAATATGTGGTCGATTTTCAATTATACTATTCGATTTTAATTGAAATAACTGAGCGCTTTGTTCACGTTCCACTTTTGATTTAGATGATTGGGATTCAATTGACATTTTCTCTAGTAAATGTGTATAGGGTATGCCAGCCGCTTTCAATAATTCATCAATATGGGCAAATGTGCGTGTTTTTATTTTTTCTGGATGCATTGGAATTGGCACAATAACAGCGTCAGTTTTTTTCAGTACTTTAGCAATTTCAGACCTAAATACATCCTTTAACACCATATCTTTAAAAAACTTATATTGATGAAGGAAGTCTTTCATCGCTTCATTATAATGAAATATTGCTTGGATATCAGGAGACTTTTGTTCCTCGGGCTTAACAAGCTCAAATTTACTATAGCAAGTAGGACAAATGACTGCTTGCTGTTCATACATAATCAGTTGCTTCCACGTTAATCGTCTTATTAAAGGCTTTGAACATAGATAACAAATCATATTCATATTGTTATTAGCTCCGTATTATTGAGACGTTTAATTTCTTTTGTGGCTCGGTCCATTTCAACAGAGATACCGTGGTGAAAGAAGACAAGATCACCTGTTGGGCAGTCGAAAGAGCGTCCAACTCTTCCTCCTATTTGAATGAGTGCACTTGAAGTGAAGATACCACTTTCTGCTCCTACTACCGCCACTTGTACGTTAGGTATTGTGATACCGCGTTCTAAAATGGTTGTTGTTAATAATCCCCTCACTTTTTTTGCACGGAGCTCTAACACCTTTTCTTTTCGATTTGGGTCTTCTGCATGAACAGCTTGAATGCTTGGTTCCAATTGCTGAAATAACGGGATGGCCTTTTCCATTAGAGCGATAGTTGGAAAGAATATGAGAAAAGGTTTATTTTCTTGGAGCTGTTTTTTTGTCCATTGAATAAGTCTTTTGGGTAGTCTTGTCGATTCAATTTGTTTTGAGTATCGCCACAACGATTCATAACGTGGCACTGGTAGTAGATGCCCATGATATCTTCTAGGAATAAATGAATAGCCACCCTGTTGTTTTTGTATTTGATTGATTAGTTTTTCTGATGGCGTTGCTGTCACGTACATAATGGGTACATCACTTTTTTTAGCTTTAATAACCGCTAGTTGTAAAGTTTCATCATGCGTGTATGGGAATGCATCGGCTTCATCGACAATGATTGTATCAAAAGCATCCTCAAAACGGTAAAGCTGGTGTGTCGTCGCAATAATAATCGGGGCGTAATTCTTGTCGACATCTGCATCACCGTAGAGTGCTTGTGTTTTTGTCTTTGGGAAAACTTGTTGAATACGCGGTGCTAGCTCTAATACGACATCGGTTCGAGGCGTAGCGATAGCAATTCGTTTTCCTTCCTTTAAACATTCGTAAATAGCTGGAAATAGGATCTCTGTCTTCCCAGCACCACAAACCGCATGGATTAGATGAGGTCGGTTTGCATTTATACTTTCAATAAGTTCTTTCGAAGCCTTTTGCTGATAAGGTGTAAAGGTGCCTGTCCATGAGAATTGGTGTTTAATTGATTTTCTAGGTGTTGGTCCGATCCATCTTATGAGATCCGAGCAACTACTGACACGCCCCATCCTGATGCAATGTCTACAATAGACACAAGTTTGCTCACAAGCTGCACAATAATAGGTTACAAATAGATTTGGATTGTTGTTTGCACATCGATTACATGTGTAGTTCATACGCTTAAATCGAGATTTCATTTTGGCGTTTTTCTGCACACCAGGGAGAGTAGTGATGTAGCCAAGTTGGATGTGTTGGGTGATTAGCTCATCTGAAAAGGGGGAATGTTCACGTAGCCAAATACGCCCTGTTAGAAAGTCGCGTAAGGACGGATTTTCTAAGGCACCTACATAACGACAGAATTTGTTTCGTTGCTTGAATAATCGTTTTCGCAAATATTGACTCCTTACTAGGGGTTGTATTTGGATTTATTTTACAATTATTTATATGTGTTTGCAAGTACCCATTATAAAGTTCCAAATCCACAAAAAAACCACCCTACATTTTGTAAGGAGGTTAGTCATTTACTTTATTTTTTTACCCAACCAAGACCCATAGAGCCTTCACCAAGGTGGGTTCCAATAACTGGTCCAAAATAGCTTAATTTGACGTTAACATTTGGGAATCTATCTTGCAAAGTTGCCATCCATTCTTTCGCTTCATTTTCACAGTTACCGTGTATTACTACTGCATCAAGTTGATCGTATTTCGCTGCGTCTTCACTGAGCATGTCCTCTACTCGTTTAAGGGCACGTTTACGTGTACGAATTTTTTCGAAGGGTACGATGACTTTGTTTTCAAAATGTAGTATTGGTTTAACTTGTAAAAGTCCACCTATTAGAGCTTGAGCTGCTGATAAGCGACCGCCTCTTTGTAAATGAGCCAGATCGTCTACCATGAAATAAGCTCGCATTGTTTTACGCATTTCTTCAAGAGCTTCTAAAATTTCTTTCGCTGATGCACCGTCTTTGGCCATTTCGCCAGCTTTCAATACATATAATCCTTGAACAGCACATGAAATTTCACTGTCAAATCCATAGACATCAATGTCTTGGACCATTTCTCCAGCTTGTAAAGCGCCTTGATATGTACCGCTAATACCACTTGATAAGTGTATAGCCACAATTTCATCATATTCTTTCGAGAGCTCGTCAAATAATGTCACAAAAGTACCAATTGGTGGTTGGGACGTCTTTGGAAGCTCATTTTCATTTCGTACTTTATCATAAAAGTTAGTAGTTGTTATGTTTACTTCTTCTTCAAATGTTTCATGTTTAATAACAACACTTAATGGAACCATGCGAATATTATATTGTTCACGCTCGGCTTTAGTTAAGTATGCTGTACTGTCTGTTACGATGGCAGTTGTCATAAATCGTTCACACTCCTACCTCAATAGTATATTAATATCGTAAGAAAGTGAAATGATAAATAATGTGTTTACAAAGAATGTTACTTTTCGCTATTATTCGTTTTTATTTTCGAAAAAATAAAAAAGCAGCTACTTGTCTAATTAGTAGCTGCTACTTTTCTTATTCCATTTTTTCACCAATAGCAGCAACACGTGTTACTAGCCATTTGCCATCTTCTTTAACAAAGACAGTGTTTGTTCTGGCTGCCTGTTTAAACGGTTCGCCATTTTCTAATTCTACTTCAACAGTTATTTGAGATAAAAGTTGCGCTTCATTTTCATCATATTGAACTACATGGACGTCTTTTGCTGTATGTTTTATATCGAAATTTTCAAAGTTTAGCTTTTGATATTCTACATCTTCTTCTAAATCGAAGCCTGTAGGGTTTTTTGAAAGTGTTTTGCTATAGCGCTCTAGGTCTTCTGCATTTAAAGCAGCAATGTATTCATCAAATGCTTGAAGGAGAGCTTTTTCTTCTTCAGCAGGAACATTTTTAGCCGCTTCTACTTCGCCATTTACCATTTCAAATCCTATCTCTTGATCGTCTTCGTTTGTTTCTTCTGTTGCTGCTGATTTTTCTGTTTTAGTTTCGTCATTTGTTTCTTTTTCAGTTTTATCTTTAATACTATGGTCAACAGCATTAGATGTTGCTGTGTTCTCACCATCATTGACTGAACCAGTATTCTCTTTTGTTGCGCTGTCATCATTGCCACATGCCACTAATAATAAGGCACATACTGGGACAAGCAACCATTTTTTTATAATCAATTCCAAAACCTCCCGCGGATATTGTAGCACATTTGCATATTGTATAAAAATTAATAGCTTTATTCAAAGTTCCAACTAATAGCGTAATCCTTTTTATCGATGAAAACACTATTTCTTTTAAAAAAATATTTACAAATAGATGACGATTGTCGCATGTTGAAAGTTGCAAAAAACACAAAACCCCGCTTCTCGACAAAGAGAAACAGGGTTGTGCTTGGTACCATCGAATACATAATGATAGAATGCGTGCAAATAAATTTGCAGTGCTAATCGCAGATTATAAGAATGCAGAAAGTGACCAATACTATTCAAGTTTTAAATGCAGGCTCTGACATTGCGCAATGTTCAAAGTTGAACTGCACTTTTAATAATAGGCTAATTCATAATTTAGCACAAGTAATGCAATGGTATGTTCACTTGCGTCATTTAGATTATCATCATCTTGATTGCTTTAAACAATTAGCGTACTTCAACCCAACCGTTTTTAATTGCTGTCACTACAGCTTGTGTACGGTCATTTACGTTCATTTTTTGTAAAATGCTTGATACGTGGTTTTTAACTGTTTTTTCTGAGATGAATAAAGTTTCACCAATTGCACGGTTACTTTGACCATCAGTTAATAATTGCAATACTTCACATTCACGTTTAGTTAATAAATGGAATGGTCGACGAATTTCAGTTTGATGGAATGAACCTTTGTTTTCGCGTTCGCTTAAACGACGGTACTCAGCAACTAGGTTTTTAGTTACTTTCGGATGTAAGTATGAACCACCAGAAGCTACAATTTTGATCGCTTCAACGATTTCGTCAGCATCCATTTCTTTTAACATATAACCAAGTGCACCTGATTTTAATGCGTGTGATACATATGATTCATCATCATGGATAGAAAGCATGATAACTTTTGCATCAGCGTATTTCTCTAAAAGTTCAGCTGTTGCTTCAACACCATTTTTTTGAGGCATATTAATATCCATTAATATAACATCTGGATTATACTCTTCATAAAGTTGGATAACATCTGTACCGTCATCGCCTTCTGCTACTACGTCGAATGTATCTTCAAAATCTAAAATACGTTTTACTCCTTCACGGAATAATTGGTGATCATCTACTATTATTATTTTTGTCATATAAAATCCTCCTATTTAATACTACTTTAATTCTTTTGTTCATGATTTAGTGGAATTTTGAATATTATTCGAGTTCCATTATTAATCTCAGAAATCATTTCCATTTCTCCACTGAGTAATTCTACTCGCTCGCGCATACCAATTAAACCGAATGAATTTTTTTTCACAATATTAGTATCGAATCCTACACCATTATCCTTTATAGTTATATTGGCATGTTCTTCCAACCATTCGAATTTAACCCATACTTCAAGTGCTTTGCCATGTTTTATTGCGTTATTTACGCATTCTTGTACAAGTCGAAAAATGGCTACCTCATAATTTGTCCCCATTCTTCTTTGCTCACCCATTGATTGAAAATGGATTGTAGTACCTTTATTATACTCTTCAACTGAAGAAAGATATTTCTTTAGTGTTGGAATTATACCTAGGTCATCTAAAGCCATTGGACGTAAATCGTAAATAATGCGTCTTACTTCATGTAATGCATCGCGCACCATGTCTTTTAATTGTAGTATTTCTTGTAATGCTTTTTCTACCCCTCGTTCTTGGTATGTGCGATTGATTAAATCTGTACGAAGTAATACATTGGCTAACATTTGTGCAGGTCCATCATGAATCTCTCGAGAAATACGTTTACGTTCATCTTCTGTTGCTTCGATGATCTTTATCGTAAAGTCTTCTTTCATCTTCGCATTTTCGAGTGCTGGCCCGACATGCTTCAAATCAAAGGTCAAATAATTCAATACGACATTTACTTGGTTTACGAGATGATTTGCTTTTTCAATCGTATCAAGTAAATTGCGCATCCTTCTTTCTAGGTCATCTCTTTTCTCACGTAGCTGCTTTTCTTCAGCTTGGACAACAGAATGACGTATTTGAAGTTGATTTGCTTGATCGTATGCTTTGTGGATTTCTGCTTCAGAATAAGTTTGGAAGTTTTTTGATACTTCCGCTAATCTTCCTCTGGCAAATTTCGTTTTGGTCTCTAAAATGTCATTTTCAGTGATTACATCAGCGATTTTTTCACGAACTTCTTCCAGTTCGATTTTCATTTCTTCAAATGTTTGTCTACTCTGTTCACTGATCGTAAAAATATCACTTTTAGATTCGTCTATTGTTTTTACCATTCGATTAAAAATTAAATCTAATGATTTTATATCAATTTTATCTCCCACCATACCAAACCCCTTACAAATTGTGCTACATTTTGAAGAAGTAATGAGCATATATTATAATTATATATATGAACCTATTTTCCTGTATCACAAAGTTAATTATAGCATTTTTATGATTTTTTTTTATTAAAATTTCGTGTCAACTAGATGTCAAAAATAAATTGATTTATTTAAGGAGTTTACCATGAGAGAAAACTATTATACACTAAAAAGCTTTGGAACTGCTGAAATAATCATCTCAAAATCGAGATTTATCGCGCATTGCGGGCGAGCAGATTCTGAAGAAGAAGCCATTACATTTATAAATAAGATAAAAAAAGAGCATCATTCTGCAACACATAATTGTTCAGCTTATCTAATTGGAGAACACGATCAAATTCAAAAAGCGAATGATGATGGTGAACCTAGTGGTACGGCCGGAGTACCTATGCTTGAAGTATTGAAAAAACAAAATTTAAAAGATACTGTTGTTGTAGTAACTCGTTACTTTGGGGGCATTAAATTGGGAGCTGGTGGTTTGGTACGTGCTTACGGCAAATCAACTACCGTTGGAATTGAAGCTGCAACAGTGGTGGAACGTCGCCTTCATAGTTTGATGAAAGTTTCCGTTAGCTATACATGGTTAGGAAAAGTAGAAAATGCTATTCGCAATTCTTCTTATATATTAGATAACATTGAATATACTGATGATGTCGATTTTTATACCTTTGTACCAAAGGAGGAAGTAGAAAACTTTACGAATTGGATAATTGAAATGACTAATGGACAATGTAAATTAAATTGTAATAATAAAGAATTTTTAGAATTCGACAAGCAGTAATGTAAATTTAATTTTACTGTTACAAAAATGCATAGTATAATATAATTCGCTATACATTTACATTTAAAACTTTTTGGATACGCCATACGTCCAATATTTATATATAGCATTTATTCCTAATTTAGAGGAGATCGTGTATGACTAATTTAAGAACGGGCCAAAGAAAAAAGAAGCCCTCAAAGAAAAAACTGATAATACGCACTTTTTTAATTCTGATTGCCCTTATGGTTGTCTCAACTGGCACCTACGCATATTGGTTAACGAAAAAAGCAGAACAAGCTGCAAATAATGCATACGACAAAGACAATACACGTTTAAAGTCGGATTTACGTGAGTCGGCCGTCAAGCCAATGACAGATAATGTTTCGATTCTATTTGTCGGTATCGACGATAGTGAAAAACGCGGTCAAGGTTCAGAACATTCCCGTTCTGATGCATTAATACTAGCAACGTTAAATAATAAATCAAAATCCGTAAAGTTACTAAGTATTCCTCGTGACTCATATGTTTATATTCCTAATGTAGACAAGAAAGATAAAATTACGCACGCACATCTTGGAGGAACGAATGCAACAATTGACACTGTAGAGAATTTATTAAACGTCCCTGTTGACTATTATTACCGCTTAAATTTCGATGCATTTATCGAAATTGTTGATGCTCTTGGTGGCATTGAAGTAGATGTTCCATATGAACTTCATGAACTTGATGAAAATGATAAACGTACAGTTAACTTAAAACCTGGTGTACAAACGGTTAATGGTCGTGAAGCCTTAGCGCTTGCAAGAACACGTAAACAAGATAGCGATATTCAACGTGGTGAACGCCAACAAATGATTTTAGCTGCCATACTGAAAAAAGCATCTTCCGTTACATCATTTACTAAATACGATAACATTCTTGAAGCTGTTGGTAACAACATGAAAACAAATATGACTTTTAATGAAATGAAATCATTCTTTGAATACATTAAAGGTGGTATGCCAAACGTAGAATCATTGACTCTTAAAGGTAATGATGATACTTCTACTGGTATTTACTACTACCAATTAGACGAGCCTGCATTAGCAGAAACACAAAATATCTTACGTACTCAACTTGGGCTAACAGATAATAACTTAGTTGATGATTCAGGTGAAACAGATAATACAGCAGACACAAATAATGCTGAAGGCTCTGGATATAAATCGAACTACAAATCAGATAACAATAATAATCAATAATCACAAAAATCCCTTAGTCGTCTTCGGCTAAGGGATTTTATTACGTTCAACACAAGAGTTTAAAAAGCAAATAAATAAATGCCACCTCATCAAACATGACTGACCTGAATGTACCTTAATGTGAGCAATTATACAGTTGATAGCAATGACATTAAAGTTACTAACCCTAGTTCACATCCATAACTACTCTATCTATCTCCAAATAAAAAGACGATATCGCAGTCAATTCTGCAATATCGTCTTTTACTATTTATTTTTTATTACGCACTAAGTTTAATAGCGGTCTATAATTTGATCCTGCTAATCCGATAATTTCTACAAATAATTCAATCGCAACAAGCAATACCGTTATAAGTAGAATACCTCCCCATAGCTTAGCCATTGAGAAGACAATCGCTGCTAAACCAAACATCGATGCAATACCATAAATGATTATTACAGTTTGACGATGTGTAAAACCAACATTTAATAAACAGTGATGTAAATGAGATTTATCTGGTGAAAATGGTGGTTGTTTATTTAATAGGCGTCGTAAAATCGCAAAGAATGTATCTGAGATTGGTACGCCAAGCATGATAATTGGAATAACTAGTGAGACAAATGTAACGTTTTTGAATCCAAGTAATGCTAAAACTGAAATCATGAAGCCAAGGAACAATGACCCCGTATCCCCCATGAAAATTTTCGCAGGATGGAAATTGTAAAATAAAAACCCGATAGTACTTACAGCTAACAACGTAGCCATTATAATAACAAATGTATCTCCCATGATAAAGGCCATTCCAGCAAGTGTTATCAACGCAATGGTAGAAACACCGGCAGCAAGACCGTCTAGTCCATCAATTAGATTAATCGCATTGGTAATACCTACAATCCAAATAATCGTCACTGGTATACTTAAGAAGCCAAAATCAAGTTCACCATTACTGAATGGAAGATTGATTGTATCAATTTGAATTCCGCCAAAAAATATTACGATTACTGCAGCAATTAACTGACCAAATAATTTAGCCTTCGCTGAAATCTCAAACATATCATCAAGGACGCCTGTCACAATAATGACAAAGCTCCCAATTAATAGAGGAAGCATTGCTTCATGCGTAGGTCGTAAAATCAATATCCCTATGAGGAATGCTAGATAGATGGCTAAGCCACCAAGTCTCGGCATAATATCAGCATGCACTTTTCGATAATTTGGACGATCGACCGCACCGACACGAAATGCTAGTCGCTTCACAAGCGGAGTCAGTAAAATTGAAGCTATAAATGCTACAATCCATGCAAGGTATGTCATACCCTTCCTCCTTAATAACTCTTTTCATTTATATTTTATAGACGCAATAAATATGCATCCAATATATTTACAATTTATTTACAATGTATTATAGCATGAATTACTAGAAAACACACTTCGTTTAACCGAAATTATTACTTTCTTATACTCTAGTCAATTCTTTTATAGGACGTCGCTTCCCTTTAAAAAGTTCCCACTTTCACAGAAAAACCCCCCAACAATGCAGTTAGGAGAAGCATCACGGCATTTCCTTAATATTGTACCCCCCTCCTAGGAAGGCTAAACATTTTTCCACATATTACATTTAACTGTGCATCTCAAACTTCGTTGTTGATTGTCGCATTGTCTTCGCTTGATCAGAGACGTCATGAATTCGTGCCGACAATAATTCAATAGTTGATAGATTATCACTTAAGAACAATGTCGTCTCTTCAATATGCTCAGTATTTTGAAAAATAGCGTCATTTAACTGGTGAATCAAAGTTTTAGTACTTTCCTTTTCTTTTTCTACAGTTTGTATTTGTCTGGACATCGCTTTAAATTGCTCACGTGTATCACCTAAATATTGTATGATAATCGTCATTTGCTGTGCCGCGTTTTGAATTGCTGTTGCACTTTCTTCTGATGTTATAAGACCAGCGTTAAAAGTATTCGCCATTGTTGTACCTTGCACAGTTATATCATCGGACAAATTATGAATATTGTGAGCAGCATTCGAAACTTCTTCCGCTAATTTACGGACTTCTTCTGCTACAACTGCGAATCCCTTCCCTGCTTCACCAGAGCGTGCAGCTTCAATTTCGGCATTCAATGCTAACAAATGAGTTTGTTTGGCAATTTGTTTTACCAAAAGAGAGACACGGACAATTTCATCAGTACGCTTTTGTAAAAGTATTCTTTCCTGTTCTGCTTCTATTAGAAGTTGCTGTAAACCCGTCATTTTGCTTACAGCTTCAGTCATCGAAACACTACTATCTTCTACATATTGTTCCGCTTGAAGCCCCTTTATCGACAGTTGCTCTACTTGGCCAACCATTTGCTGCAAATTATTTGAGAAGCGTTCCATAAAAGCAACAATACCATCAGATGAATATTGCTGTGCTTTTGCATTTTGCAAAGACTCCTTAAGTGAGACTGATACTATTTTCGATCCCTCTAAAGATTGTACTGAATAATTTTGCAGTACATGACTGTCACTCGATATTTCATGTGCTGACGATTTAATTATTTGAAGCATTTCTACAAGTTGGTGCTTCATATGATTCATCGCTGTCGATACTTGTCCTATCTCGTCATTCGTATGAATAGGTAAATCCACAACGTTCAAATTTCCTTTTGAAATACTTTCTGCTGTTTGTGCAACTAATTCAAGTTGTTGTCGAATTTGGCGATTTGTGATCATCATTAATATAGTCGATATGGCTACCGCCAGTAAGAATGACACAAATAATAAGATTAAGGTTCTTTGTTGGCTTTCATTCATATTTTGTAAAATTTGTTCACGTTCCAATGATGCTCCTGCCCGAATTGTGTTTAATTTTTTTTCTATATTGTCATACGATTGATATACCGAATTCAGTTGACGTCGTTTGGCGATATTGTCTTTTTTCGCAACTGATACTTTCAAACGCTTTATGTATAATTCATGAATCCTTTTTAGTTCCACTTCGATTGCTTCCAAGTTTCCTGGTTGCACTACATCTCCAGATTTTTTTAGTAAACTTTCAAGTGTAGACATCGATGCACCATACGAAGCATCATACTTAGCTAACGGATCCCCAGTATAATGGATGACTGCAATATATAATGTACTGAATTCCTTTGATAACATATCTATGTCATTAATACTCTTCGATAAACTATCTAATTCTTGAGACCATTTTCTATTTTCGTTTACTTGAAAAGTTAATGTGACCGTCATAATAGCAAATAACAGCAAAGTAATACTAAGTGAAAGAAAATACTTTCTTCTCAAGTCCATTTTATTCCATATAAACATATATATTCCCCCTCCTTAAAGACAATCTAGCATACAAAATAGACTAAAAGTTTCAGTTTACAAAAACTTAACAGTCCTTTTACACTATATTCATAAATACTTCTCGTCCAATGAAAGCGCTTTAATACTATAAAGCGCTGGATTAAGAAAAAACCTACTAGCTTGTCTTTTTTAAGGTTCCATTCTAAACGTATTCATGTTAAAGTTGTTTAGTAACTTTTATAACTTTTGTAGTTAGAATTTTCAGATTACAAAGATTATTTATTATAAGAAAAATTAGTGTTGTGTTTTCATAGATGAAATCATTACGCAAGTAATTTATTAAAGGAGTCTTTTTTATGAAGAACAAATCTTTATCACTTGGGGAGCAAGTTGCCGTAGGTTTAATGCTATTTGCATTGTTCTTAGGTGCAGGAAATATTATCTTCCCTCCGCAATTAGGTCAACAAGCTGGCGAATCATTTAGTCTAGCCATGATTGGATTTTTAATCACCGGTGTTGGTTTACCACTAATTGGTGTTATCACTGTTGCTAAATCTGGCGGCCAATTACAAGATATGGCCGGTAAAGTTCACCCTCTTTTTGGGATTGTATTTACTTCCATCGTCTATTTAGCAATCGGACCATTCTTCGCAATTCCACGTACTGGTACAGTATCTTATGAAATTGGTGTCTCACCATTTTTATCAGACGCGATACGTGAGTCTTCTATTCCGTTATTGATTTCTACAATTGTTTTCTTCGGAATAACAACTTTCTTTGCACTAAATCCAACTAAATTAGTTGACCGTGTTGGTAAAATCCTTACCCCAATACTTCTATTAGTAATTGCTCTTTTAGCAGCAAAAAGTATTATTACACCAATGGACGGTCCTGGTGAAGCAATTGGTAAATATACTACACAGCCATTTACTGAAGGTTTCCTACAAGGATACTTAACTATGGATTTCTTAGCTGCTTTAATATTTGGGATTGTAATTATCCAAGCCTTACATTCCAAAGGTGTAACCGATAATAAAAAAATTGTTAATACAACTATTTTCGCTGCATGTATTGCTGCAGTAGGTTTAGCTTTAGTATATATTTCTTTAGGTTATATTGGAGCATCAAGCTTCCAAACGATTGGCGCTCAAGGTAGTGGTGCTGAAATTATTGCGAAATCTGCAAACATTCTTTACGGTGATTTTGGTAATATTCTATTATCAGCAGTTATCTTACTTGCTTGTTTAACTACTTCAATTGGTTTATTAACTGCATCATCTCAATTCTTTACAAAACTTTTCCCTAAAGTTTCATATCAAGTGTTTGTTTTCATTTTCGCGGTTTTCAGTACGGTTATTTCAAACTTTGGCTTAGAGCAACTAATTTCGATCTCTTTACCAGTACTTTTAGCTATCTATCCAATTGCAATCGTGTTAATGAGCTTAGCTTTAATCGATAAATTCTTTAATGGTGCACCAATTGTTTACACTGTTGCATTAATCGCTACTGCACTAGTTAGTGTATATGACGGTTTACATGCAGCAAAAATGGACATCCCAGCTTACGCAGATCTATTAAGTCACTTACCTTTTTATGCAGAAGGTATTGGTTGGTTAGTACCTGCAATAGTTGGAACAATCATTGGTTTGATTATTTCATTATTTACAAAAAAATAAGATACTTTACGCAAAATCCCCAGAGCTTATGCTCTGGGGATTTTTGCATTAACACAACTCAAATTTACAAAACACTCTAAAAATATAGTATTTTCTATATTTTTCATCTATTCTCCAACCCTTGAATCTATCTCAAAATGTGATATGTTATATAAGTTATTGATATAGATTATGATTTTTATATAAAAAAGGGGTGTGGCGCATATGGGGTGGTTTGAAGGTATTTCTTCTATATTACTCATATTGCTAGTCGTTTTAGTTGTTATTCCATTAATTTCAGTAGTCTTTTTATATTTTCTTGACCGTCATCAAAAGCAACATGCTATTCTTAGAAACTTTCCTATTTTAGGAAGAATGAGATATATCCTTGAAAAGGTCGGACCTGAATTCCGCCAATACTTATTTGACGATGATCACTCAGGGAAACCGTTTAATCGTGAAGATTTTTTACATATTGTATTACCTGGGAAATACTTAGGAAACGTTATAGGCTTCGGCTCAAAACGTGATTTTAATGAAGCCGGATTTTATATTCGTAATGCGATGTTTACAAAACAAGTGGATGAATTACATGTGGATTCAGAGGAACGTATTCATACAAAAAAATACGTAATGGATGCCGATAATTTATTTTCACGTAAAGAACATACTGAAGAAGTTGATATCAATCCATGGTTATTGTCAGAAGATGATGCTGTTGTAATCGGCGCTAATTGCCGTGAGCCTTTCCACGTTCGTAGTTTAGTTGGTCAATCTGCTATGAGTTACGGTGCACTTGGCAAAAATGCCATCACGGCGTTATCAAAAGGTATTGGTATGGCAAAAGGTTCTTGGATGAATACAGGTGAAGGTGGTATTTCAGAGCACCATTTAGCAGGTAAAACGGATTTAATTGCTCAAATTGGCTCAGGTCTCTTTGGTTATCGTACAAAAGATGGTGAATTCAGTTGGGATAAACTCGCTGAAAAAGCAGCCATGCCCCATGTTAAAGCATTTGAACTGAAATTGGCGCAGGGTGCTAAAACACGTGGTGGTCACGTTGAAGCTGAAAAAGTAACAGAAGAGATTGCTAATATCCGTAATATTGAACCATTTGTCACGATTAATAGTCCAAACCGCTTCCGTCAATTTGATGACTTCCCTTCTCTATTTGAATTCATCGAAAAGATTAGAGAACGCGGCGGTCTGCCAGTAGGTATTAAAATTGTAGTGGGTAGCCCGCAAGATGCAGATGAGTTAGCTGCTTATATGAAGGAATCTGGTAAAGGTCCTGATTTCATTTCAATTGATGGCGCTGAAGGTGGTACTGGTGCTACATTCCAAGATTTAGCTGATGGTGTAGGCCTACCTATCCATTCTGGCCTAGTGTTATTACAAGATGCATTGGTTCGCCATGGTGTACGTGATCGTGTGAAAATCATCGCATCCGGAAAAATCATAACACCTGACCGTGCAGCTGTCATGCTTGCTTTAGGTGCAGATTTAATCAATATCGCGCGAGGCTTTATGATATCAGTTGGCTGTATTATGGCACAACGATGTCATTCAAATGATTGCCCAGCAGGTGTAGCAACAACGAATCCAAAGTTGCAAAATGGTCTAATCGTAGATGAAAAAAAATACCGTGTAACAAACTATATTGTTTCAATGCGTGAAGGTCTTTTCCGTGTAGCTGCTGCTGCTGGACTTGATTCCCCAACAAAATTAAGTAGTGAACATATTGTCTATAAAGATGCCTATGGTCGTGTATTTTCCGTTGAGGATTTAGAGAAAAAATAAAATGTCTTTGAGAGAAAGCATTTCGCATTGCGGAATGCTTTTTTTATACAAAAAAACCGCTTAATAAGCGGTCTATTGTTATTAATCTATATTTGCCCTCTCTATTAAAGCTACTCTTTCAACGGCTTCAGCTACCGATTTATGAACGTTCGGATCTAGCGGGTGTGGTACAAGGTCACCATTTCGCGTTGCGTCTACAATGGCATTAGCGGCAGCTAATAACATTGGGTACGTAATACTTTTAACATTGGCATTTAATGCCCCTCGGAAAATCCCAGGAAAGCCAAGAACATTGTTGACCAGGCGTCCATCTGCAGCATATGATGCTCCAGCAGCAATTGCATCTTCAGGAGTAATTTCTGGGTATGGATTTGAAAGAGCCAAAATGATCTGTCCTTCACGTACCATTGACGGTTGAATCAGACCTGATACCCCTGTCGTTGCAATGACAATATCACATTTTGCTATCGTTTCTTCAACTGAATCTACTACCGTTCCACCAAAACTACGTAAACGGACTAATGCACTTTCTTGCGGATCTGTGCCACATACTTCTTTAACACCATAAGCCATTAGCATACGACAAATTGCCAACCCTGCTGCACCAAGACCAATTTGACCAACAACAGCATCTTTCAGTTCAACTCCTGCATAACGACAAGCTGATATTACTGCAGCTAAAGTAACAACAGCTGTTCCATGCTGATCATCATGCATAACAGGAATTGATAGCTCAGCTTTTAGACGCTCTTCAATTTCGAAGCAATGCGGTGAACCAATATCCTCTAATAAAATACCACCAAAACCTTTTGCTATATGTTTTACGGTTTCAACTACTTCATCAGGATTGCTTGTATCGAGTAAAATTGGAATACCACTAATACCAGCAAATTGATCAAACAATACAGCCTTCCCTTCCATCACTGGCATACCTGCAACTGGTCCTATATTCCCTAAACCTAAAATGGCTGTACCATCGGTCACGATGGCAACAGTATTACCAATGCTTGTGTAATAATGTGCTTTTTCGGGTTCTCTTTGGATTTCTTGACAAACGTTCGCCACACCCGGTGTATAAATTCGACGTAAATCACTTAATGAGCGCACGTCTACGCGACTCGTCATATGGATTTTTCCGCCTTCATGCGCTTTCATGACGTCATCCGAAACTGAACGAACGTGAATATTTTCATCTATATTATTAATCGCTTCTACAATCTGATTGAGTTGAGCTATATCTTCACAAGTACATGAAATATCACGAATTGTAGATAAAGTACCAATTTTCATTGTTTTGATATCACCAATATCACCGCCAATTGAGCCAATTGCTGTAGCAACCTTTGCCAAATTACCAGGTATAGATGGTGTTTCTACTATTAGATTACGAATAATGCTTTGAACGTTCAATATCTTTCCTCCCAATTTTGAAAACGCTTTTTGGTTATGGAGTTTATAATACTACTCTAAATCCTACACGTAAATACGTTTACCTATAAAAAACATAAAAAAACTAACTTATTCGCAAATATAGGTTATTTTCACTACTTTTTACTACTTTCAAATCTTTTACAAATGCATTATATCTTTCAGTTACATTACAGTTATTTTCTCTTTTTACTTCTCCATGCTGAAAAACGCATGAATTCAAATTCATGCGTTTTCGCGAAGAAATCATATATCCCCAAAAAGTTTGTAGTCATTTCCTATTCAAGCAATGCAAATCACTCAAATTTAGTCATTTCGACACCCGACTCCCACTTCAATCTACAATTTCTTCTACAGCTATCCTCTTACTCTCTATTATCCACGACATTTTCTGCAGCGCATATTGAAATTCTGTCAAGAAAACTACTGATTTCGACATTTGCTACGATAAAACGCTAGACTTCTTAATAATTTCGCTTCACTTTGTATAATCTTTCTAGTTTCCACTTTTATGAACGACCAATCTTTCGTTAGCTTTTTTGCGACTCTTCATTTTTCCTTCTCGTATTTGCTTCATAATCCGATCTCTCCGTTTTTTTATACCTCCTATTGTAAGTCCTTCCTTAACCGCTAATTCGGCATAGCTGTATCCTTTTATATACAATAGAATGAGTAATTGTAAATCCTTAGTCGGTAGTGATTCTAATATAGTATCTAGTATGTGGGTGTCTGACTTTTCTACTTGGGTGTTTTTTATTAGTATTTCTAACGTATCTGACTCGGCAGGTATATTTCGATCTTCATTGCGTGATTCTTTCTTCAATTCATCTAAAACAGCACCTTGAATACATCGGTAGGCATACGGAGCAAAGTCACCTCGACTGCCTTCATATTTTGTCCACGCTTTCCAAAGTCCGATCCGTGCCGCTTGCCTATATAGCTCATGGTCTCGATAAATACGACAGCGATTCATAACACTTGTAATCATTGGTTCAAATTGTGCTAAAACAATTTCATATTGGTCCATTAGATGGCCTTTCTAGTTGTGCACAACCCTTTGTATTCCCGGGTACTACTTATCGTATATGGAATTATCGTTCAGGACGAATGACTATAGTTAAGGTTTACTCCACCGAACTTAACGTATACCTTACCTTAAATTCATTGATATTTCATAATATTTGGAAATTATGCAATATTATGTTGATTTCAGTTGGTCATTTTCGTATGATGGATGAAAATGTGAGGTGTTCGATGATGTTTGATAAGGATTTAGATTTAATCACTACCAATTCATTCGTTTTATCCCCCTTATTTGAAGGAGAAATGAAGTCGAAGGTAATGACTAGAGATGGATATTTATACTCGACTTTAACGCCTATTCAGCTACTCGAAAAAATCTGTATTCGTTATGGTTCTACTTTTCAAGGTCGTATAGACGCTGCTAAGGAGCTTCTCGGTTATTCAAAAAAGCTACCACTTTATATCGGAGAAGGTATTTATGCGTATCCGACACGATCACCTTATCACCCTGAGTGTGTATGGGTTTTTTATCATTGTTATCGTTATGAGGCATATAGTAAAAGACAGACCATTCTTTATTTTGATAATGGCGAAATAGTCATTTTGGATATTTCTCTACATACTGTTATGGAACAACAGCAACGATTAGCCTCGATTATTTTGTCTTTACGTTTTAATAAACAACAAACACTAATTCGTCGAAAATGATATCAAAAAGCTCCTTTTCATGAGAAATGCGAGCTTTTTGTTATTTAAATATATTATTAGATGCTCTTTCTATGTTGTTTTGATACAACTTTTATAACGACATTTAACACATAAAAATTGAAAAATTGATTGAAATGACATATAGCCGTCATGTACCCACACTACCTTTTACGACATAATGACCAACAAATCGATAATTAAAATAGCTTTTGTCGATAACTTATATGTTTTGCGATATTTTGTATAATTTCATCGGATGATAGTAAGTGAGTTAACCGATAAATTTGTCGACTCAATTCGCAATTATACATAGAACAGTCGAATCCCATTTTTCAGGAGGTGTCATACCAATGGATATCGAGGTAGAAAAGACAAAGAAGAAAAGAAAATGGCCATGGATTATTGGCATAGTTATATTAGGAATTGGTATGTATGTTTGGAACGTATATGCCAATTTATCTTCAAATTTAAAGAGTGTGCATGTAGAAATTGATCGAGATAAATCCGATTTGAGGGTGGAAAAAGTCCATTTAGAGAAAAAAGAGCCGTTTTCCATTTTACTATTAGGAGTAGATCAACGGGAAAATGATAAAGGACGATCTGATACGATTATTGTACTTACGATTAATGCTAATGAAAGAAGTACGAAAATGCTAAGTATTCCAAGAGATACTTATACTAAAATTGTTGGGTACGGGATGCGTGATAAGTTGAATCATGCTTTTGCTTTTGGAGGAACTAAAATGGCAATGGCCTCAGTTGAAAATTTACTTGATATTCCAATTGATTATGTAACGGAAGTGAACATGGAAGGCTTCCAAGATATTGTAGATGCTGTTGGTGGTATTACAGTGACTAATTTGCTTGCATTTAAGGAAGAAGGTTATAGTTTTCCAAAAGGGAAAATAAAATTAGACGGTGAACATGCACTCGCATACGTACGTATGCGGAAGGAAGATCCTAATGGGGACTTTGGTCGCCAAGAACGACAAAAACAACTTATTCAAGGAATTTTAAAAGAAGGAGCTTCTGTTAGTAGTCTTTGGAAGTATAAAGATATTTTTAATGCACTCGGTGACAATATTTCAACAAATTTGACATTTGGACAAATGATGGAGCTACAAAAAAATCATAAAGAGGCTCTTAATTCGATTGAACAACTCTATTTTCATAAGGGGCAAGGTCAGACGATGAATGGTATTTGGTATTATATGATGAATAAGAAGGAACTTAAGGATGTATCCGCTGAATTAAAAGCTCATTTAGGCTTGAAATAGTTAATTAGTTTATTTTTATTACTATTGATATATTTTTATTATTTTTAATTAGTTATAAAAACCCTTGTTATATTTATAACAAGGGTTTTTATGGTTTTAAATGACCATTACTTTCGAATCTTGCGCATTCCACAAAAATAATCACTATCTTATTACCCCTTTTTACTAATTTCATTGTTTTCTCTGTTTTTTTTCAATAGAATGAGGGTACAAAGAACAGGTATGACAATTTGAAATATAAAGAGGAGTGATTTTTGTGAAAAAAGCTACCTATTCCATTTTGGCTACAGGTGCACTCGCACTTTGTATAAATAGTCAATCAACAGAAGCAAGCTCAAATACTTACACAGTGAAAAGTGGTGATTCTTTATACACAATCGCACTTAAACATGGCACAACAGTCACTAAACTAAAACAGTCGAATAATTTGAAATCAGATATAATTTATCCAAAACAAAAATTGCTACTTTCCGGCAAAGCATCTACTCAAACATCAAAAGTACCATCTAATACAGTGAATACAAATGCAGTTTCTCAATCTAGTAATACAGCTACTTATAAAGTGAAACAAGGCGACACACTTTCAAAAATTTCAACAAAATTTAACGTATCTGTCAGCGCCCTTCAACAAATAAATAAAATAAAGGGCCATCTTATATATGTAGGACAAAAGATAAAAGTCCCTACAACAACGACAAATGCTGGTAAACCAAATGGCAATACTACAACAACTAAGCCTGATAAAACAACTAAACCACCAACTCCAAACAATGTTAATGCTACTTCCTACAAAGTTGTAGCCGGTGATACGCTATCTGGCATTGCTTATAAATTCGGTATTTCGATAACACAGTTGAAATCTTGGAACGGTTTAACTGCTGATCTAATACGTGTTGGACAAACATTAAAAGTCAAAAATAGCTCAGGCTCTACTATCCAACAAGACAAGGAAAATACAACAAATGTTTCAAAACCAACAACACCAACAGTTTCAACAAATGAAATTAAACAAAAAGCTGTTAGCTTAGGTCTATCTTTACAAAATACACCTTATGTTTGGGGTGGACAAACACCAGCAGGGTTTGATTGTAGCGGTTTCATTCACTATGTATTTAATAATGCTGGCCTTTCCATGACTCGTACAAACGCTGCAGGTTATGAAGCTAGATCTTACTATATCAATACACCTCAAGCAGGTGACCTAGTATTTTTCCGTGATACATATCAAACTGGTATTTCGCATTTAGGCATTTATATTGGTAATGGTCAATTCGTACATGCTGGTGGTACACATGTTCAAGTCTCTTCAGTAAATGAACCATATTGGGCTCAGCACTTTGATAGTTATAAACGTTTCTATTCACTTGATTAAAACTTATAAACGAAAGAATGTATTCTACTATCCAGGAACTGATGTTATTAACCATTTGTTATAAAAAAGCATTTTCATGGCGATTCAAATTGCCTTGAGAATGCTTTTTTGTATAGTTAGGCTAGCCAGAAATTATTAATTGGCAACCCAGCAGAATTCATTACTGAAATACTCTTCTCGAAATACTTCAAAGCTACTTGCAATGAAATATTTCAATAACATCCGGATTTTGTAACATTATGTTACAAAACGCTTCGCTAAAAACTCAAATTACCCGACTTATTGCACTAATTTTACTTATACATAAATTGTTTAACTTATAAGTACTGCAAATTAATGATTTCCCACTAATATTCAAACAACAAAGACTTAATTACCATTCACCATTAGAACTTTATTCTCATTTCTGTTACACAACTGTAATATAACTGTAAACGAAATAGTATTGTGTTTCTTTTCTGAATTCTTTAAAGTATTACTTAGTCAAACAAACTAAAATTCAAAATAATCGTTGAACATTATATACAAAAAAAATTGTTGAAAAGTTGGAGGACGAATTGATGAATATGAAAGCATTATTTACAGCAATCGCATCAAGCACACTTGCTTTAACACTTGCCTTTGGAAGTGCCAAAGCTGCTGAAAACGACAACAACACTAAAGAAAATACAAAAGTTGAATCAGTAGAAATAACTCAAGTTTCAAACTCGACTGCTACTAAAGTTAATAGTCACTTAAAAACAACTGCAAGCTTGAACCTACGTTCTGATGCTTCAACTAAATCAACAGTAAAAACAACTGTTGCTTCAGGCACTGTTGTAAAAGCGTCTGCTAAAAAAACTATTGATAACAAAACATGGTATAAAGTTTCAGTAAACGGCAAACAAGGCTGGATGTCTGGTGATTACCTATCAAAAACATCAAAGAGCGTAACAAAAGCATCTGCAAGTAATGATTCTGGTAGCGATATCGTCGATCAAGCTCTAAATTATATTGGTATTCCATACCGTTATGGTGGTACGACTACTTCTGGATTTGATTGCAGCGGCTTTACACAATATGTTTTCAAACAACAAGGTAAATCTATCACACGTACAAGTCGTTCACAGCGTAGTGAAACAAGATATACAAGCAACCCACAAGCAGGCGATTTGGTATTCTTCACACAAGGTGGAGGCTCAATCGATCACGTAGCGATTTATATGGGTGACGGTAAAATCGTACATGCTGCCGGAAGCCAAGTCCAAGTTCAATCTATCAATAATGGATACTGGAATCGCTATTTACACAGCTATGGTACTTTTAACTAATTTAATTTAATCATTCACTTTAGAACCTCTAAGTATTGGACTTTTAGAAAAAAGCCCTTTACTTAGAGGTTTTTATGTTCATAATTAGCAACGTTACTTTCTTTCTAAAATTTAACATCTATATTACACACAAAAACCTCGAGCTTTGTTAGCTCGAGGTTTAGGTACTTATTCTTCTGTTATTTCATCTGAAGGTGTATCAGTTGGTGTCTCTGTACCTTGTGTTTCAACAGGTTCTTTTTCTTCTTCATCTGATTTTCCATTGTCATCAGCTGGTGGCGTAGTTACATTTTCTTTATCTTCTTCTTTTTTATCACCAGAACCTGATGTAGGTAAATCTGTATTTGTTGATAAGATTTCAATTTTAGAGAACTGATAATCACCATATTCATCAATAATTATTGTATATTGAATAGATTGTTTTATCGTTCCTTTTGTACCTGTTTTAACGTCTTTGTAAGTGTATGTCGAGTTAATATTTGCTGTCGCATAGTGATCAGATATGTTCGGAGAATCATCATAAATATGCAATGCGCCTAAAGTAAATTTCAAATCTTGATACTCTTTATCTTTTGATGAATAGTTTGCAATCATCTCTTTAGCTATTGTTTCTGCACTACTGTTTGGTAACAAATACGTTTCATAGTAGTTTTTATTTTTATCTTTGATAGCGTACGGGAATAGTTCATAGTAGCCGTCAATATAGTCTTTAATTAATTTTTTATCTAAATAAGCATCCTGTTTATGATCGTAATCTTCTTCGTCATCTAGTTTAATGTCGACGTCTTGGTCTGCCCATTTTGTGATAAGTGGCATTATTGAATAGATCGGGATTGCGTAACCAATTTCAGGTTGATCCGTTAAAATGATGGAGTTAATACCGATAACATTACCAGTTGTCGCATTAACTAGAGGTCCACCACTAGAACCTGGCTCTAATCTTGCTGTGATTTCATATAGGTTTGAATAATTATATTCATCTGTAAAATTAGCGTCTAAACTTTTAATATCACCTTCTGTTGATGTACCACCCTTGTTATTAGGGCTTCCAATGGCGATAACTGGCGTATCTACTTTTGCTTTTGTAGTATCCAGTACAAGTGGGTCTTTACCTTCTAAACCAGGAACACGAATCAATGCAATATCTGTTTTTTTAGAAATACCTATCACTTGTCCTTGGAATTCTTGACCATGCTCATTTGTTACAAATACATAGGATGCATCTTTTACTACATGGGCATTTGTAATAATGTCCCCTTTTTTATTGAAAAGAAAGCCCGAACCTTGTTGTAAGTCTGTGTAGACAGTGTACACTTGCGTTTTTGCATTCGCAATAATAGCAGATGTATCGTTTTTAGGCATTATCACATCTGTGACATCTTCATTCGTAATGCCATCTTTAACACCCGTCGTGACAGATCCTTCTCGCTTCTCAGATGTGTCCTTATCTAAATCTTCTTTTGGTTCTTCTGGAGTTGGCTTTTGGACTTCAGCCACTTTCACATTGGGTTCATTTGTCGCTTCATCATTTTTTGTAAGGAGTGTGTATAATCCGGCAATAACTGCTATGATTAAAATAACGGAAGCTACTACACGTTTAAAGGATGTATTTTTGGGATTATATCTCCTATTATTAGTCACTTTCACATCCACTTCCTGTCTGCATAAAATTCATTACTATAATAGACGGATTAACTACATCTAAAGTTTCAAAAAATGTAGTAATCATTTTTCACAAAGTTTATCATAGCACAATCTATAGAAAATGGACTTAGAAAGGATGATTTTCTTTGAAAAAAATTCTATTAATATGTTGTACCCTTTTTTTACTTAGCGCATGCACCGTTTCAGAAAAATATCAAAAAATAGTATCCAATGAAACTACTACTGATAGTCAACCAGAAAAAGTGGAGCAAGAGGTTCCTGTCATAAAGGATAAGGAGATTTCCATAGCTATGATTGGCGATATCCTATTGCATGAACAACTATTATATTACCAAGATTACTCCCCTTCTTTTGCTGCCGTGGAGGATACTTTAAAGAGCTTCGACTTTCTGCTTGCGAATCAGGAATCTTTGCCCGTTGGTAAAGAATTTGGCTTATCTGGCTATCCTAAATTTGCAAGCCCCGATTACATTGTTCGTGATTTAAAAGAAGCTGGTGTTGATCTCTTGTCAGTAGCCAATAATCACACATTAGACCGTGGTGAAGAAGGCGTTCTAGCTGCTCTTAAGAATATCCAATCTTATGGCCTTCCTTATGTTGGGGCTTATAAATCCGAGAAAGATCGCGAAAAGATGCGTATTATCAATGTCAAAGGTATCAAAGTTGGAACGTTATCCTATACGTATGGAACAAATGATAATGAGACACCTGCTGGTAAAGACTATCTAGTCAATCGAATCGATCTTGACACTATTCAAAAGGACATCAAAAAAATGCGCCCTTATAGCGACGTCCTCATCGTCAATATGCATTGGGGCACTGAATACCAATCTACACCAAATAAAAAGCAAAAACAAATGGCTAAAGTCATTTCTGAAGCTGGTGCAGATATAATTTTTGGGCATCATCCACATGTCTTACAGCCCTATGAGAAAATAACTGCAAAAGACGGACACGAGACGCATGTATTTTACTCTTTAGGTAATTTCTTCGCCGCTATGCAAGATCCAAATACTTATGTGGGTGGCATCGCCTCGTTAAATGTTGTAAAAAATGCAGAAGGGGACATTCGGATCGTTTCACCCCGCTTCACCCCAACTGCTATTATGAAGAAAGACGGTTTCTATTCAGTAGAGCTTTTGAAGGATGTCGAAAAACAGGCTGTAAGATCCGTTGATTGGGTACAAGAGACTGTAGGTGTTGATCAGTAAGAAGTAAACATATTGGACGTTTACACGTTAGCCACGCCCCTTTCAAATGGTTTACTATATAATAGAAAGAAATGCTTTTATAAAGAAGGTTTTTAGATGAAGAAAATAGATATTTTATCGATTCCGATAGCGGATACAACAAAAAAAGAATTTGTAAATACAGTCACAAAACAAGTTGGACAAGTTTGGATCGTAACCGCGAATCCTGAAATCATTATGCTTGCCAAAGAACTACCCAGTTATGAAAAGCTATTACACACTGCTGATTATGTAGTGGCAGATGGTATAGGTGTTGTCATTGGTTCTAAAATGCTAGGACAACCATTAAAAGAGCGCATTCCAGGATTTGAATTAGTACATGAGTTTATGGGTGTTGCGGATGCTACGGGAACGCGCAATAGAATTTTCATGTATGGAGGTAAGCCTGGTATCGCAGCAAAAGCGGCTGAGATGGCAAAAGCTCAGTACCCTAATATTGATATCATCGGTGTCGCTGATGGTTATGGCGGAGACGGCGATGGTGATGAAGTTGCAGCAAAAGCAGCCGCCCTATCTCCTGACTACGTATTCGTAGCGTTAGGCGCCCCAAAGCAAGAGGAATGGATTGCTGCACATCTCAAGCAGTTCCCTAATGCCATTTTAATGGGTGTTGGCGGGAGCTTGGATATACTATCTGGGAACATTGATCGAGCACCAGATATCTTTCTTAAGTTAAATTTGGAATGGTTCCACCGCTTGATAACTCAACCTACTCGTTGGAAGAGAATGCTGAAGATTCCACAGTTTTTGCTTACTGTGAAGAGAGATGGACGAAAATGAGTGGTTGTTGAGTAGTGGGATAGTCTTTTGGATAAAATTGATTGGAAGCCGCCTGAATGGGCGGCTTTTTTGTGTGTTTTGGGGGTGGTTTTGGGATTGTTGTGGTAACTGGGGTGTTTGTTGTGGTAACTCCGGCGTTTGTTGCACTAACTCGTCTGTTTGTTGCACTAACTCCGATGTTTGTTATTTAGGAGAATATTCACGTCCTAGAAGCTAGGCTTTTGTTTGAATAAAGGGTAATTTTCTAACTTGATTGAAATATCATTATTCCCCTTTTCAGCAAAAGAAAGCCCTAACCTCCGAAAAGATTAAGGACTAATTATATTTAAATACTCTAAGAATCTGGAACCCACTGATTAGATGACTAATGAAATCCACCAAACATGCTGAATGAATACAGCAAAGTGAAGGACAATAGCCGCCCCCATAAAGAGCCGTAATGATCTTTTCAACACTGAACCTTACTGAGGATATACAATAACAATAATGGAAACATAATTTTCAATGGATAGAATCCGAAAACACTATTTCAATATACTAAAAGGTGTGAGTGGGTTTGCTTCAGTAATGTGGCCACGTCGAATACCAAAATCGGTGAAAATTGAATCTAGAATGAATAAGAATAATAGAAGTAATCCCGCAAAAAATATTTTGCTACATAGAAAAACTGCAATTTTAACTCCCAAATAATGTAACCCCTTTTTATTCAATAGTAAGCTTGTACTATTCTGGTAAAGCTGATGGTAAAATTCACTTTCAGGTTGGGTAAATTTACAAGATAGGAATTAGAGGAAAAAGCAGTTTTCATTATTAAATTAATTTCAGTACCAAATTCTTCGATTAGTTTTATAATAGTCCAGTTGTCACTACTTTTCTTATTTGTCATGGGTGTTCACCCCACAAAGTCTAATGAGCTCATTAATAAATGCTTTATTCTCAAAGAACATTTTCTAATTACTAACTTAAAGTTATAATTCCATCCTTTTTTGGAAAGTATGTATTTATCACTGAAAGAAGGATGATAAATTATGATTAAGAAGTTTTTTGCCACTTTAATAATATGTTCAATTTCTTTTTTCGCAGGATCGTATTACACAATGAACAATTCCCCCTCTAAACTCCTTGATTGGAATAAGGAATCTATTTTCCAAGATGGCGTTGAATTAATTTCAATTCTGCCTCAAAACCTAGAAATCGTATTTGATGATTTAAAAATCTTCATATCCGATTCAATCGACTTCGTTGATGAAAAGATTGGTAACTTACTAAATAAAGAAAAAGATGAAATAAAAAGTGATATAGTAGAAAATCAAAATGACTATAAAAATCCTTTATTTGAAACAACTGAAGAATTACAGCAAGCAAATCTTCAGTATGATTTTAATGAAAATAAAATCATAAATACAATAGCAGAGAATTACTTAAGTAATTCTCAAGAAATTTTAAGTGAAAATAATAATTAATTTAGGAGAACATACCGACCGATTAAAATATTTGGAAGGTTGTTGCTCAAAGTGCTTTGTTTGTTGCCGAACACTCCCTAAGTATAAAACTACCACAAAAAGTAAATTCTGTATTTTTAAAAAATGCAATACTTAAAGAGATACAGCTCATTCGTCTAAAAAAGAAGAGTGTGTCTAATTCAATGAACTATGTAGTTAGTTGAACTGGATTACGATGCTATATGCTACTACAATTCCTGCTCATTTCTTTCCTTTTCGTGTTGCTGATAAGTCTTTAACATTAAGCGTTGATGAGATTTAATATATCCTCCTAGGGCTATTTCCAGTTCTTCTTTTTTCTTTTTTCTTTTTTCTTTTTTCTTTTTCATAATAAGCCGAGCGAAGTTCGATAGAATTTCAGGATCCTCTTCGCTCAGGATATAACTAGCTTTTAAAAGCCCATGACAAAAGAGTTTAGCAATCTATTCTGGCGTCTTTCACATCTGTTTTACTTCCAGGTACTACCTTCGTATGTTGGGCATCCACAACTAGAAACTCAATATCTTAAGCTTCTAATAAATTCACAATATGTTTCCTGTAAACACTAGTGATTTCTATGGCAACATGCGTACAGTTATTGTCTTTAATCCAGCCCACCATACGAAGTAATCTTGTCGCAAACGTATGTCGAAATAAATGCGGATGTAGATGAATTTGTAACTCCTTTGACACATAGCTCAACCAGTTCCGAACTGCATCACGATGTAATTTTTCTACGCTTTGACTAACCAACAAGTAAGAACTACTATGAAATGGACTTTTCTCTCTTTCACCTTGCAAGTAATCTTTCATGTAGGCTAACACATTTTGTCGTAAGCTAATTTCTCTTATTTTTCCGCCTTTCCCCTTAACCGTTAAAGCAGATGGCATTAGACTATCTTCTAAACGGACACTCACCAATTCAATCACTCGAACACCTATGTACAGTAATAGGTATCCTATTAAACGATTCCGTTCACTTACATTCGCTTTATCCTCTAAGTAAAACAAAAATCGTGTAAGAAACTCCTCAAATTGACGATGTTTCTATCTGTACACTTCAAACTTCCTTACACCGTTCATGTAGGATTCAATCATTTTAACTATTTTGCCTTCTTCTACTAACCATTGTTGAAATGCTTCCATTGGTGCTTTCACTGTTATCCTTCCTTGCAAAAAAAGAAAATCCTAAACCATTGTGTTGGTTTAGGACTCTTCATCTTGTAATTGTCGTAATGCTTCTGCTAAAACTGCAACTACTACTGTTACGATCAATTTGTACTTCATGCGCTTTTCCCTCCTAAAAATGAAACTCACGACAGTTATATAATAATGTCGTGAGTTTTTTTGCATACAAAAATAGCTCATGCCTTGTGTCGCATGAACTTGTCCTTTTTACTATTCTTTTGATTTACATTTGTCGTGGAGATTCCGATTAGTTTTGTCGTTAGTTTAATCGTTCTCTAATTGTACTTCTCCGTTTTTCAGCCAAATTGTTTTGACATGATGTTGATTACTTTCATCGTAACGTCCATCATTAAGTAATCTTCATTACTTTTTGTTAAGTAACTAATGGCTGTTATCATGCAAACCTTCGGTAATGCTATGAAACAAAAAAACTCCTATCTTCCGAAAAAGATAGGAGTCTTTGAATCCGTTTGCCCAATAAGGTAAGGGGTGGATTTTAATACTAGTTATCTGCTACAGTGTTATCGTTAGCATCTGCTAAATCAGTTGAAGCAAATACTAGAGTTACTTTAGAAGATGAAGTTAAAGAAACACCAGTTGTGATTACTAATTTACCGCCTTTAGCTTCCACTTTCGCTGCTTTATCTTCAACGCCATCAACTTTTACTGTTACACCTTTAGGAGCAGCATTGTCTTTAAGGTCTTCAGAGAATGTTGCAGTTGCTTGATTTGCACTATTAACAAGTACTGAAGAGAATGTTGGTAATACAGATTCTTTTAGGTCTACAGATTGAGTAGTTTGAGTATCTGCAATAGTGTTACCTGCAGCAGAAGTTACGTTAGATGCAATCAATGTACGAGTACCATTAGAAGCAATAGAACCTTGTGGTAATGTAATTAATACATGTTGCTTATCTCCATAGAATACTGCAGTTGTATTTGTTGGTAATGCTGCACCTGCAAGTTTGTAATTTTCTACAGCAGTTGCACTTGAAGACATTACTTCGTTGTAAGTTACTAAAATTTGAGTATTTTTAAGCGTTAAGCCAGAAACTGTAGCTTTTGTATCATAAGTTACTGTTGCTGATGTTGAAGAGCTTGTTTTTGGTGATAAAGTAAATGAACCAGCAGCTACTTCATTACCTGCAGCGTCTGTAAAGCCACCTTTAGCCCATGAGAATGTGTAATTACCATTTACTAAATTACCTTTAGTATCAAGAATTTGATTTTTAGAATCAGCGAATGACACTACTACATATTTTTCTTCATCAGTGTTAGTATCAATTTTACCGTTTCCGTTAAGGTCTTTACCTTTAGCACCAGTTAAAGTTGTACCTGTTAATGGAGTAACTACACCATCAGCATCTACAAATGAAAGTTTAAGTCCAGTTACATCAACCACACCTGCTGCATCTTTTACAGTTTCATCAAATTTAAGAACTAATTCGTTATTAACTAATTCTTTAGATAGTAAAGTTGGTGCTGTTGTATCTGTAGTAAGATTTACTGTTGCGTTAGTTGTTTTACCAGCATTATTAGAAGCGTCAGCGAAAGCTGAAACAACTACTGCTGCATTATTTAGGAATGTTGTTCCTGTTAATAAAGTAGAAGCATCAACTGTATAAGTAGTTTTTGTAGCGTCAGTTGCATCTGGGTTTGCTGCAATTGTGCTACCGTTAACAGTTACAGTTGGAGCTGCTTTTAATTGTTCTGAGAATTTTAAAGTAATAGTAGATTGTTTAGCAGAAATTGCTACTGTTGGAGCTATTGTATCTTCTACTGAAGAAACCGTTGTAGAAATTGTTCCACCAATATTTCCAGCAACATCAGTTGTACCTACTAATTCTGCTGGATATGATTTACTAGCATCAACTTTTACTGATGCGAATGTAGCTTTTGTATCACCAGCTTTAAAACCTGTTGCTGTATATGATTTACCATTTACAGTTAAAGTACCAGCATCTTTTACTTGTTCATTAAATTCAATAACTACGTCAGCAGTTGTAGCATCAGTTGCTTTAGTAGTAACAGATGAAATTGAAGCTGCTGTTTTATCAGAGAATGTTAATGTTTCAGCGTATTTAGCAAACCCTTCGTTAGCTTTTGTTTTGATAGAACCTGCAGCTACTGCAACATCATAACGACCAGAGAATACTGAAGTTCCGTTATTTGTTGTAATAGTATAAGTTTTACCATCTGAACTTAGAGCTCCATCAACATTAGCAGAACCTGAAGTTGTTGTAATACTGTTGTTTGTAGCAGTATCTAATGCTTTAAAAGTGAAATCGTCAACAGAAATTGTGTTTTTGTCAACAGTTTTGTTAAATGTTACTTTCAATTCTGTACCGTTAATCGCCTCTACAGCTTTAACTTTAGCTCCAACTTCAATACCATTTTCAATTGCACGCTCTACATTGTCTGCATCAACATAAGTACCGTTAGCAATTGTTGCGTCGAAGTAGAATTTATCTTCGAATTTTACTAAACCTTTGTTTAATACTGCATCTTTATAAAGTTGGTCTTGGAATAATGCTAAACCTTTGTTTAATGCTGCATCTTTATAAAGTTGCTCTTTGTAAACTGCTAAACCTTGGTTTAAAGAACCATCTTTGTAAAGTTGTTCTTTGTAAAGTTCTAAGCCTTTGCTTAGGTTACCAGAAACATAAAGTTGATCTTTGTAGATTCCTGTTGCTGCTTTACCAGTTTTGTAGTAAACGCCTTTGTAAAGACCTGTCGCTTTTTTACCAGCTTTGTAGTAAGTTTTGTTAACTACGCCAGTGTATGCTTTACCCGATTTGTAGTATACGTTTTTGTAAGTACCTGTCGCTTTTTTACCAGCATTGTAATACGTTTTGTTAGTTACGCCAGTGAATGCTTTACCTGATTTGTAGTATACAGATTTGTAAGTACCTGTCGCTTTTTTACCAGCTTTGTAATAAGTTTTTTTGTAAAGACCAGTTAATTTTTTACCGTCTTTATATAGCGCTTTGTTATAAGTTTTGTATCCTTTTACAACTTTACCAGTGCTCTTATATACAAGTTTACCTTTGCTCTCTTTTACTGAAGATGAGCTTTTTGCGAATGCTGTATCTGATCCAGCAGCTGCGAATGATCCTGTTAATAATGTAGCACCAATTACAAAGGCAGTAGCCGATTTTACTAGTTTAAGTTTGTTGTTTACCATTTTATTCATTCTCCTTTACTTGCGGATTATCTAAAAGTTTTAAAGTCATGTAGTTAATACCTCTAAATATCCTTTAAATTTACTTTACGTAATCCTTATTGACTATATTAACACACATCTAAAGGTATACTTAATATTTTTTTGGGTTTTTTACC
The DNA here is from genome assembly GCF_050279675.1 of Viridibacillus sp. NPDC093762. Lineage (NCBI taxonomy): Bacteria > Bacillati > Bacillota > Bacilli > Caryophanales > Caryophanaceae > Viridibacillus > Viridibacillus sp. NPDC093762. Next base: position 180,200 of record NZ_JBNNUK010000001.1, on the reverse strand, counting down.
ATTTTGTTCGTTTTTGATAGTATATTCCTATTAAATTTATATAAATTTCCACCTGGTGATAAAATAGAATTATATTATTTCAAGATAATTACCTGTTAAAAATTTATTAAAATACGCATGTTTTCGTAAAATGTTATTCAAAAATTACTTAAAATGGATATTTTATAATAAAATTATACTATGAACAGTTTTTATTAGAATGTTTAAATTATTTAAATTTTCAGTTTTATTAGACTTGGATTATTACCTTTAATTGTCTTTTTAGGTTATTTTTTATAACATTTTTGCGTATTATGTTAATAAAAAGGATTAGATATAAATATTTCCTTACTTTAATTTTCAACATAATTATTACAAATATAACTTTAAATGGTTTTTCATCATACTAACATATAGATTGATATTTTATTATTTCAATATATTTACCCATAAAAAAGTAAAAACGTAGCCAGAAGTTTACTGACTACGTTTCTTATTTTTTAATCTTCTACCATTTCATAACCATAATTGGCATCTGCAATATGGAGAGCTGATTCACCCTCGACTGCAATAGAACCGAACAGTTTAATATTATCAATGCCGAAAATAGTAATGTTATATTTTCCTGCAGTGATAGGTCCTGAGATATCAAAGGTTGATACTGTTTTGGCTTTGTTCCATTTAAATGCTGAGATTGTATATAGATCACCATTTTTTTCTACGTTGATTAAAGGCTTCTTATTACTAACTGCTTGGCTATATGTTATTTCTAGCGTTTTTGTATCAACTATACGAATAGATTTAATAGTCGTCGCACTTCTAACTAATTCTCCATCTTCGTAAAGATTTCCGCCGTATTTGCCATTTGCGATATCTGTATGGTAATAATATTGACCATCAAATTTTGCAATTCCATAGTTCTCTTCGCTTCCATTGTAAAGTCGATCTTCAAATAATGTATATCCCTTATTATAATCTGCATCGTTATATAAGATATCGTTATATAGGAAGTACCCTTCATTTAAATATGATCCATCGTATAGTTTCTTATTATAAGTTGTATAACCAACATTCGGCTTTGCGTTCGTATACAATCGATCTTTATATACTGTTTTACTGTTTCTTAAATACGCTCCGTAGTACAGTTCACCATCAAATATTCTATAACCACTATTTATATTTGCTCCGTAATATAGTTTACTTTGATAAATAAGCGCACCTTTATTTAAATTTTCCCCATCGTAAAGTAAACCATTATAAATTCTAAAGCCTTCATTCGGCCAGCCATCTGGCGCATAAAGTTTGTTATTATATACAACATATCTTCCAGGCTCTTTACCAAATTCATAATAATAACCTTCTAATAGACCCGTAAAAAGTTTACCGGATTTATAATATCGTTCATTGCCAGAAACCGTGTACTGACCGGTTGCTTTTTGTGCATCTACATAGAGGATTCCTTGATAAAGCTTTTGCTTTTTATAGAGCTTGTTTCCTTTATATAGTTTGCCATTTTTCACCTTATAGCTTTGAGAAACCTTTTTCTTTGCTTTTGTCGTTTTTTTTGTCTTTGTTTGAAAACCGACCTTTTCTTTTTGTAAGTTAGTAGAATTAGCCGCTTGTGCGATGTCTGTTTTCGTTAAAGTTATTATCGAAGGGATTAATAGTACGGAACAAAGCATAAGCCGTTTGAGAAGTTTGATACGGGTATTGTTAGTCTTCTGCATCGATTTTAAAGCTCCTTCACTTATATGTATTTAGTTCTTCCACTTCATGTAACATACTTATTTTACCACATTTAAACCTATTTTTTTGTGAAATGCTGGTATTAATGTTTTATTATTAAAATAACAAAAAAAGCATCACTGATTTTATATATCAGTGATGCCTTGTTTTATATTTTATTAGTTTACTACGGCCATAATACCTTCTTCATCATCTAATACAAGTTCAATTCCTGAAGCGAATGGATCGCGGTTTAGGAATTCGGAAATCCATAAACGAACTGCCGCTATTAAACCCGCTTCGCTAACTGCTTCAACTTGACCTCTAATGAATGATTCTGCTGAAAAGCCTTCATCATCATCATATGCCAATTCAACCTCAACATCTTCTGGCATAACGTTTTTGTTACGAGCTTGGAAAAGACAGATTGCATTGATGATATCTTGTTCTGGAATAATTATCTGTTCCATGGGTTCGCTTCCTCTTTACGTTTTTTTGCTTTTAGCATAGTAAATACTTTACGAACTATTGCAATTAATACAATAATCGCAAGGATATTTACTGCAAATCCTAAAATAGACCCAAGTGCTCCCATGTTACCAAATAGACCACCGAATAATAATCCTGCTAGTCCACCAAGCATAAGACCTTTCATAAGGCCGCCCTTCATGAAGCCACCGCCTGATTTTGTAGCCGATGTTCCGTTATTTGTTTTTGTATCTTGTTTATCTTTTTGAATATTTGAATTTGTTGGTTGGTTATTGTTATTTGTATTGTAGTTCTTGTTCGTATTGAAGCCTTTTTTACCTGATTTATACCCTTTTGCTTCAACTGTTGCTGCTTGGTCGTTGAAAACAAAGCTTCCGACACTTGAGAATACAAGAGTGGCTGCAAATAAAGCTGCTACTAATTTTTTCAATGTATGACCCTCCATCAATTTTGGTAGTTTTTCTTTGGTGCTAACCCCACTGAACAGTGTATCATGCACTACTGGATATTTACACTGATATACAAGCGTTAGCCCATCTCATCACAGATAATTATCATGATCTACTTTATATACGTTTGAAAGGACAAAAGGTTTCAAAAACATTAAAACAATTTATCTCCTTTCCCCAAAGTGTTTTACATCCTATTTATAAGACACATTTCAAGTATAGGATTTTACCGCTTATATTGTTTGAACACTTGGTCTTTCCCTACTTATTGTTTAGATACTATTCCTTCAGGGTAAAGAGTATATGTAAAACAAAATCGGAGGGATATTCAAATGACATTAAAATTAACAGTAGAAAACTCCGTACAAGCTTTGGAAGAAATCAAAAAGTTAGAGCTTCAAGGTCACTTACGTGATGATATCTATGTATTCTCACACTTTAAAGAAAGATCTGATGATATCAATAAGGTTCTAGATACTGCTGAAGTTGGAATTAAAGAACTAGGAATCTTAAATAGTATGAAGAATATATTCACATCTCGTGGTGATGAACTACGCTATAAGATGGAGGCAGCTGGCTTAACAAAAGAAGAAGCTGCTAATGCTGAAGAGGAACTAGATAAAGGTAAATTAATCATTATAGTAAACTAATGAATATGTAGAGAACCCCCAATCACGCTAATATTGATTGGGGGTTTTTTGAATTTATATTAAAGCTGGTCGTTCTTCAATGCTTCAACTAAGTATTTTACTTGAGAAATATAGGATGTCATATCTGTTGAAATGAAAAATTTATCTTGTGAGAATATGTACAGTTCATCAATTCTTTTTGTTGATTGTTCGGATAAATGGACAATCTCTTTAAGTTCCTGACGGAATGTGATTATTTCAGCCATTGTTTTATCTGTTGCTAGCTTAATACCTGACATACTTGTAAATAGCTCTTTTTCGGATGTTGCTATTTTCTCGAAGAATTCACTGGTCAAACGAGTCATTTCTTGCGTATGATCGAATTCTTTTGATTTTTCAACGATATTTGATGATAGTGCCGAGACTTTATCGACAATTTCATTTACTTTTTTATTCACATTCACTAATGCATTTTTACTTTGTTCGGCTAATTTACGCACTTCTGCAGCTACCACTGCAAAACCTTTCCCATGTTCCCCTGCTCTTGCCGCTTCAATTGAGGCGTTTAACGCCAGTAAATTCGTTTGGTCTGCTATCCCCGCAATTATATTGGTAATAGCTATAATTTCATTTGTTTCTTGCTGTACTTCGGCGATGGATTTTTCGAAATTAGTAAATACGTCTTTGACATAATCCATTTGAGAGTCGAGTTTGTCCATATTTTCATTGCCTTCATTTACTAGTCGAATATTTTGCTCACCTTGTGCTTCCACTGAAGCTGTAATACTATGTATATTTTGCGCTTCATCAATGATTCTTTGGATATTATCACTTGAGGTAATCAAAGATGTTCTGCCCTCTTCTACAGTACTTTTAACTTCTGTAATACGCTCGATAAATACGCTGTCGCCTTTCGCGTTTTTTTCATTAGATGATTTTAATAATGCGACTAAATCAAGCAACCCATCAATCATTGATTCTTTTTCTTTGAGTGTCAAAGAGTTGATTTCTTCTATTAGATTGTCCGAATAATTTTCTTTTTGTTTGAAAAAGCTTTTAAGCATGCTCACCTCTCCTATCTTTTCTTCCCTAAACCTAAAAGTACTAGTGTTTGATTAACAAGCGATTTGTTAAATTGTTCTCCATAACTGCAGAACCCACCTAAGTTAGGTAATTTCTCAAGTTCTCGATTTAATTCGGGGAATAGACCCTGACTTTGAAATTGTAGTTTTCTTAGAATGCAGTTAAAGGCTAATACACCCTCTAACTCAGTAAACTCGGACTTGAAAGTATGTAATGTTTGTTGTAAAGTTTCAACTGGGTTTTTTGGTTCTAAAATCTCTACAATTGAATCTTGGAAAACTTGGCAATAAAATTGGATTGCTCCATTCGGTAGTATTTGGAATGGGGATGCGATAAAAATTTCATTGTTAAATCTTCTACCGATTGGGTTTGTCATAAAATATTGATCTAGTTCATTTTCTTTTACACCTAATCGATTTGCATAGATTGTCGTTGCCTTTTTTCCATCTAATTCATAGACAATACGTTGCTCAGTATCAGCTTTTGTAATTTTCATTGATTTCCCTGTACTAGTAAAAATATTCTCTTTTAGCATGACAAAATCTACAGTCGGTTTCATAAAGATGACTACGCCACCTTTACTTGATACTTCTCCGTTTAAGCTCACGAAGGTTTCAATGAATTTTGCATCATCTCCAGCAGTTGCACCAAAAACAGGGAAACCCTCATGTGGGAATATTGAATTGACGATTGATAACATCTTTTCTTCTGCAGCAATTAATCCATTCGGAAATACTAATGCCACCCCTTCTTTTTCAAGCGCTTGGCTGTTAAAATTAATACCTATATGTTTTGCTGCGGAAATTAGATCATTACGAGAGAATACAGGGTATTTCGAAATATCGTTCATCAAAACCGTGCTTAATTGTCCAATACTTTTCGCAAAGCTCATTGCTACGAGACCATTTTCTAAGAAGCCAGATGGTCCAATTTCGCCTGTCGTCGTTAATCCGACAACTTCACTATTTGGATATTGTGCATTAAATAGTGCTGTTACTTCTTGAAATGGATGTGTAGTGCTTGTAAAAAATAATAGTAATGAAGGTTCGGTATGTAGTTTACTTGTAACTTCTCTGACTGCTTCTACGGTATTTTTTTGCTTTGTAGAATTGGCACGTATTAATCCCATAGTAACACCTCTAGTTTTTCTTGATAGTTAGTTTGAATTGCTATTAATTATTAAAAATAGTTCTTTTTTACAATCTATTATAGCATGTATAAGGATTATTTAATTACTTTTTTTCCCTTTTGCATATTCGCTAAACTCAAGAAAATTTGGGTGATTGGCATTGATAGGCTATAATATATAAATAATTTAATTGTTGGAGAGGTTTTACATGAAAAAATTCATATATGTCATTGTTTTCTTTTCGTTCTTCGATTTGTTTACACAACTACCAGTCATGAGTACATTTGCTGAATCGCTTGGAGCTTCGGCCTTTATAACAGGCTTGGCGGTAGGTATGTATTCATTGTCTAATACATTTGGTAACATCATTTCAGGGTTTTTAACGGATCGTAGAGGTCCATATAAAGTCTTGATAGCGGGATTATTCACTACTGGTCTAGCTTTGTTGCTTTATATGTTCGCTGATGCCCCGATCATGCTCTTAGTTGTTCGCTTTATCCACGGTTTAGTAGCAGGTTTAATCGTTCCAGCAGCATTTACTTTTTTAGCAAATGAAACTGAACAAGAAAAACGTGGTAAGAGTAGTGCCATATCAGGTGCATTTGTAGGTATTGCTGCCATTACTGGCCCTGCATTTAGTGGTATTTTAGCTAGTCGGACAAGTGTACCATTTGTTTTTAACATTACAGCTGTCTGCATGCTAGTACTCGCTTTTTCAGCCATCTTTATCTTAAAAGCATCTCAAATAAAAAAAGATTCATCTACTAGTGTCCAAGTTCCAATTCGAGCTTTTTTCAGAAATGCAGGCACACTAAAAGCCTTTATAGGCGCATTTTTCCTTATGTTTTCTCAAGGAGCCATTGCTTATTTATTACCTTTAAAGGTACAAGAATTAGGTTTTGATTCTCGTGTGAGCGGAACTTTAATGAGTACATTTGGCATTGTTGCTGTTCTTGTATTCTTATTACCGACTAATAGAATTTTCGATAGAGTCAAGCCGATTAAAACATTAGCACTTGGTATTAGCTTGATGGGGCTAAGCCAACTATTAATTAGCCAGGCAGATTCAAGTACATTACTTTATATTGCAATGGCTTGTTATGGCTTTGGGTTCGCCTTCTTATTCCCTTCATTAAATTCGTTACTGATTGATTCGACAACTGTTGAGGTTCGAGGCAAGGCTTATGGTTACTTCTATGCGTTCTTCTCATTTGGAGTAGTTGTGGGCTCTTCGCTTTTAGGTTGGTTGTCACTTGGAATCACAGGCAGCTTTATTTTTACAGGAATCCTATTACTGTGCTTTGCTTGTGTGACATTATTTGATCGGAAAACTGCTTTAGCTTGAGATTCTGCCAGAGATTTAAAAATCTCTGGCTTTTTTTGTGGAATTTGTTGCTGATTTTCATATTAATCTCAATATCAAAAAATCCCCTTTGCCTAAAGACAAAGAGGATACCATCTATATTATGTCAAACTTTTAGAGATGGACTTGAATACTTCAACCGATAAAATTTTTGTGTATTTTCATATAGCTTAGTAGAAACTTCTTCATATGACAGCTGTTTAATCGAAGCAATTTTCTCAATAGATGCTCTGATCATGATTGGATGTGTCATCTTACCAGAGAAAGTCCCTTTAAACGGCCATGGCCCATCTGTTTCTACCATCATTTGCTCTAATGGATATTGCTTTACGAGCTGCTGAATTTCTTTTTCATACAATACATCAGGAGTTATGGAGATGAAATATCCATTTGCAATCATCCGTTTAACTACTTGTATATCTCCTTTAAACCAATGAAAATGTGCAGCAGCTACATTATATTTTTCTAATAAATCACAAACTATGTGCGCATCTTCATAAACAGCATGCAAAATTATAGGCTTATCCACTTCAGCTGCAAGTGCGATGAACTTTTCAAGTAAATCGATATAGGGGTGATATTGGAGCTCTTTTTCTTGCTTTAAATAATAAGGGAGCCCCACTTCACCAATTGCAACCATCTCACTCTGATGCGCTCTTATCCATTCAAACAATTGAGCTTGCTCACTTTCCTCTAAGATTTCCTGTTCTGGATGAAAGCCAAATGCAGGTAGGATGCGCTTATCATTTTGAGCTAATTTTAAATTGACCTTACTTGATGCTAAGTGAGTAGATACTGCGATTAGATGTGTCACATTAAATTGAGCCATTTCTTTTAAAATCATCTTTTGTTGCTCTTCATTGTATTGATTAAAGTGGATATGAGCATCTATCATCAACTTCACTCACCTACCCCAATTTCATCCTTCAACAGATTAAACAGTTTTTGTTTGAGCTGAAAGAATTCATTTGTATTTAAGAGACTTTCCTCTCTCGGTCTTGCAAAGGGTACTTTTATCTCTTCTTTTATAGTAGCTGGGCGCTTCGTTAGTATATAAATTCGATCTGCTAAAAAGATTGCTTCTTCAATACTATGAGTGACAAATAGTATTGATTTTCGATTTTCTTCCCAAACAGATAAAAGCCATTTTTGCATTTCAATTCTTGTAAATTCGTCTAACGCTGAAAATGGCTCATCTAGGCATAATATATTTTGGTTACTGAGTAACGCTCTTATAAAGGCTACGCGTTGCTTCATACCACCTGATAATTCAATTGGGTAGGATTTTTTAAAATCTCGTAATCCTACTTTTTCTAGCCATTCACTAGCTTCTTCATAATTTGGTTTACCTGATAATTCTTGCATAAGTACTACATTTTCAATGACGGTTCTCCATGGGAAAAGTGACGGTTGCTGAGGCATATAGCCGATTAAGCCTTTTTGTCCATGAATGGTTTTGTCATTCAAAGAAATAGTTCCTTCATCTGGTGTAGCCATTCCACCTATTAGATTAAAAATTGTACTCTTGCCACTCCCTGAAGGTCCGAGTAATGCAACAAATTCTCCTTCTTCTACATGTATAGAAATGTCATGTAGAACCTGTGTTGTACCAAAAGACTTTTCGATATGATCCATTTTAAGTAACATTGTACTCACCTCTCCAGTTTGCCTTTAATTACTATTCTTTCAACCACACGTAACAAGCTAAATACGATGACACTTAATAGCATGATGGTGAAGATAGCAACAAACACACGATCTGTACGGAACGAGGACTGAGATAAAGTCATGTATACGCCAATCCCTTTTTTCGCACCTAACCATTCAGAAATAACTGCCCCCATGACACTATAAGTCGCAGAGATTTTCAATCCCGAAAACAAGGACGGAAGTGAATGTGGCAATTCGAGTTTCCAAAATAACTGGCTTTTTGATGCCCCCGCCATTTCCATATAGTATTTGAGCTCTGGCGCGGTATTTTTAAAGCCATCTAATGCTGCTACAACAATTGGGAAAAAGCAGACTAAACTTATAATGATCAGTTTGGGAAATAAGCCAAAACCGAACCAAATAATTAGAAGAGGTGCTAAAACAATGATTGGAATATTTTGCGATAGAATAAGTAACGGATAAACAAGTTTCTGCACTTTCGGCATCATATGTAGGGAGACCGCTATGATAAATCCTACGAGGCTTCCAATTGTAAGTCCTAATACTGCCAACTGAGTTGTTGATAAAATATCGGTTGAAAAAGTAGGAATCGCTTTGATTGCCTCTGAAAATATGGCTGTAGGAGCCGGTAACAACCAACCCGGAACTTCTTTTAAGCGAACAATCAATTCCCAACAACATAAAATGAAAAGGAGCAGAAAAATCGCTCCTCCTTTTTCACGTATCCATTTCATTTTCTGTATTTCTCCGTTAATGTACCAAGTGTGATACCTGTTGGTTGATAAAGCATCTTCACTTGAGTAATGACGTTTACACTACCTAGTTCAATCATCTTTTCATTCATTTTTTTGATAATTTCTAGTAGTTCAGAAAGTTCACCTTCCATTGTTGTTTCAAGTGGATGCACTTCATAGTTCACACCAGCATCGTCGATAATTTTGATAGCTGCATCTACAAAAGGTATAACATCCTCGTAAGTTTTTGTTTTTGGAATAATTTGTACACTGATTAATGAATTTGCCATTTCTTTCTCCTCCTTATTGTGGTAAAAATTCGTTTGTGAACGCATTTTCAGGATTGAATTTACCCTCTAATATGTTATTTTCACTCATCCAATTTGCATAGTTTTTCCAAACTTCAAGCTTCTGCTCTCCCCATTGTTTTGCATCATCTTGATATTTGTCAGCTAGCCATTGTTGGCTTTTCTTAACTAACTCTGCATCTAATTCTGGGGCAGCTTTTAGTAAGATATCTGCAGCCGCTTCTGGGTCTTTTATAGCAAATTCATATCCTTGTGAAGTCGCTTTAGTAAATGCTTTCACTGTTTCGGGATTTCTTTGGATCATTTTTTCATTTGTTGTAAGAACTGGAGTATAGTAATCTAGCTTGTCGCTATAGTCTGTTAAATAAAGCATATTTATCTTTTCTCCTCGCAGTTCTGCTTCGACACCTGTCCATGCATAGTAAATCCATGCAAAATCTACATCTTTTTTGACCATTGTAAAGAAGTCTGCATCTCCTGCATTGATAATGTCTAGCTTCTTACTATCTGCGTTTTCAATTTTCATAAGAGAATCAAGCACAGCTTTTTCGATTGGTGAACCCCATCCTCCATATGTTTTACCTTCGAAATCTTTTGGTGATTTAATATTTTTGTCTAATGGGGATGCAAAGCCCGATGTATTGTGTTGAATAATAGCTGCAATTGACACGAGTGGGACTCCTTGAACTCTTGCTTGCGTAATTGATTCTTGCGCTGTGATACCAAATTCGGCTTTTCCTGAAGCTACTAGTTGATCTGCTCCAGTTTCACCTGGTTGAATGATCTCTACATCCAAGCCTTGCTCTTTAAAAAAACCTTGTTCTTTTGCTACATACAAACCAGTATGATTTGTATTTGGCGTCCAATCTAAAACGACGGTTACTTTTTTTAATGCGTTTTTCGAGTCATTATCATTTCCTTTTGACTCATTTGATTGGCAACCAACTAAAGCGAATAATGCTACAAGCAGCAGCATACATTTTTTCATTTCCCTTGCCTCCATCTATATTATTTTGACAAGTTCCATGCAAAAAGAAAAACGCCCGGAACTATTCCGGACGTTAACATACACTCTAAAATTCAATGATACTCGAGATTTTAGCTGATGTTCCCTCCGCTGGTGTTAACCAGATCAGGTTCTAAGGGTCAGCATCTATCGGATACATTCTCAGCTGGCAACACCAGCCCCCCCACATTCTTGCACATATGAACTTTCACACCTATTATATCAAAAAAACAAAAGATTCCAATATTTATTTGGATATGATTGTTTTGGATTGTTGTTGTAAGATTTTGGAATGCGGTGTTTTTGTGTTTGTTGAGGTAACTCGAGTGTTTGTTGCGCTAACTTCGGTGTTTGTTGCGCTAACTTGAGTGTTTGTTGCGCTAACTTCGGTGTTTGTTGCGCTAACTTGAGTGTTTGTTGCACTAACTCGAGTGTTTGTTATTTAGCAGAATATTCACGTCTTAAGCACCCTCTAATTGCTAACTGCTAATATAAAAACAGATTATTTCGCTAGTAAATCTTCACCGAAAATCGATACAGTTTGGCGGTCTGGAACGAATTCATGTCCATTCCATTTCAATATTGTTTCTACATAACCCAACCCATCTGCATGGTATCTACCCGCGATTTTTTGGTATGCCAAAAATTCGTAGTTGCCATCACGCGCGTAATCTATAGGATAGAGTCCGCTAATTGGATCCACCCACCCTTGAATTGGCGCTTTAAGTGTGCCGTCTATATTATAAATTTCAGACAAATAATCTTTCCCTTTATAAGTTAGATCTAAGATATACTTTTTCGCTGGGTAGGAGCTAGTAACACTAACTTTGTAATTATCCAAATAATTAACTTCATATTTTGAAAGTTCATTATAGGCATCCGAGTCAAATACTTGGCGCATTTCCCCATTCACATATGCAAATATATATGCGAATATGATGCCACCACTTCCCCCTGAGTCTATGACAACTAAAATGTCTTCTACATCATTTCCTGTATAATCCCCGAGCGATATAGTGGGATTATAACCTGCATTTTCTTTTAACGGTATTTGTTCATAAAAATTCGTTTTTTCATTAAAAACAACTAAGGTAATATTTTTTAAATATGGACTTCCTTCAGTTCTCTCAGCAGTTAGAAGAATTGTGTCAATTAAGCCATCTCCCGTAACATCGCCTCTTTTTTTATCGATGACGATTTGGGCGATTACTTGGTGTTGCTTCAACTTATTTAAGATTTGCCTTCTCTTTTCTAGTAGGGTTTCTTTAGATGGGTATGGTGAATTAAATGACAACGTTTTATCAATTGAAATAAGTGCCTGTTCTAAATCTCCCGCCTTCATCTGAGCATCCGATAAATAGGACCAATAAAAAGGATAATCATTATTTTTCAATAGATTCTTATAGTACGCTTCTACTTTTTTGAAATAATATGGGTACACATCCTTTGCTTTGACAAGTCTCATACCATTAAAACGATAGACGGCTATTTTATAGGCATCACCCGTATCGTGAACCCAAATAGCTAGCTCATATTTTCCGTCTGAATTTTGGGTACTCGGCATATCTTCAACTTGCAACTTACTATAGACCATATTATTCGTTGGTATATGAATAAAACCTTTGTTTGTCCATTGCAGTAGGTCTAACTTCGACCATATACTGCCTATTTGCCAACCTACAATTAATGTATTTATATTTTTGTTAACTAATGGCACAGCCACTAAATTCGTTATTCCATATCCGCTTCCTTTAATGTCTGCTATTGGAACCCATTCATTATGGTTTTTTTTTAATATCTTTATATAATTTTGACCTTGATAGTTGTACGCTCCGATCATCTCTTCAATATGATCTCCATCTATATCTGCTAGCAGTATTGCTGGCCTTTTTTCCGGTTGTTGTACTTGTAAAATAGTTGCCGTAGAAGGTAAAAATCTCATCATTGTATCTGCATATTCTTTCAATATCCCCCCACCTTTCAATCAATTATATGCGTGCTCCTGTTAGATAATTTGCATCCCCATTGCACTTCTAAAGTGTTTTACCTCTGAGACATAATAATATCCCCTGACTCAATCGAATCAGGGGATGCTTGATAGTCGTATTAAATATATGTGAAATCTATGTGTGACTATACTCGTTCTAATTAATTACCAACGGTGCCCATGGTGCCATGGATTCCATTGATTCCATGGATTCCATGGATTCCATTGATTCCATTGATTCCAAGGATTCCACGGTTGCCATTGATTCCATTGATTCCATTGCTGACCTGGGAACCAGTTTTGACCGTGGCGCCAGTCGTTACCTTGATTCCACTGCTGTCCCCGCCAGAAATTAGAACTTTCGCGTTGCCACTGTCCTCCATGAAAAGGTTGAACCATTCAATTTCACTCCTTTTTCTATTCATTCTTTGTAGGATATGTATGAGAGTGTAAAATGGTCCAAAATAGTGATTAAAAAAAGTGTTTTTCATTACTTTTCCCTTCTTTTTATGTTCCTCTAGCATGCCATTGCTAAAGCAAATGCATTTTTCGTTTAGACGTTAGAAACCCCCTTCTCAAAAGAGATAGGGGGTTCATTACTCAAAAGCGTTTATTTCTCCACATTGATATATAGCTTACCTTTCGCTTCTTGACGCGTTTCGTTTTTGAAATTATCAACAGCTTTTACTTCAATTACTGCTCCTTTAGCCACTGTTCCTGATGGTACTGTCCAATAGCCTACGTAATGACCGTCTGCTTGTTCTGACATAGGTAGCTCAGTCGCATTTTGAACTTGTCCATTAACGTTTGTTAGAGGCATGTGGATGACGAAAGTAGCTTTCAATCCAACTGCACTATCAAATTCAATTTTAACACTTTTGCCTGTTTCCAGATTAAGGTCTTCTACTGGTGTTAAGTTTTCAATGACAGGCGCATCATAATTTGCTGTGATGCTAATTTTCTTTGTTACTTTGTTGTTTGCTTTATCGCTAGCTACTACTTTGATTTCATTCACACCGTTGTCGAGAAGAATACGTTTTGAATATTTTCCGTTGACTACTGGTGCGTCTGTTCCATTTACACGTACCCAATCTAGGTTCGCATCTTCAACAGTACCTTCAACTGTCACTGACTCACGATTTGTTTTATCCCCGTCAAGCGGACTTTCGATTTTCAGTTCCGGTTTCATCGTATCTAATACAACATTGACAGCTTCAGATTCCCCTATTACTCGATTATCAAGAGTTGCTACTGCTACGAATTCATTTGAACCCTCTGATAATTTAGCATCGATTGAGAATTTACCATCTGCTCCAACCACGGCAGATCCAACTTCTTGATCATTTTGTTTTAATTTAATCGTTGTTGTTGGTGAAGCTGTTCCTTCGATTTTTGTTGATGCTTGATTTGTTACAGATTTTGATGCTGGTGAAGTGATTACTGGACCCTGTACTTCATAACTTACACGGGCACGAATCATGTAGTTTCCTTCTTCAGCAGGTGAAGGTGACCAAGCATCGGAAACACCTTGGTAGCTTCTTCCCGCATTTTCTCCACTTTCATCTGTTGCAAGGCCTGGCGTGTTCGGATTAGCAAACGTTTGACGATATACCATATAAAAGTCGCCTTTGACAATAATATTATGTTCGCTTAAATCTACAACTGTCCACTCACCATTACGGAGAGCTGTAGCATCAAACGGACCTGCAAGTTTCTTACCAGGCGATCCATCAGCTCCAGTTGCATCCCACACTTCAACTGCGAATGCAGTACCACCTGGAACTGGCCATTCAGTGTCCCAGAATCGGAATACGCCATCAGTTACAATGCCGCTTTCCTTTCCTTCAGGAAGAGACATTTTCACTGCCCAAGCGTTTCCAGCTGCATTAAATGCACGTGCATTTTCTGGAGTACCATCATCATACCCAATTTCGCCACCTGGGTAAGTGTAGAATGGTTTTAACTCAATATCTTTTGTTGTAGCTTGTTGGCCGATTTTAATAGTTGTTTCTTGGCTATAGTAGCCACGAGCAATTACTTTTAATGTGTAGTCGCCTTCATATGCAGTCACTGAATAGTTACCTTCTGCATCTGTAGTAACAGGCGTAATATTCGCATCTTCAACTAGTAAGATAGTTGCTCCTGCTACGCCTTCGCCTGTTGATTTGTCAGTGATTTTACCACTCACTGTATTTTGCGCAACTTCATTCAATGTGAAGTTTGCAGTTGCCATGCCGTCTGCTTCAATCGAAACAGATTGCTGTCTAGATGTAAACCCGTAAGCTTCTGCTTTCGCAGTGAATGTTCCGGCACCATGTGTTAGTGAATATGAACCATCAGCAGGGTTTGAATACACTGAACGGCCAGATTCAAGAATACTTACTTGAGCACCTAGTGGTAAAAGTGTTGGATTCACAACAGCTTCTTCTATTGGTGTTTTTTCTTTTGTAGGCATTACAGGTCGAATAGTCTTCGGATCAATTGGCTCTTTCTTAGCATTTTTATCTGGATCCTTTCCTACATTACCTTTGTTGCTGCTGTTTTTATCATTAGCATTATTAGATTTATTGCCATCCACACCTTTATTTTTATTCTTGTCTTTAGACACTTTACCTGTTTGTGAGACATCCACTAATCCGATATCATCAATATACCAACCTTCTTTATTAACACTTCCGTCAGAGAATGCATTAAAACCAATATAGATGCGTTGACCTGCATAAGCTGTTAAATCAACTTCTGCATTTTTCCAACCGTTTGAAGCACCTTGAACCTTCATTACTTGTGTCCACTCTTCTCTATCTGTTGAGACAAAGACATGTCCGTAATCCCAAGCTCTTCCCGATGTAGACTCCTCGAAGTTATGCCATTGTTTGAACTGTAAATAAGAGTGGCCTTGTGGTAAATCAACTGGAGGCATCACGAGTGTTGCGTTCATTTGGCTGTCATAGTTACCAGCTAAATTTGTAGCATACACATTGTCACCAGATGCCGCTTTTCCGGGACCAGAAGTTGGTTTTCCCCACTCCCAGCTGTTTTTATTGCCAAAAGAAGTCCAGCCAGTAGGTTGTTTTTCCAGGTTTTCAAAGTATCCTACTGTGATGCCAGGTTTTACTTGCACTACATATTCTTCACTATTCACTTCGTTATTGCCAAAGTCATTGACTGTCCATTTGTACTTGAATGAATCTACTTTAATCGCTTCACCTGGAATCGTCACACCGAACTCTCCTGATTTATAATCGCCTGATTTATGAGTTGCGGTAATTGCTTTCCAAGCCCCATTAGCGTCTTTGTAATTTAAGATAACAGATGAAACACTAATGTTATCTGTTACTGAAGCTGTCAAATCTAAATCCATCCCCGCAAATACTTCTACAGGACTTTTATGTTTTAGTACTGGCGCTTCATTGTCGTCACCTTGTTTTGTCACTTGACCTTTTAACGAACCTAAGCCAGTAATGATTGAAGAAACAGCTGCCTGAGCATCTACTAATCCATAACCATAGCCATGATTTGGTGTTTGTGGATATTCAGAGTCAGTTAATGAAAGTGCTGTATCAAGTAGAATTTGTTCCATTTCATCAACTGTTAAGTTCGCATTTACTTGACGAAGAAGAGCTAACACTCCTGATACTGCTGGTCCAGCCATCGATGTTCCATTCCAGCCACCTTCATAGCCACTACCTGGAACAGTTGATCGGATGTTCACACCAGGGGCTGAAATGTCTGGCTTGATTTGATCATATGGCGATGGTCCACGAAGTGAGAAACTTCCTACTTTGTTATTAATATCTGTTGCCCCAGTTGCAAATGCCTCTGGGTAATTCGCTGGTGCAGCAACAGAACCTGGTCCACCTGGATTCGTTCTCGTTGTGTTACCTGCCGAGAATTCAGGGAAAATTTCTGCCGCACGCCAATTGAGTACTACGTCTCGGTACCATTCATCAAGACCTGGACCTCCACCCCAAGAGTTATTTACAATATCAGGAGCCATATCCACACGTGCATTTCCATTGGCATCAGTTGGCGCTAAAATCCATTGTGCAGCTGCCAATAGATCCGCATCTGAACCACCTTCTGATGTAAATGCTTTGACAGCAATATATTTCGCACCAGGTGCAACCCCAACTTGGTTAGACCCGTTTGGTTCACTACCAACCATTGTTCCTGTCACGTGCGTACCATGTCCAAGATCATCATATGGTGTAGTACGTCCAACAGTTGCATCAAACCAGTTGAAGTCATGTGAAACTTGTCCAGTAGATGCATTGAAACCACGATACTTTTGCTTTAGGGCTGGATGATCCCATTGCACACCCGTATCAATACTTGCTACCACTGTTCCTGTTCCATCAATTCCCTTTGCCCAAACTTGAGGTGCTTTTACACGCTCTACATTCCACTCTACATTTGTAGTTTTTGATTTAGGTGCAGGTGTCTCTTTTGTCTTTGTCGTAAATAATTGACGTTTTTCATTTGGTAATACTTTTTCTACTTCTGCAAATGTCGCCACTTTTTCAGCAACCTCTTTTGTTGCAGTAACTGCCATCCCATTGACGATGTAATAAGATGTGATATCTTTTGCATTTCCTTTTTTCTCTTCTTGTTCAAGGAATTCTTTGACTGTTTCTTGTGATTCAAGTGAAGTTGCCTTCAAATCAGATACAACTGCAGATCGTTGAGCGAGCTTAGCTTGATGGCCTGTCATTTTGTCTGCTTTTGCATTTTTCTTCGCTTCAGTAGCTACCTTATTTGCAGCAGATTTTTCCTTAAATTTGATAAGGAATGTTACCTTTTCATCATCTTTAAAATTATTGAGTAATCGATCGCTTAGCTTGTCTTTCACGAGAGTTGTGTTAGAACTTGAATCTCTGAAAGATTGATGCAGCTTATCAGTCGTTTTCGCACTAGCCACATTTGGAGCGACTAAAGAAAATGCCATGAGTACAGATGCAGCGATGCTAAATGCTTTGACAGAACTACTAGTTTTCCTCATCTTCATTCCCCCTCTAATTTTATAAAGATATTTGTGCTTTGCTAGAAGCCTATAGCCTTTTAAGTCACCCTCAAAAAACCAAAGAAAAACACCTTTGCCTCCTTTCCCAAACAGACATTTAGGTAAACAGAATCAATGGTGCCAAATATCAATCTCTAGTTGTAACTACAACTATATAAGATTACAATTCAAATTTTTGTCAGATTTTATCGATTTTTTTCTCCATTTTTACAAATAATAGTAATTTACTATTAGATTGCAGGTCTTAAGTCTCTAAAAGTTCCTCTTGATGTATTGGAGCTATTCAAAAAAAATACGTAGGAAAGTTGATATAACAATATTTATAAGGATTAATTGTATTTTTGTTAAATTTATTAGATTTTCAATTTTATTGTAAAATGCCTAAATACACCTACAAAATTAAAAAGAGGGTAATTTGGCTATTAACTTTCAAAATATATGAATAGTACTAAATGATTATTCACATTTTTAAATTCAACCTCTTTCCAGCGTATATATATTTTATATAGACACTTGAAGATAAAGAGTTTTCATGTGTTTTTCATGCTAGTCTCCAAGGTCTTTATTTGTTTATTTTCATATTTAATAAAATTTGAAATATCAAATTAAGCATTGCATTTTCAAAGGACTAATATCCTAACCTCTATAAAATGAAAGATACCCTCTAAAACAAGCAATCCTCTTTTGCTATCTAGGAATGCTAAAAAAAGATATAATAACTCATTCAAAATTTATGTACAGATAAATTTCATATGAGGTAAGAGTCCGATAATTCTTTGATGAATAAACTCTACATCTGCAAAGACTCTTTATTTATTAAATGGATCATTTATTAATGATTTTCATGATTTTTTCAAAAAAAGAATGAGCATAATGCAATAAAAAATCCCCTAATTTTTAGATTAGGAGATTGTTTTAATACTAATTTCTTCACAATTACTTTAAATTTAGATTAAGCATGTCTATTGCTCTGTAATTTTATTCAAGTAAACATTCTTCAATAGATTTGATACTGGTAAGATTAACCTTTTCAACATTTTAAAAAATAAAAGTAAAATCGACAGAATTTTACGAAAATTAATGTTTTTTATATTGTTTGAACCTTAATAGGAAGGGAAAGTGTAGGTTTATTGCCTAAAAACAATGATTGTTGAGGAAAACGTAAAAACCATTATGCTAAAACATTATATTTTTGTAATATTATGACAATTAATTATGATGAACATCTAAATTAATTATTAGCAGAATATTCACGTCTTATTATTAGTAAATTCTAGCTCTCATGCTGATTTGAGAAAGTTTAATATCTCTATTTTAATGATTAAAAATTCCATTTAAGTTGTCAATTCAACTCGAAATACCATCGAAAAGCTGACAATTCAGAAAAATGTTTCGACAAATTTTAGTGGTCTAGACAACTGTGGATAACTTTATGCACACTACACACACTGGCACTTCTATATTCTCCCAACATATCCATAAGTTAATCACAAATTATCCACCAAAACCTGTGGATAAAGGGGTGGTTGTTTTGAACAAAGCAATTTGCTACATTATTTATAGCAAAGTTAACTATCAATATATTCCATCTTATTTTGATTTAGAACTCAACTCACAAAATATGGAGGTGAACTAATTCGTGAGTAAATTATCAGACGATTTACTGATTAAAGCTTATGTTACGGCAACTACTAGCATGTTAAATCCAGATTTTATTAACCTATTAAAAGTTGAAATTATGCGTCGCTCCCTAATTAAAAAAGTCCCGTGTTAAACTGATTCAGCATTTATATAAAATGCTGCATTAGCTTTTCTTGTTCTTGATAGTCATCTCAATATAAGTAGCTATTTATTTCTTCGTTTGAACACCAAATTAAATTAGAGATCTTTTTGATGATTGTCATGTATTCCATCTTGTAGATGTGTATAGAGCGTTATATTAGCCTGTTTCCCATTATTGATAGTTTATCTGCTAATTATTCGGAAACTCATTACAGAAGGTACTGTTTCCTCTATTAATGGTATAAACAAAATGTTGTTCATTAAAGATACCATTTTCGATTAATATACTTCATAAAACGTGAAAGCACGATGAATCTATTAACTTGAATAACATATTTAGAAAATAATAGATTCGCTTATATATAGTCTTGAATGCGTGATGTTATACAATCACACCTTTACTAATACTGGTTTATGCACGTCAGAATTGTTTTAATAACAGCTTCTGACGTGCTTACTATTTAGAATAATATTATTCTTTCATTCTAGTCCTTCGCTAATCCATCCTCGAAATCAGCTGAGTCTGCTATTTTTTCCTTTCTAAAGAAGTAACCAATATTTGCACCAATGATTCCTGTAATAATCCAACCTGCTCCACTTGTAAACAATGGCATAAAATTAAATGTATTATTCAGAGTCTCTACACCTAGATTTGCTTCTTTTAGTACATCTATAACTGCTATAAAACCTACTCCGATGATTGTTCCTACATTTACAGATTTTGCACCTTTAAAGAACGAATCCGTGAAGATAAGGATAATCAATGCAATTGCGATTGGATATAGTAACATTAAATAGGTGATGCCATTATTAAAATCTTCTTTAACCCAAAGTTTGTAATGATCCTCTGATACTTTACTTGATATTTCAATTAGGTCAACGGTATTAATACCAGGAATAGTAGGATGTTGAATTACGATATTTCCATTGATAAAATCTCTTGCCTCTGTTGCAATCCCTAAAATTTGTTGTTTATTAATCAAGTCTATTTCTAATTGGAATTCAACTGCATTTATTATTCCAAAAAAACTTCCACCAAATGCTATGTCCACTGAAACTTTACCAATACTTTTTAAATCTATTTCAATTTCTTTATGTAACAAAAATGCTGGTACATTTGTAAATTCAACATTTTCGACACTATCGCCTATATAAGTAGCTCTACACTCAATAATCCCAGAAGGAGAAACAATATAAATAAACTCTTTTTTCGGTATAATTCCTTTGCTCAGATACATCGTAACTGTACCTATTGTGCCATGACCACATATGTTCAAATATGAACCGCCACCCCCATAAATATTATACTAATATCGTATTTTGGATTCATAGGCTCTGTAGTGAACGAACCGAACATGTTTTTATGACCTCTCGGTTCGTTCATCAATAATTTTCTTAAATGATCATAGTTATCTTTCACATACTCCTTTTTTTCCATCATCGTTTCCCCAACGATTTCTGGAAAACCATTGACAACAATTCGCGTTGCTTCCCCCATAATAATCCCCTTGAAAAACAATTTCACAAAAAATCAAATTCATAAGTTAGTTAATTACGATCTTATTTATCTTAGCCAGCGTATTACTTATTACTCCTCATCGTCATATAAAACTTGAATTTCGGTTTTAATTTTTAATGATAATTAGTTTGAAATTTTGACTCTAACACTTTATCAAAACTTCAACATAGTAACAGTTTTACAACCAAAAAAATGATGTGACGGCTTTCAGATTTAAAAAACTAACTCGTTCTAAAAATATTTACTATTTAGTTAGTTTTGAAAAGTCTTTTTTTAAATAAAATTCTAAATAAGTCTAAAATTATCTATCTAGAACGGTTATTTTCTAACTGTTTTAAATATGAAATTTCACTTAAATTATTTTCTTCACAAAATTTCTTTTAAAAGAAAACTCTTGCAATTTGAAATTTTATGATATAATCGCTTGGAATTTAGTTCACAAATGATGGGGAGAGATTTTTATGATATTAAGAGACTTTTTTATGTATTTATCCGAGAATCGCACACTAAATGCAGCTGCTCAAAGATATGGTTTAAAGATGGGGGCACAAAGCGTAGTAGCCGGTACTAATATTCAAGAAACGATTGATAGTATTAAAGAATTAAACAAGCATGGTATTGCATGTACAGTTGATAACTTAGGAGAATTTGTGTTTGAAAAATCTGAAGCTATCGCTGCTAAAAATCAAATTCTAGAATTAATTCAAGCTATTCACGATCATGGGGTAGATGCTCATATCTCTTTAAAACCTTCTCAATTAGGTTTAGATATTGATCGTGACTTCTGTTATGAAAATTTAAAAGAAATTGTTGCCCTAGCAGACAAATTTGATATTTTCGTTAACTTCGACATGGAAGATTATGATCGTTTACATCCTTCTTTCGAGTTGATGGAGCAATTAAATGCTGAGCATCAAAATGTCGGTACAGTTATTCAAGCATACTTCCATGAATCTGATGAAAATATCGAAAAGTATAAAAACTATCGTTTGCGTATCGTAAAAGGTGCTTATAAAGAACCTGCAAATATTGCTTATCAAGATAAAGCTGAAATTGATGCAAAATATATTAAATTGATCGAGTATCACTTACTGAATGGTAAATTCACTTCAATCGCAACACACGATCACCATGTTATTAATCGTGTAAAACAATTTGTTAAAACAAATAATATTTCAAATGACAAATTTGAATTCCAAATGCTATATGGCTTCCGTAAAGACATGCAACTTCAATTAGCAAAAGAGGGCTATAACTTCTGTACTTATGTACCATTTGGTCGTGATTGGTATGGCTATTTCATGCGCCGTTTAGCAGAGCGTCCACAAAACTTATCACTTGTTACTAAACAAGTTTTCAATAAAAAAACAAACACTGCGATTGGCTTAGCTGCATCTGCGTTTATCATTGGTCGTCTATCAAAACGCAAATAAAAAAAAATCCCGCTCAATAGGCGGGATTTTTTTATTTATTCTCTTCTGCATTTTTCATTCGCTTCATGCGATATTGTAAACTTTGCCTTTTCAATCCAAGCTCTTTTGCTGTTTTTGATACATTACCACCAAAGAATTCAAGTGCCTTGATCACATAATAGTCTTCCACTTCACGGATATATTGGTCAAGTGGACGAAGATCCTTGGCCGTTTGGATGATAAACAATTCACTTTGCACACTATTTTCCTGACGATGAATGTCTTGCACCTTCCATCGGAAATAAGCTGGTAACATCTCATAGGTAATACTCTCTTCTGTAGTGATAAGAGATGCTATTTCGTCTAATAACACTTCTAATTCCTTCAAGTTTCCTGGCCAGTCATAAGACAAAAATATTTCTTCGACTTCTAGTGCAAGATCTTTCACAAAGGACCCGTAGTCTTGTCGATGTCTCGACAAGTAATCATTCACAAAGGGCATAATATCTTCTTTCCGTTCTCTGATTGACGGGACACGAATTGTAAGGGATGAGAAGAAAAAGTATAGACTTTTCGATAGCTTACCATTACTGATAAGTTCAATTGGGTCGCCGCCAATACTAGCAATAAAGACGTGATTTTTTGTTTCATGGATTTTCATCAACTCTACGATTCTTTCCTGAGCTGACATCGATAAATATTCTATTCTTTCACCAAAAAACGTAATGTTATAATGCTCGGTTATATATTTTTCTAGCTGCGCAATTACTGTTTCTTCGTCTCTTCTGCAAATGAGTGTTATAAACTGCTCATTTGGCATAGAAAGTGAATGGTGGATTCCTTCAGCAATCATATCCTTACCCGTTCCCGATTCCCCTATGAGCATCACCGAAATACGGCTAGTCGCAGCTACTTTAGCTGTCGAAATTACATTTTTCATCGATGCTGAAACAGCTGTAATTGTTTCAAACGTTAATGGCTGTCCATAACGGCGAAGTGGTTGATACATCATGAATTCTTGTGTAGAAATATCTCTCGCAAATTCTACTGCCCCAAGAATTCTCCCCTCTTTTTCAATTGGCAAAATATTATTGATTGTCGTTATCTCCTGCCCTTTTCGATTCCAAAAAGTTTTTTTATGATTTCGAATCGGTTGACCTTTATGTAACACTTGGAGCAATAAACTCTCTTCAGCTTCAAAATTAATAATTTCCCTTGCAGAGCGTTTTATTACCTCTTGATCTGTGATGCCCTCAAGCTCTTTCATTTTTTTATTATAAATTACTGGCATTCCGTTGGCATCGATTGCACTAATGCCGATATCACTCATTTCTGTAATAAATTCATACACTTGAAGTAGACCGTTTATTTCCAATTTTATATACCCCTTTAAGTTTTTTATAATTTTTAGAATATTTTTATTGTAATATGCCAAATGATATTGCATTATTATATATATACTTTTCAGAAAAGTGCAAACTCATTTTGCACCTTACAACTTAGGGGGATAAAAAATAATGATTCCATACAAACATGAACCATTTACAGATTTCACTTCGAAAGAGCATGCAGATGCATATCAAACTGCATTAAAACAAGTAAAAGAACAATTAGGACAAGAATATCCTTTAATCATAAACGGTGAAAAAGTAACAACTGAGCAAAAAATTTCATCTTACAATCCTGCTAAGAAATCAGAATTAGTTGGTGTTGTATCAAAAGCTAACCAAGAATTAGCTGAAAAAGCCATGCAAGCTGCACATACTGCCTTTGGGGAATGGCAATATACGCCAGCTGAAGTAAGAGCTGATATTTTATTTAAAGCAGCTGCAATCATCCGCCGTCGTAAACACGAATTCTCTGCTTGGTTAACATTCGAAGCTGGTAAACCGTGGAATGAGGCTGATGCTGATACTGCTGAAGCAATCGATTTCCTTGAGTATTATGGTCGCCAAATGTTAGCGATTAAAGATGGTCAACCAGTTGAAAGTCGTGTTGGCGAATTTAACCGCTATGACTACATCCCATTAGGTGTTGGTGTCATCATCTCTCCTTGGAACTTCCCATTTGCAATCATGGCTGGTACTACTGTAGCAGCAGTTGTTACTGGTAACACAGTACTTTTAAAACCTGCTTCAACTACACCAGTTGTTGCTTACAAATTCATTGAAGTATTAGAAGAAGCTGGCCTTCCAGCAGGTGTTGTTAACTACATCCCAGGTTCAGGCGCTGAAGTTGGCGATTATTTAGTTGATCACAAGCTTACTCGTTTCATCAGTTTCACTGGTTCTCGTGATGTTGGTCTTCGTATTAACCAACGTGCTTCCATAGTAAATGAAGGACAAATTTGGATTAAACGTGTTATCGCTGAAATGGGCGGTAAAGATACGATTGTAGTAGATAAAGAGGCTGATTTAGAATTAGCTGCTCAATCTATCGTTAAATCTGCATTCGGCTTTAGTGGTCAAAAATGTTCAGCATGTTCACGTGTAGTAATTGTGGATGAAGTTTATGATGAAGTAGTCGCACGTGTAGAGGAACTAACAAACGCTTTACAAGTCGGTAATCCAGAAGATCCTACTAACTATACTGGACCAGTTATTGATGAAGCTGCATTCAATAAAATTACTAGCTACATCGAAATTGGTAAAGAAGAAGGCCGCTTAATCGCTGGCGGTACTGCTGACCAATCAGAAGGCTATTTCGTTCAACCAACAGTATTTGCAGATGTCTCTCCTGAAGCACGCATTATGAAAGAAGAAATCTTCGGACCAGTTGTAGCTATTTCAAAAGCTTCTAATTTTGAAGAAGCGATCGCAATTGCTAATGACACTGAATATGGTTTAACTGGTGCTGTCATTTCAAAAAATCGTGCTAACATCGAATACGCACGTCAACGCTTCCATGTTGGAAACCTGTACTTCAACCGTGGCTGTACTGGCGCTATCGTAGGATACCAACCATTCGGTGGTTTCAATATGTCAGGTACAGATTCTAAAGCTGGTGGCCCTGATTATTTACAGCTTCATATGCAAGCAAAAACAACTTCAGAAACACTATAAATTTCTCTCCTATACTATAGGAAGAAACTCTAGATTTTTTTATGCTCGACGTATGATAGTTCATACGTCGAGTTTTTATTTATACATTTTATATACTAATAGAATTGTTAAAATTACGTTACTTCTTAGTATAATTCTCCTTATTTTATTTACTGGGATTTAAATTATTATGGATTTTAATATTAGAACATATGTAGATTCACACTGTTTTTATCATATTTTTGAGAATAATTTAATTGTTCAATTTATATTGACAATTCTGTTTCTAGTTGGTAAACTATGAAACATATCCAAATTCGTTGAAGAGAATAAGTACGGATGGACACTTAATCCATAGAGAGTCGACACTTGCTGAAAGTCGATGTTTAAATCCATTTCTGAAGTAATCTCTGAGAAGCAAAATTGAACTTGAAGTAGATTTTGCCGGCAAATCCTCCGTTACCAAGGGATCACGTATATTAGTACGGTGGCTGAGTGCCGGATTTTTTGTGAACAACAAAATTCCGGAATTAGGGTGGTATCGCGAGTAATCTCGTCCCTTTTATAGGGGCGAGTTTTTTTTGTGCCTATTTTCACTGAATATGGATTACTATTTTGAAGGAGTGAATGAAATGAAAAAATCGACAACTTTGTTTATTGGTCTAATGTTATTTTCAATGTTCTTTGGAGCAGGTAATCTTATTTTCCCACCGTCTTTAGGTGCTAACGCAGGGACAAACTTTCCACTCGCTATTACTGGATTTATCGTGACTGCAGTTGGTCTACCATTACTTGTATTAATAGCTTTATCATTTGTTGAAGGTGGCGTGCGTACACTAGGGAGTCGTGTCCACCCTATCTTTGGTATCGTTTATACAATCACCGCATATTTATCAGTCGGACCATTTCTTGCTATCCCTCGTAATGCAACACTGGCATTCGAGATGGGATTAAAGCCTTTTATATCTGATTCCACTTTTGCTCTAATCGGTTTTACGGCTTTATTTTTCCTTTTAGTATTTTTAGTTAGCTTAAACCAAAGTAAAATGATGGATTTAATGGGTAAAATCATTACGCCACTTTTATTAATTAGTATGATTGTTTTAGTTGTAGTAGGTTTTGTTCGATTACAAAATGGCGCATTAGCTCCTACAACAACAGAGTATATTCAATCTCCATTCCTAAAAGGTTTTTTAGAAGGATATAACACAATGGATGCTCTTGCTGCACTTGCGTTTGGTATTGTTATTTTGAGCACATTGAAACAACAAGGTGCTACGGAAGGTAAGATGCTTCGAAGAGAAGTGCTTAAAGCGGGGCTTTTAGCTGGATTCTTACTAGCTGTTGTATATTGCTCACTAGGCTATATCGGTGTGAAAATGGCAGGAACAGGTACATTTGAAAACGGCAGCGCCCTTCTTTCATCTGCTTCCTATTTATTGTTTGGACAATGGGGCAACTTATTATTAGGTATTATTTTCGTACTCGCTTGCTTCACTACATGTGTTGGATTAGTATCTGCGTGTGCAAACTATTTTTCTACTTTAGTACCTAAAGTTGGTTATAAAAAAATCTCTTTATTCTTTTCATTTATTGGTTTCGGATTAGCTAACTTCGGACTAAATACAATTTTATTGGTAAGTGTTCCTTTTTTAATCGCTGCATACTCATTAACAATTGTATTGATCGTGATTTCTCTATTCCATCCGTTATTTAAAGGTTCTTCCTATGTTTACGTTACAGCAATGTCCCTTACCGGAATAGTTGCTTTATATGATGGTTTAAAAGCTTTCGGCCTCAAGTTTGGTGTAGTTGATAAATATATGAGCTATCTTCCATTTGCGGATTTAGGATTGGGGTGGATTATTCCTGCCATTGTAGGGACTGCCATTGGTTATTGTCTATATCTTATTAAGGGCGAATCTCCGGTGGTTGTCTCAAGGGCTGTTGGGAAGTGATTTTTTATAGTAGAGACTACCCGCAGTTCGTTGGGTAGTCTTTTATTTGTGGAATAAATGGACTTGGGATGGAGAATGTGGGTTGGTTATCGACTGTTGCACTAAGTGCAGGGATTGTTGCGCTATCTTAGTTGTTTGTTGCGCTAAGTGCGTTGTTTGTTGCACTATCTCAGGTGTTTGTTGCGCTACCTCGAATGTTTGTTATTTAGCAGAATATTCATGTCCTTATGATAGGTGCCTTTATTGATTTTGGGTATAAAAAAACCAGCTTTTGCTGGTTTTATTTTTTGAATAGCGGTTGATTGTAATCATAGTGATGAACACGCAATTTTGTGTTCCCTATCGGAGTTAAATTCATCTTTTTGAGGAGTCTTGATATTGTAAATTTATCTTCTATTTGTAGAAAGCCTCTACACTCTTTGTTTGTAATGGTAGGTTTAAACAGTTGAAACCAATCGAGCATAGTTTGCTCGAGAATGACTTGCTTCGGTGCCTTACAATTAGAGCAACATTGACCTCTTCTAGATGAATACTCTATAGGGGCACCACATGGGCAGATCATTCCTGGATTTAAGTTTTCGGGTTGTAGGTTGTATTTTTGACATAAGGGGAAGGGATTATACGGCTTGATTTGTGACTTTAGTTGATTGCAAAGTAAACGGAATTCTTCAACGTTGAGTTTGTGTGGGAGAGAATTAAGCTGTTCTAGAAAGAGGGAGATTTCTTTGTTGAACAGTAATTGCACTTTCTTGGGGCGCTTTTTTATTAATGTGTTGGTGTTTGGCATGACAATTTTATAGTATATCGGGATTTCATATTTGTTATTTTGGAGCCAATATTTCAGGCTACTTACTGCACGGATAATTTGACTTTGGGGACATTCGTATATTCGCTTTTCACCATCTACTATTTGGACTAATTGATAAGGATTTTCGTGAAATCTTAATACACCTCGCATATTTTTCACTTCAAATATGCAAATGTAGCTAGGCGTGACAATGAGCGAGTCTATTTGCACAAAGCGAAATTTTGAAACTTGTAATTC
Source organism: Viridibacillus sp. NPDC093762 (assembly GCF_050279675.1). NCBI lineage: Bacteria > Bacillati > Bacillota > Bacilli > Caryophanales > Caryophanaceae > Viridibacillus > Viridibacillus sp. NPDC093762. The sequence continues at coordinate 151,871 of NZ_JBNNUK010000001.1, read as the reverse complement.
AACATTAGGAAAATAGACAAATGGCAGTTTAAAATGAGTTTCTAGGACGAAATGGTCAACGCGCAATTCTCCTTTATAGCCTGCTAAAATACGTTCGGTGTCTTGCCGTATACTGTTAATGGCTTTATGATGCGTGTTCGGGACTCTATAAAGGAGCCGATTGAGTGCTTGAAATTGTAGCGGAACGGGTCTTGTAATAATGAAGATTCACTCCCTCTAAACTTTAGTTAGATAGAATCTATCACAATATGGAAAATTTTTCAATAGAGATGTGGATTGTTGCGCTAAGTGAGTTGTTTGTTGTTCTAATTCGGTCATTTGTTGTGCTATCTCAGCTGTTTGTTGCGCTAACTCACCCCTTTGTTGCACTAACTCGTCCCTTTGTTATTTAGCAGAATATTCACGTCCTATTTCGCTCCTTTTTCTCCATTTTGAGGTGCCTTGAGGTTGCGAAAATCTTGATTTTGATCATATTTTGCTATCCCTCGATATTCGCTGTTATTTAAGGATTGGATAGCGGCAGATTTTGATTACTGCTCGAATTTCGGGGATTGTAGCTCTAACTCAGCTGTTTGTTGCGCTATCTCAGTTGTTTGTTGCGCTAACTCAACCCTTTGTTGCGCTATCTCACCCCTTTGTTGCGCTAATTCGTCCCTTTGTTATTTAGCAGAATATTCACGTCCTATTCCGCTCCTTTTTCTCCGTTTTGAGGTACCTTGAGGTTGCGAAAATCTTGATTTTGATCTTATTTTGCTATCCCTCGATATTCACTGTTATTTAAGGATTGGATAGCGGCAGATTTTGATTACTGCTCGAATTTCGGGGATTGTAGCTCTAACTCAGCTGTTTGTTGCGCTATCTCAGTTGTTTGTTGCGCTAACTCAACCCTTTGTTGCGCTATCTCACCCCTTTGTTGCGCTAATTCGTCCCTTTGTTATTTAGCAGAATATTCACGTCCTATTCCGCTCCTTTTTCTCCGTTTTGAGGTACCTTGAGGTTGCGAAAATCTTGATTTTGATCTTATTTTGCTATCCCTCGATATTCACTGTTATTTAAGGATTGGATAGCGGCAGATTTTGATTACTGCTCGAATTTCGGGGATTGTTGCTCTAACTCAGTTGTTTGTTGCGCCAACTCAACCCTTTGTTGCGCCAACTCAACCCTTTGTTGCACTAACTCGCCCCTTTATTGCGCCAACTCAACCCTTTATTGCTCTAACTCAACCCTTTGTTGCGCTATCTCACCCCTTTGTTGCTCTAACTCGTCCCTTTGTTATTTAGCAGAATATTCATGTCTTTAGAGGCTTTCATTCTCCCCTAAAGATATCAATGATTTTAGATTTCTTTAACTGGTGGGTAAAGGTAGACTTTTTTTATTTTAGAAAAGTGAGCGATGGGGTAATTTTCTTTATCATGATAATTTAAAAAAGAGGCGATTGAATTTTCATGGATAGTATATGCGGCTTTTTGCAATGTCCATGGAGTATGGTCATTATCTACTCTTAGTAACTGGTCGTTTACTTTTGTCCAGCAATGGTAACGTTCGCTTAGCCAGCATTCGAGTTGACTACGTTCAATGGGTCCAGAAATTGGTTCATATGAAGCTATTAGAGTTTCGGAATTCGTTTCTATTTGTTTACTTCTACTATAAAAAGTAATTACATTCTCATTCTTTTTCAAGGTAATATTCGCTTTTCTAAAAGGCATAAAGTTTTTAAAATTCACTAGTTTAGCGATTAGTTGATTATTGGCATCTATGCTTATGAAATATACGCCAGCCTTTTCTTTATAAGTGACATATGTGCGGACATTTAATTCTAAAAAAGAACTGATTCCAGGTATGGATGGTATCAACCTTGGGCGATTCTCTTTTACTTGAAAAAACACTAAACTGATCCATGCTTTATTGTTAAAGAGCTCGAGTTCGAGTTCTGATGGGATGTATTGACGTATATCTTCAGCTGGAACCGGCCAATGTAGAAATAATACATCGTGCCATTCCTGCGTTATGATCCAAGGTCTAATATTCATTTCCTAACTCCTTTCTATAACTTTACAATGTTTATTATTCCCTTTGATGAATATATTCAAACGAGAAAAAAATAAACCCTACACTCCCGTGAGCTTAGGGTTTATTTTTGTGAAGCATTTAGACCAAGTTTTAAACTGTAGTTATTGTTGCATACTAATCGAAGTACCATCACTTTTCACGTATACTGTTCCGTTTTTTGTGACAAATACTTTCGTTCCTAATTTCTCCAAGGCCCTAACTGCTTTAGTTCTTTTCCTTGCGCTCGTGATGACAGCGAATTTTGGATTCACCATGCTGTAAAATTCCAATGTATTATCTTCAAATTTCCCATGATGCGGTACTTTTAAAAACGTATGTTCAACAACGCTATGTTTCATTATTTCATCCATGCGTTCTTCTTCTGCATCTGCTGTTAATAAAAAGCTGTTGCTTCCATGCTGTACGCTTACTATAAGTGAATAATCATTTTCTATTTTATATTTACTTTTTTGAGGTGGGTATACTGTAAATTCAGCGGTACCTGCTGTAAAGGAATAGGTAGAGGTTAAAGCTTTAGGATTGATGTGATTTGCTGTAATGGCATTTTTGTACTCCAAATATTGTATACTGCTACGCTTATAATTAGGCGTAATAATTTCTTGAACGTCTACACTATTGATGATTGTATCTGCTCCACCAACATGATCTTTATCAAAATGAGTCAAAATTAGGTAGTCAATTTTTTCTATATTATGTTCTTCTAAATAATCGACAATTTTTTTGCCATGCTTGTCTTCTCCAGTATCAATCAATATCGTTTTGCCACCGGACATTAAAAGCATGCTGTCGGCTTTACCAATTTGAAAAATCGTCATATCTAATAATGTGGTCTCACTATTTGCAGCAATTTTCGTGTGAAAAGAGGAGCAACCTATTAAAGTCAGAATGATGAGCATAATTATGTACTGGAACATCAATCTTTTGCCTTTGGACAAATGCTGATTCATACAACCACTCCCCTTTTTTCTTCAAATTAATGTACGTGTAGTATCCTCTAAATGAGTTGAATTATGACGAAAAAAAATCCCCTTATCTAATGATGAGGAGATTTTCGTTATTGCTATTGGGACTATACGTACATTAAATTTTTTTTAGCGGATTGGTATTAGAACTCAATACATCCTGCACTCTTTGCACGTATGGATCTTTATCATACGTTAAATAAAGCTGACTAGAGAGCCTTACGGGATCACCAAAGAACAGTCGTTCATACAGTGTTTGACGTGTGCCAAAAGAGCTCATAGTCATATCCCAAGCTAGACGGAATATTTTAACGCGATCTTCTGCCGTATCGGCTTTCGATTGCAAATAATGATCTAGGTCTTTTCTTATACTTGATTGGAATGAATTTTCAGTTGGGATTGACATTAATCCGCTTGCTCCCAAGATTTGAATGATTTCAGCAAATCTCGGATAGACCTTAGGAAATACGTTTATAGATATTTGTAACGTTGTCAGATCTGGTCTCATAATGCCTGATTCATCCAACTTGGCTTCTTCTTCTGATTTCATGACCAGTGCTTTCATTGTTTCCAACGCAACAATAATTTCAGTAGCCTTTTCTTGAACATGTAGGTATCCACCAATATTAATCGTATTGATAATTGACTGTACTACACCCAATACAAACTCAGTTTTCACAATTTGTCTACACGCTACTTGATGCAACGCAAAAGGTTGAAAAGCACTAGCCATCATAAAATTATTGGATACACCTAAATTGTTATAATAAAATACACGCTCCCAAGGAACCAATACATTATCAAATACCACAATCGTATCCATTTCATCATAACGAGAACTTAATGGGTAATTAAATGTTGAATCACCCCCAACAAAAGACTCTCTGCATAGAAATTTCAATCCTTTAGTGTTACTTGCTATCGAAAAGGCAAATCCCTTTTCTTCCTCCAACATCCCGGCAGCTGACATCACTAATAATTCGTCAGTAATGCCACCCTGTGTTGCGAGTAACCGCGCACCTTTTACAATAATACCTTCATCATTACTATCTATTACTTTTGCAGCAATAGGCTCTTTTGTAGACTCAAAATAATATTGCCCTCTATTTACCTGAGGGTCCACAAATGTATGTGTCATCGATATATCATTTTCTCGTGCATATTCATAGAACGCTCGTAAATGTTCAGGAAAGCAATTTTCTTTTCCTTCTAAAAATTGAGCAGACGCTGCAAACGCCATTAACGCTGTGTTCATATAATCTGGACTTCTGCCCATCATGCCATTATTTGATTTAGCCCAATGCTGAATCATTTCTCGTCTTTTAGCTAAATCTGCTTTCGACTTAGGTTGTAGATAAGACAGACCTACTGGATTTCCAGTAGTTGGTGATGGATAGGTGAGGGCATCTATTAGTGAAGCATCATGCTGCATCTCATATAACAACGCTTGGCTTTTCATAATCCCCTTAAATGCCGGGTGCTCGGAAATATTACCTGTCACTTGCTTACCATCAATCCAAACATTTGTTTTCAGCTTGTTAATTCGGTCAATATATTGTTTGCCGGTTATTGCTGTCATACGCACACTCCTAAATTATACTTGCTAATGGTGAAATAGCTGTACGGATATATTCATCCAACTATTTCTTTAGTCATATTTTATGAGTATGACCTAACTATTGTTACTGTCCGATTAAGGCATTCTAAACTGCATTAGCTTTTAAGTAGGAATAAAAACACTCAAAGAAAAATTTTACTCAACAAGAAGACATCAAATACTGTGTAACCAACTTTTAGATTCCACTTTCCATCTTCGATAACCATTAACTTTAAAAGCAAAAAAACCCCCTGATATAGCATGCGGAGGTTTACTTTTTAATGATTCTATTGTTTTTACATTCTTATTCACTAATTACACAGTGTTAGGATTCTTCCAGTCATTTTATGTATTAGTAATCGTACAATTTTAATAATGTAAACTTATTATTTTCACCTACTTAGATTGCATAATTGTGCTACTTTTCGTTATTTCTTCGTCTTGTAATAAAATGATGGTGGGTTTTAAACCCTTTCCATTCTTTCATATGCATATGTAAGTCTTTTCGTTGAAGTCTCGTTTCAGTTGTTTTCATATCAAAAGTAGAATTGCTCTTCATAGTGTCATCAACAATAAATATTACCGGGAATTGAAATAATTTTCGAACTAAGTATATCATTCTCTGCTCATTTCGATCTGCCTCAATTATATGCACTGTTATTTCACTAAAATCGATTATTTCTTCCCCTTGATAATAGTACTTCACTTCTCCCATCTCCTTTTAGAAATTTTATCCCCTCTCTTAATTTATCATAAATAGGAAAAATTAACCATTAAATATGTGTAATATTTTTAAATTCACCTTTTTCAGTAGGCATAATGATGCTATTTTTAAACTCCTTAAAAACAAAGCCCACCAAACATAAGTGTTTGAAGGGCTTTGTGGAAAATTCATTATTTATAGTCCATTGAACTTTACATTGAATTCTTTTTCTAAATCTGATTGTTTAGCATAACCTGCTCCTGCAGGGCGTTTTTCTAGAACGTATTTTGCAATTTCTCTACTTTTGACAACATCTAGTCTACTTAACTTATCCTTTAAAGTATCCATTTCATATAGTGCAGAAAGCATCCCATCAATATCTGTTACACTATTGGCTCTTTCAAAAGCACTTGCTTGATCAAACACTTTTAAAGTAGCAGTCGCAGGTACGATGAGACTATCTGAAGAGGTTGCTTCGATATTCACTATATCCGCAAGATTGGATCTAAGCGTAAATGTGATGCTTCCATTGTTCCCCAATGTTACTACTTGACTGTTATCTAAACTTTCAGGCGTAATTACTTTATTAATTCCGTTAGATAACATCACCGTAGCGAATGTTGACTTAAATTCAAACGTAACTGTACTGCTGACTTTAGGTGCATATGGTAGGCCGTTTTGATCTACAGTTTGATAGTTTAGTGTCACTGGTGTTTCCGCTGAAATTGAAGTTACATCCTCACCATTTGCATTAACGAATTTCATACTAGCTATGCTTACGATTGCTTCGTTAAAGTAAGTAAGTGGTGCTGTTTGTTGTAAATCGCCTTCATCTAGTTGGCCAGTTCCCGCACTAGAAGCATTATCAATAAATACTGTTGGAATAATATAAGAATCTACTTTTCTATTAATTACTGTAAATGCTACAGTACCTTTTTTATCCGTTACTAATGTGTAATTACCATATCTATCTGGCGTTATTATTTTGTTATCTTGGAAAATAAAAGCTGTTTCTGTGTCACCTTTTAACGCTACTTTAACAGGATATTTAGCAGGAGCTTTATTACCAGCTACGTCCGTTAACGTCGCTACATATTGACGACCACCGAAGTTTGCCCCATATGTATTACCAACTACGACATTTTTTGCAGTAGAAACGTTAGAAGCATTCTCTGTTCCAAGCGCTTCAACATTTATAGCCATTGAATGCTTAATTTCAAACTTAACTGTTGAACCTTTTGCCTGTAATTCTGTTGCATCTAATCTTTCTAACGAATCATTACCATTCGCAAATACTATAGGCGTTACAGATGTACCAGCACCCGTAATTGTAAAAGTTCCTTCACCTTTAGCATTAACATACACTTTTGCTCCTGCTTGAGTCGTTGCAGTTTGATAAGGTGTTGTCTTATTACTCTCTACAATCTGTGCTTTGCGATTAATCTTATCTGATGTTACATTCAAGTTTTCAGCAAATGTAACATTGACGTATTTACCTTTTGTATCACTTGATGCATCTACTGGATTAACGTTCACTTTATATACTTTTTTAGAATTGTTGGCTACTGTAGATTCCTTTGTCACATCCGTAATTCTTAAACGTTCAGAGTCACCCCAATAGACTTTTGTTTCGGATGATTTCACGCCAGAGTTTACAGATGAATATGCATATACAGAATCTTGAGTAAAGACATGCTGTATGTAACTATACTTGGCTACACCATTTTCGTCTGTTAGAACTTCGACAGTTGTTTTCTTACTTGTATCCGCTGCATTTCCAATCGTAAATGTTACTGGAATATAAGATTTTGGCTGACCATTCTCTACTTCTACTTGCGCCTCAACCGTTACTTGCGAACCTAAAATTCCTTGAAGGGAAGCATTTTTTAAAGAGACCTTTGTTGGCATAACAGCCGAGACCCCCACAAATTCTGGTTGTTTGACACCATCAAGTGCTACTGTATACTTTCTGCCACCTTGCTGTGGAGAAGTTGTTAATACAACCACTTTGTCATCAGTTGCCTTTATCGCAGCATTTATCACATTTAAATCGTCAATGACAAAACGTCCAGCAGTAATTTCGCTAACTTTTTGTGCATTATCAAATGTGACTTCAATCGTAGTGTTATTGATTACTTTCACTGCATTAATTGTAGTCGAAACAACAAATCCGTTTTTATATAGTTTTTTAGTACCTTGATAAAGGACTACACCATTTGCCACCGTTCCTTTTACATACAATTTTCCAGAGGCACTTTCAATACCTGTAAATTCTTTACCGTTTTGATACAATTTCTTTCCGAATAATCCATTCCCTTTTTTACCTACATTGTAATAGACGTTTTTATAGAGACCTGTTCCTTTTATACCTGCTTTGTAATACGTTTTTTTATAAAGTCCCGTAAATTTTTTACCGTCTTTGTATAAGACATTTTTGAAAGATTTATAGCCTTTTACAGCTTTACCTGTGTTCACCGAAACTAATTTACCTTTTGTAATCGTGATAGTCGCAGATTTAGCGAACGCTGTATTGGTAGCTTCCGTTACTGCAAATGATCCTGTTAATATCGCAGCTCCGATTGCGAAAGAAGCTACAGGCTTAACGAATTTCAAGCTAAATTTCCCCATTTCTAAAATCCTCCTTAATAGATATCACACTCTACTTTCCATTAAGAATAGTATATCAAAATACCCAATAATAGTATAATAAAGGGATTTTTTAAAATTCATGGGTTTTATATTTAGGATTGATGTTAAATTACACAATAGCCATAGAAATTTGATGACAATTTTATCTTTCTAGCATTTTAACGATATTCTCATCAATATATTATTAAAGAAAAATTTAAAAACCCCTAACCAAAAAGATTAGGGGATGATTCGTTAAGTGAAATCGTTACTTCTCACTTTGGTATTCTTTTAATAATTCTTTTGCTTTGTTGTTATCCGCCTCTAGTTTTAATCCAGTTTCCACAAGAGGGCTCAATGTTGAAACAGCGTTCATCTTGTTACCTTGATAGAAGTTTTTAATTTCTTCTTGATTGATTGAATACAAGATTGATTGGCGTAATGCTACACTCTTAGACACATCACGGTCTTTCATATTAAAGGCAAGATATGCGACACCATTACTTTTATTTTGTTGCAATGTAAGTTTGTCGTCTTTCTTCACGATATCGTATTTACTTTCTGGAACGCCATTTAAAATATGAATTTCACCGTTACGTAATGCAGATAATGCACTTTCTGGATCTTGAATAAATTTCACTGTTATTGTTGAAATTTTCGGCTCATATTCTGTACCTTTCATGTAAGCAGGGTTTTTCACAAATTTCGCTTCGTAATCATTTTTAGAAACTAAGATGTAAGGGCCGCTTGCATAAATAGCATTATTGTAATCTTTTCCTTCAGTGATTGTTTTTTGATCACCATAAGCGATGTCTTTGTTAACATCGTATTTTGCTACATCATACGTGTTAATGCTTTCAACTTGTTTTTTAGAAACGATACCAGCAGATTGGTGTGCTAAATAATTTAGTACTTGTGGGAATGGCTTTTCAGTCGTTACTTTAACAATCTGATAGGCACCAGAGCCATTATTTGCTTTTGTTTTATCTGTTACTAAAGTTGAAATCTTTTTATCTAAACCTTTTTCTAATTGTTCACGAACAGTCGATTGACCATCTGTTGTTTTTACATCTAATTCTTTTAAGTCACTAACGATTGAAATGTCTTTCATGCTTTCATGAAGACTATACGTACGGTGATCAGGTACAGAATTTTTGTCTTTAGCACGGTCAAGTGAGAATTTTACATCCTCTGCTCCTACGCGCTCACCTGAGTTAACTGCTTTTTTGTCTTTAACTGATGCAAATTGAATGTCATCACGTAATAAGAAGTAATAATCTTTACTGCCATCTGCAATCGCGTGATTTAACGACAATGAGCCGTCTGATACAACTTCATCATCATCCGTTAAATTTACTAAACGCACATACATATTTGTATTTAATGTATTGATAGAACCGTCATTTCCTTTAATCGGATCTAACGAAGTTAAAGCACCGATTCCTTGTTGAACAAGTAAAGGTTGTGTTGCGTTTTTAGCCTTATCTTTGAATGAGATTGCTTCCCAAACTGCTGCTCTTGATTTTGGTAAGCGTAACGTTTTTTCATCGATTACTTGGTTGTTAACGCCTTGTGCTTTATATGAAGTATAAAGTGGGGCAATATAAGCTTTATCAAATACTACTAACTGTTCTAAATCTTTATATGTTTGTGTATATTCTTCTTTTAATTGTGTACTTGCTTTTTCTACTAATTTATCTGCTTCTTCATCTGCAAATAAAGTATTGTCCCCATCAGTTGTAAACAATGAACGAACAGCGTAATCAGGATTCCCTGTTACTGTAGTCCATCCACTTAGCGCTAAATCATAATTACCTGCATCTCTTTGCGCAGTGAAACTACCGTAATCAGGTTGAATGTTTAACTTTACATTGAATCCATTCTTTGTTAGTTGGTCACGTAGAATATTTAAATCATCTTCACCTGTGCTCATGCCTAAAATTTCAATAGACGTGTTTTTTGTTTCGGAAGATGGTTTTGATTCATCTTTTTTAACATCGGATTTTGTATTAACACATCCTGCTAAAACGAGTACTACTGCTGCTAAAAAAAGTACTAATCTCTTTTTCATTTGAATTCCTCCATACATAATATTTATCAATCCAATTTTGGATCTAAAGCATCTCTTAACCCATCTCCTAAGAAGTTAAAGGAAAGTACTAATAAAATAATGGCTATCCCCGGGAAAATCGCTAAATAAGGGTTGGTTTCAAGATACATGCTTCCTACTTTTAAAATATTGCCCCACTCTGGAATATGTGGTTCCACGCCTAAGCCTAAAAAGCTAAGACTGCTTGTCGCAATAACAGCTCCCCCAATAGTTAGGGTTGCTTTGACAATCATCGGAGCAAATGAATTGGGTACTACTTGTTTAAAGATGATTTTCCAATCTGCTTCCCCTAAAGCCTTTGCAGCTTCTACAAACTCTAAATTGGATACCATCATGACATTTGCACGCATTGTTCTTGCATAGGTAGGAATAGATCCTACACTTAATGCGATGATTAAATTGACGGTATTTGCACCAAATGCGGCAATAATAGCAATCGCAAGTAAGATACCAGGAACCGCATAAAGAACATCCAAAATACGCATGATGACGTTGTCAATTGACTTGTTGTAATAGCCAGCAATAGCACCTAGGAAGCCACCAATAACTAATGGAATAAGTGTTGATACTACTCCAACAATTAATGAAATACGTGCACCATAAATAATGCGTGAAAACACATCTCGTCCGAAGTTATCTGTACCAAATGGATTGGCTAAACTTGGCTCTAATAACATGGCTTCATAATTGTTCTCTACAGCAAATTCATAAACAAATGTACCGTAGCTAGCGATTGAAATAGCAAATGTGAAAATTACAAACAGTAAGCCTAGCATCGCTGTGAAATTCTTTGTGATTTTAGACCAAATCTTATTCCACTTTTCAATTGTTGACATATCTCTATTTGTACTTTTTAATAACACGCTATACCCTAAAATAAAACCAAATATATTTCCAGAAAACCCTGTTACGATTAAAGCAATACCTAACCATTTAAATACAGGTTTAATTTGATAGTCCGTATCCACCTTGCCGAAGATTACTACAGCTACGACATCAAAGATGATTAATAAAATAAATACAGCCATTGAAAGTAAAAACATGTCTGATACATATGGTTTAAATAGATTTAATAATGACACTGAAACAATTAACAATTGGGTCAGCAACATATAGTAAGAAAGCGTATATTCAATTGAAGCTTTGCGACGCAACATTCGGAAGGCGAAGGTTGTCGTAAAAACATTCCCCACTAAAATAGTTAGTAAGTTTACTGCACTCATTACCCTTGTTCTTTTTTGAATATCCCCCGTATTTAGTAAATCTCTTTTCATACAAAATAGAATAATAGCTTGCCAGCATGCTATTACTAAATAAGCAATTGTCAAGGAGCCCCACACTTTGTTCCATGTTCCCTCTGTAACATCAAAGGCATTCACTAAAAAAACAAGTACTAGTGCAATTGAAATAACTAAAACAAAGAGTGCATGTTTATACTCTTGCGATCGTTTTAAAGCAAAATCCTGTTGTGTTGTCATTTCATACACCTCGTTAAGTATTTTTCATTTGCGATCGAATTCTTGGATTTAAGAAAGCATATAGAATATCAACTACTAAGTTTACAATCGAAATCGTGATGGCAATGTAGACAACTCCCCCTAATATAGAAGGAATATCTGGTACGAATTGTTTATCTACGATATAACTGCCTAAACCACTAATATTAAATACTTTCTCTGTTACTGCTGCCCCGCCTAGCATGCCACCAAACTGCAACCCGATAATTGTAATAATAGGAATGATTGCATTACGTAAAGCATGGTTGATAAATACTCGACTTGGCTTTAAACCCTTCGCCTTCGCAGTCACAATATACTCTTCGTTCACTACTTCTAAAATGGAGGATCTAGTCATTCGCGCTATAGACGCTGTTAACCCTGTCCCTAATACAATCACAGGCATTATGATTGATAACCAATCACCTGGAGAATACGTAGCTGGTAGTATGTGCCATTTTATAGAGAAGTTCAAAATGAACACAAGTCCTTGCCAAAAGTTAGGAATAGATAAGCCAATTAAGGCGATAAACATAAAGCTATAATCCCAAAAGGAATTGGGCTTCGCTGCCGATATCATCCCAACTGGAATCGCTATTACGATAGCCATTAATAATGACCAAAACGCGATTGTTAGTGTGACAGGGAATTTGTTTGCAATGCTTGCCATTACATCTTCATTGCCTGTATAGGAATAGCCTAAATCTAACGTCAGAATCCCTTTAGTCGCATCCCATAATTGCACCCAGTACGATTGATCTAAGCCATATCGATGATCAAACTCTGCTCGCTGCTCAGCTGTTGCTGATTCTCCTAAAATATTTGCCGCTGGATCAGCAGGAGAAAAATGCAAAATAGAGAATACAAAGATGGTAACCGATATAATTACAAAAATAGTCATTACTAATCGTTCGAAAATATAGCGAACGAGCGGTCTAGCATACATCATTAAGAACAAATACATAAGAATACCTGGTATAAAACTCACTATAACAAAGTTTCTATTTTGTAAGCATTTTGCAAAGAAATGCTGATAGTTTGTATTGCTTTGATCCGTTGTTTCCAGTTCGGCTTGCGCCATTTTCAATACTCTTTCATTTGCAAGCTTTGTTGCTTCCTCCTGCATTTCTTGTTCACGGATGGTTTCATCAAAATATAGCTTTTTACTTCGATATTGTTCCTCATACCGCTGAATCAGTTCACTATATGTAGAAGATTTTTTTATCTTTTCCATATGTTCAAATAGCATTTGCTGATATTGTGTGCTCTTATATTTTGTTTTATATATGCACCACATGACGATATGAACTGGTAAACCTAACAAGAATATTATGTACTTATAAAAAAGGAGAGAGCTTAGATTGCTATAAACATTCTCTAAACTGCCTTTTATCCGCTCATTTTTTATTTTCAGAAAAATCACTCCTTTAATCTTGATTATTCCTAGTAATTTAGTATACTATTAGAAACAAAGTATAAATTTTATCTTATTAGAAGTCAACATAATTATTTTAAATTTTCAGTAAATGAGGAATTATTATATGGATAGTATTTTAAAGGTTGATAACTTACATATTTCATTTGTCTCAAATCACGAAGTTTTTGAAGCGGTTAAAGGAGTTTCTTTTGAATTACATAAAGGAGAGACTTTAGGAATTGTCGGTGAATCTGGTTCTGGAAAAAGTGTTACTGCACGTTCCATTATGCGTTTACTTCCTTCTCCACCTGCGTTAATGACTGACGGTTCTATTGAATTCTCAGGAGAAACGATTTCTAATTTTACTGATCCCGAAATGGAAGCAGTTCGCGGAAAAGAGATTAGTATGATCTTCCAAGATCCAATGACATCTCTGAATCCCACGATTAAAGTTGGCAAGCAAATCGATGAAATCCTAACAAAACATCAACAGCTTACTTCTAAAGAAGCGAAAAACAGATCAATTGAAATGCTGCAACTCGTAGGGATAAAAAATGCCGAAGAACGTTACAATCAATATCCACATGAATTTTCTGGGGGGATGCGTCAACGTGCCATGATCGCTATGGCTCTCGCTTGCCAACCAAAATTACTCATTGCTGATGAGCCAACTACTGCGCTAGATGTAACTATACAAGCTCAAATACTGCGCTTAATGAAAAAAATGCAACAACAATTTGATACTTCGATTATTTTAATCACGCATGATTTAGGTGTAGTTGCCGGTATGTGTGACCGTGTCGTCGTTATGAAAGAAGGCCAAATTGTTGAAACGAATACGACTGAGGGGCTTTTCGCTTCTCCTCAACATCCATATACAAAGAAATTGTTGAATGCACTTCCTCGTATGGATGAAAAGAAAAAACCTAAAGGAAAGCTACATTTACCAGCAGATATTAACCCTGATAAACCACTGATTGAAGTACAGGATTTAAATCAGGTATTTCCACTTGGCAGTGGTCGTACATTAAAAGCTGTCGATTCTATTAGCTTTTCAATCCAACCTGGCGAAACATTAGGCCTTGTTGGTGAATCTGGTTCCGGAAAATCAACTACTGGTCGATTACTATTACAGCTACAAAAAGCTACACACGGGGAAATTTTATACAAAGGTATGGCTATTAATCGATTGAATAAGAAGGAAATGAAACAGCTGCGCAAAGAGATTCAGATTATTTTCCAAGACCCTTATGCCTCTTTGAACCCGCGCATGAAGGTGTTGGATATTATAGGTCAATCTTTAGATATTCATCAATTATGTAAAACAAAAGCTGAACGACTTGCACGTGTGGAAGAATTGTTAGAACTAGTTGGCTTACAAAAAGAACATGCGATGCGCTATCCACATGAATTCTCTGGTGGCCAACGTCAAAGAATTGGCATTGCGAGAGCTCTAGCTGTTGACCCAAAATTTATCGTTTGTGATGAGCCACTATCTGCACTCGATGTTTCCATTCAAGCTCAGGTCGTCGATTTGCTAAAGGATTTGCAAGCAAAGCTCGGCTTAACGTATTTGTTTATCGCACATGATTTGTCGATGGTGAAGCATATTAGTGATCGCGTCGCGGTGATGAACGCAGGGAAAATTATTGAACTCGCAGATAGTGAAGAGCTCTATAGCAACCCGATTCATCCGTATACAAAATCATTATTAGCTGCTGTACCTGTTCCTGATCCTTCTATTGAATCGAAGAAATTAAAAAAAGAAGCGGTAGAAGTACAGACTTATGACTTCAGTCAAGGTACTTTGCAAGAAGTTAAGCCTGGTCACTGGGTACTTGCGAGTAAATAAATAATTAATAAGATGCGTAGTCATGTAAAAAGTGGCTACGTATTTTTTTGTCTTTCCTCTTATGGTCTTACTATACTGACATCAATGAAGGACTCACTATTATTTTTGATACTATCGAGATAGTAATGAACACTTACTCATCTCTTCCTATATTAAATGTTGTATAGAAAGAATTTATGAGAGTTCTTTATTCAAATTGGTATATCGAAGTAGTAATAACCTGTTTCTTTTCATCAAAATCAAGCCTTCCTTCAATTCCTTTTCCCCGTTAAAACACTGCTGCATATAGCATGTTCTTTTTACATCACATATTTCTCTATACAAAAAAACCCTAACCTCTAAAGAGTTTAGGGATTAAATTGTGCCCATTGTTTAAACTAACATGGTTTCACAATTAATTTGGATATTGGTTTTGATTTTTGTTTTTTACTTCTTCACTATTCGTATCACTATACATTGCAGTATCTTGTCCGCCATTTCTTGCAAGCATTGCTTTTACTTCATTATAAGACATGCCGGACTCTGCATTTTTTCTTTTTACCTCATCAATATCTGTTCCAGAAGACGTAAAATTGCCCTTGCCATTATTATTCATAAAGACACCTCCATTTTAGTATGCCATTATGTTCCCTCAAGCTCAGGTTTTTATAAGTGTAATGTATGGAACACTCAATTCAATTGAACGTTTTTTTACTCTTGTCCACTCTGAAGTATTCAGATATTTGAATTACGCGAACATTACTTGTATGAAGTTCGTGGTATATGCCTCTACTATCCGTAAACGTTATATATTGCTCCCTCTCACTTTGAATGAGCTCTTCCGCCTTTTCTTGAGACTCGATATGGATAAACCTTCTAATATAATGCTCTTCATCAAAGAAGTATGTTATTTTGAATTCTTTCATTATAAAAATCACCTCATATATATTCTCTTATTAATTGGTTTCAGTTTTGTTTATGATGTACAAAATGTCTTTCTTACATCCAATTTAGCAGTTTGTTTTAATGGATTTTTATTGACTAAGTAAAAGAGATCCATGATTTATAAACTGTATACTGCTATTATCCCTTTTAGAGACTAAAATCCCCCAATTAAGCATTGGAGGATTATTGTTAATAGTATCGTTTGATTTGGTGATTAGAGTAATTTGGTTATTTAGAAATATTAAGCTCTGCATATGCACTTTTGGCCTTTTTCGTTTTACTCGTTAGTACAACATAGTATTTAGTACCCGCTTTTAGCTGTTTGTTTGGTGTTAGTTTTAATTGTTGGTTTGATGTTTTTTGAACTTTAATTGATTGTTGTTTGCCAGCAATTTGTAGTAGTGATACTTTAGTATCTTTCAGTGTGCTCCAGTTCATTTTCGTACTACTTTTTATAGTGATCGTTTTCTGAGCTGTTGTTTGATTAATATTCGAGAGTTTGTTATACCCTTTTAGTTGTTGCTTTAAGAAATCTCGGTGGCTATATTCGATTTCTTTACCGACTGGTGTTTTAACATTTGGTGTGATGCCTTTTTTTTGTATTTTAGTGTAGTTTGGTCCCATGAACTCTCCGATGGTTAGTTTTAACTGGCTACCATCTTTTAAAGGAAATACTTGCTGCATAACACCTTTCCCATATGTTGTTTGCCCATATAATTTGGCTGCTTTTTGATCTTTTAGTGATGCTACTGTCATTTCAGAAGCGCTCGCAGAGTTAGCATCCATAGTAATTGATACGGGTGCATTCCATCTAATCTTTTGCCTTATCGGCTCTGTGTAGTAGGTTTCACTATCCTTATATTTAAACAAATAAGCTACTTGCGCCTTCGGAAACAAGCCAATCACTTCTTCAGCTGCAGTAATGTATCCACCACCATTACTTCTTAAGTCAAAAATCCACCCTTTCATACCAGGCATTGATTTAATAGCCTTTTGAATCTCTTTGCTACTATTTTCCGCATAACTATTGAGACGTATGTAACCAATGTTACCTGCTAGTTTTTCAGTTTCAACATTGGGTATGTTGATGACTTTACGGATTAACGTTTTCGTAAATGTACTGTTCGTTTTTGAGCGATATATGGTCAAAGTTACTTTGGTGTTTGCTTTTCCCGTAATAAGCCCAATCGTTGTTTGAACTGCTTCTCCCGCCAAATTCTTACCATCGACTGCCTTGATAATATCTCCTGCCAGTATGCCCCCGTTATCTGCGGGTCCGCCTTTAATAGTAGAGATAATTTTCAATCCAGTAGCATGTTCTTCAATGGTCACACCGATTCCGACTAACTTCATATCAATCGAATTCGTAAAATCCTTATATTCCTCTTTCGTCATATAAACGGAATACGGGTCTAGCTGTTTTGTTAAATCCCCGATAGAAGTACTATTTAACACTGATTCTGACACATTTGGATAATAGTACTTTTTCACTAACTGCTTCACTTCATCCAGTGGTTCTGCCGCATAAGCAACCGATGTCGTAAAGAAAACACATAAGGCAATAAGACTTAATACATAAATCCGTAGTTTTTTCATGGTATCCCTCTTATACTAGTAAGTTTATTATTTATTTTACCATTATATTGAAATTGATGATAGTTATGTAATATTAATATTCTACTACTTTTCACAATACACTATGTTAATGCGGAGTTGCTTGAGTAATGTGGTGATACCGAATGCCAAAATTTAAGAAGATGGCATCTAAACACTAACAGAAAACAAACGGTTGTGATGATACGGAAATCGATCGCTTTGTTTAAATTAAAAGACCTATAAATACCTTTTTTGACGTTCCATGTCCAATATTATAAAATAAATACATATATTTCATAATAAAGGGAGTGATAACCATGAAGTTTCTTACGCGTTTTCTATGTGCTTTTGTACTGCTTTTTTCAATAAGTGCAGTTGTAGTACCCATTAATTCTCATGCGCAGAGCATTAAAGTAAACAAATCGTTTAAAAGTGCTGCAAAAAAAGGGCAACTTCTTGGTAATAAAGGCTATGTCGGTATGTCTTACAAAGAATTGAAGAAATCGGTACCGGGTAAAGCTATTGTTGCCGAAGCTGTAAATGTCTATTATGCTAAAAGAGGCGGTACTATGTATGGATTTGAACAATTTAATCCACATACTGGTACAATCTCGTATAAATTTAAAAGTACTGATGATGTCGAGTACATTTCTAACAGTTATTCTGGTAAATTAACGCACAAACAAATGATAAAGTATTTTGGTCATCCTGTTGGGAATCGTACATATGGTACCAAAAACAAGCTTTATAAATCAGGTGTCTACTATATCGGCTTCCGTAGCTATAAATCGGGTAAAGGTTATATAACAGATATCGCGATTGGCACACGCGATATGATGGATTTAGCTGCATATTTTAATGGATACTAGTATCCATTAAAAATAATTGAATATAATGTGAGTTTAAAAAAAATGAAAGAATACTTAAAGAGCCAGCGATTTTCACATAAATCGCTGGCTCTTTAGATTTACTATATTACGTAAGTTTTTTGCAATTTCTACTAAAAGTGTGAGATTGATTACTAAGTATCGCTTAACCAGATTAACGTTAAACTATTAAGACGTATGTATCCAATGTTGCCTGCTAGTTTTCTGTTTCAACATTGGGTATGTTGATGACTTTACGGATAAACGTTTTCGTAAATGTACTGTTTGTTTTTGAGCGATATATGGTCAATGTTACTTTGGTATTTTCTTTTCCCGTAATAAGCCCATTCGTTATTTGAACAGCTTCTCCCACCAAATTCTTGCCATTGACTGCCTTGATAATATCTCCTGCCAGTATGCCCCCCGTTATCTGCGGGTCAACATTTAATAGTAGAGAAAGAATAAAGGTATTTAAATCGTTCAATAAAAAACGTAGCTATAAAAGACTAGGTAACTTCACCCTTTGTCTTTATAGCTACGTATATAAAAGGAACTGAACACAAAACAAAAACTCAATTATTTTTGATTATTGAAATTGAAGGATTTATCTTAGCAAATCTTTACTTAACAAATATTCGATATATACCCCTGAACTCATCATTTTAAGAATTTACTTCACATGATATCCCTCTTCATTTCAAATCACTATATTTCATTCTTCTTATTTCTTAACAGTAATCACTTTTGCTTTGCCTACATTACCTGACTTGTCTTTCGAATAAATTGACAACTTCGTATTCACTTTCTGTTTTTTAATAGCGACTGAGAAAGTACCTTTCTTAGATACTGTAGCTGATCCAATCATCTTATTGCCCGCTTTCACATAGACTTTTGAACCAACTTCAGCTTTCCCAGTTACCTTGGTAGATGTTGTTCTCACTGAATTTACTGAAGGTGTTTTTGGTGCAGTCTTGTCTATTACTATCATTTTCTGAGAAGCACTTGTATTTCCTACATCATCTGTTGCAGTAAATGTTAGGATAGTACCTGCTTTTTGAGAATTGATAGTAATAGAAAATACACCGTTTTTATCTGAATAACCTGTACCGATATATTTCCCTCCGACTTTGATAGTTACTTTTACTTCAGCTTCTGTTGTTCCATTTACTTTACGGTCTTTGTCAGTGACTGTCTTGACAATTGGTTTCGTTGGAGGTGTTTTATCCTCGACTATAATCGTTGTTTCAGAGCTCACTTTATCAGAAGCATTTGCCGTTACATAAAGAATTGTTCCTGCTTTAATCTTTACATTCAATGGAATAGAAAAAGTACCATCGGCTTTAGTAACGGCTTGTCCATAGAAATTATTTTTATCCGTTACTTTTACCAGTGCACCTGCATCTGCTGTACCCTTAATTTCCATACTTTCAGATGTTACTACATTGACTTCTGGGGCATGTGGAGTCACTGTTGGGTCAGGAACTGGTGTTGGATCCAATGGAATCGTCGGAACTGGATCTGGTTTTGGTGTTGGTACTACAGGTGTTGTTGGATCTGGATCTGGCTTTGGTGTTGGATCTGGTGTAGTTTTTTTAGCAACCAGTTCAAAAGCATTTGTTTTTGCAGTAATACTTTTATCTGCCAGGCTAACTGAAGCTGTGTACATACCTACTTTAGATTTTGAAGAGTCAAAACTAAAGCTATATGTCCCACCTTTAGTTGTTTTGACCGCACTCTCTGTATTTACTTTTACGCCTTCTCTTTCAATAAAAATATCAACAGTTTCATTGCTGACAGGCTTATTATCAAGCGTCACTTTTCCAGTTAGTTGGACCTTATCACCAATTTCATATTTAGATTTATCACTTTGCACACTTATGCTCTTTTTTGAAACTGGATTTGTATTTGTTAATTCAAAAGTAGCAATTGCAGGCGTTGCATTCTTTGCAGTAATTTGAATCGTATAAGATCCACTCTCGTATTTCTTAGGAGATATAGTTTTATATATGTTGCCGTTTCCATCCATTTCAGAATCTTTCCATTGGTAAGTTTCAACGACTGTATCCCCTTTCTTTACTCGCATAAGGGGAGCCGTTCCCGTTCCTGCTTTCCCGTCCTTTAATACCACTCCCGATACATTTATCTTATCTCCGGAAGTATATTGTGAGGTGTCAGTATTTACTGTAATTGTTACACTACTAGCTGCTAAGGCGGGAAAAACTACATTTAAAAATAAGAAAGTAGCAATTAAGCTTGTGATTAGGCTTTTTTTCAAAACATTCACTCCCATATTCGTAGATAAGAAGATGGGAGGCAATTTCTGCCTCCCTATTCTTTTTATTAGTTAACTGTAAATGATTCGAGGTTGCTTGAATCTGCTAGTGGAACTGGATTTTCATCGTTATCCCATACAAACACTTCGACTGTGTATTTACCTTTATCAAATGATTCTAACGGGATATCTATTCCAAAATTATTTCTTGATTTGCTATTAATCTCTTTCGATTTAACTTCTTTAAAGTAAACAACTGCACCATCTTCATCTTTGACTTGGAAGGCTACTGTTGGATTCAACATGTTTTTCCCTTGGTTTTTAATGTTTGTTTTGATGCTTACACTGCTATCTGTTGTGAAGGATGTGGCCTTTTTACCGTCTGAATCACGTGTTGAAACGGATTCAACACTTACAAAATAATTTGAAACGGTGAAATTAGTTTCTAGCTTTTCACTTTCAGCACTACCAGCAGCACCTATTAATAATTTGTAACTACCACTCTCAGCCAAAATATCCGGTGTAAATATAGCTTCATATTTTTCGCCTTCAGCAGTATCTAAATCTATTACATTTCCTTTTGGATCAATTACTTTTGCTTCCCACGTAATTGATTCCGTAGCTTCTGCAACAATATTAGCTGGATTTTCAACTGTAACATCCCCACCGCCATTTGCAATCTCTACTGATTTTACAAATGGTGCATTTAGGGCTGCCCCTTTATAAATAGCTATCGTTTTCTTAGTCACATGACCCGCAAGATCTGATACTTCGAAGACAATATCGTTTCTACCTTCATCTAACACTAACTGAACTTCTTGCTTGTGAGTTAATGATCTCATTTCATATGGCTCATCGAATTCATGTGTATATTCTTCACTGCCATTTACTAATAAGCGTAACTCATCAAAGTTATCTGCAACCGTTACTGTAACAATAGGATCTCCATCTTTTGTTGTTTCAGTAGGTTTTTCACTTTCATTCGTATCATTAGGATCCTTATTTTCATTTCCCTCATTAGTCATTTCACCTTCTGAAGCGGTAATAGGATCTTTACTTTCAGTTCCTTCATTCGGTTCTTTGCCATCATTAGGGTCTTTACTTTCTGGCTCTTCAGTAGAACCTTTACCACCCGTAGGTACGAAATTATTAGCTGGTAGATTACTTATAGAAAGACTAGGTGCCTGCGTATCAATAATTACTTGTCTTCTAAATTCAATTTTATTACCAACTTTATCGGCACCTGCAATGAAAATGTCATGCACACCATCTTCTGTGAATGTAATATGTGTTGCAAATTCATGTTTTTTTGTGACTTCATTGTATTTTAAAACTACATCTTGTTCAGTAGGGTTTAATTTATCACCCTTGATTTTCAAATACTCTACTTGTGATGCATCTGTTACATAGCCAGTAAAAGGTACTTCGCGTGTATCATAAACGCCCAGGGCTTCCGGTGTGTCAGATACGATATAAGGAATTGTATTGTCTCCAGGGCTTGACGTCTCTTGTCCACTATTATTAAATGCATAATCATATGCAACAACCTTAATGTTATCTTTAACATCAAATTTCTGTAAGTCTAATTTAAACGCATTACCTGTACCAGGATTTACTGAACCTAAGAGTTTATTGTCTAAATAAATCTCAAGATATTGTAATCCACTTCCTTTATTATCAGTAGCATTGAATGAAAGGATGCCCGTATTTTTACTGAAGGCGATGTTTGATACAACTGGTGCTGTGTTATCAACAATAACAGGGATTTTAGTTACTTGTTGTTCTTTACCTGCAAAATCAACTTTTGTTTTTACTTGATAATAATAGGTTCCATCTGCTGCTATTTTATTATTCAGTTTCCCATCCCATTGTGTATAAGATGGTTTATACGAATAAATAGAATTGTTACTTTTTCCATTATGATAATTTTTGCGTTGCTCTTTATCCGTACGTAGCTTACGCAATACATTGCCGCTTGTATCGGTAATCGCATATTCCACTGTTTTACTGTTTCGCAAGAATGAAAGCACAGGTGCTACTGCTTCATTTTCTCCATCTCCATTTGGAGAAATAGCAATCAAATCTTTGCTGTATTTTTTAGTAAATGGATTGTATCCAAGATAACTCCCTTGATCATCTACCGTTCCTGAAACGCCATAATAAGAGCCTGTGTCATAAATCATTTGATCTAAAACTGGTGGCTTATTCCAATTACCTTTAAACCCTAGGTATGGAATTGATAAATCTGGAAAGACGACATCTTGAGATTCATTTGTAAGCGTGATAAACCCTTCAACAAAGTAGCCATTCTTTTGGATGCTTTCTAATTCTGTTTTTGCATTTGAAAGGTCTATTTCAACAGTAATATCTTTAGAATCCCCTGCAAATAAAGTAATCTTTGGCGTGTCAATTTTTACTACTGCACCTTTAATAACTTGTTCCTTCAGAGCATTAGTTGCTGAAGTTCCTGAACCTTTCGTTGCATCAGTTAAAACAGATGCGCCTATATTATAAGTTGCATCTTCTTTGCTGAAGTTGGTAGCTGTAACAGTCATTTTGAACTTGTCAGTGCCAATTTCCTTCAACTCAACTTTACCTTCATTTGTACCCTTTGCTTCTACAAATACTGGCGTTGTAACAGCAGCATTCAACTGCATTAATCCTGCACCTTGTAAACGCGGTGAGTAAGCAATGTTGTCATTTGATGCATCCGTTACAATTTTCGCAGTATTCATCAATAAAGTTTTCGCGCGTTTCACTTTTTCTATACCTTTTAAACCTGGGAATAATTCTTGAACTTTTTCCAATACCAGTGCTGCACCACCTGATACATGAGGGGCTGCCATTGATGTCCCACTCATGACACCATACTTATCATCATTAAAAGTAGAATAGATTTGTCCGCCTGGAGCAGTAATCTCTGGTTTCATTTCAAGACTCGGAGTGACACCCCAAGAACTAGTAGCTGCCATTTGCCCCTTAGAACCATTAACAACCGTAGTCATTTTCCCATCAAAGTTTACTTTTCCTGTACCGCCTGCTGCTTTGATTTTTGTTTCTAAAGTGGTACCATCTGCTACACTTAAAGAAACAAGGGGAATTGTAGGGCTATTTAGTGCCATATTCACGTAATCGCCATGTGCTGCAGTTCCTCTAATAATGACACCTACTGCACCTGCTTTTTCAGCTTGAGCTTGAATTTCTCCATAGTTTGGATTCGCTGCTGTTCTGACTGCGAATACTACTTTACCTTTTACTTCTTTACCTTTATATTGTGCTTCACTTCCATCGCCAACATAGACAACATCTTTTTCAGGCGATTTCCCAAATACTTCTAGAGGTATTGGGGACGCCTGCGTTTTATAAGCGATTGGCAACGTTTCTTTCCCTATTTTCAATGTCATTTGATCTAATGTGATTTTATCATTCTCAATGGAAGCTACTGATATTGAATTGGCGGTAAGCCCAGGAGCACC
The DNA here is from genome assembly GCF_050279675.1 of Viridibacillus sp. NPDC093762. Lineage (NCBI taxonomy): Bacteria > Bacillati > Bacillota > Bacilli > Caryophanales > Caryophanaceae > Viridibacillus > Viridibacillus sp. NPDC093762. The sequence goes on along the minus strand of NZ_JBNNUK010000001.1, from coordinate 127,902 downwards.
GACTAAACCAATATCAGGATTTGAAGCTAACGGATTTTTCCCGTAATTATAGCTAAACTGACTAGAGTTACCAGCCGAAATAGACATTAACACTCCATTTTCAACAGCTCTTTCTACGGCTTTTTGCTCTAAACTATTTGAATCAACAAAGCCTGCAGTTGAGCCTAAACTCATATTCAATACATCTGCACCAAGAATGATTCCGTCATCAATGGCTTTAATATAAATATCTCCAAAAGTGTTTGGCATTGCTTGGTCATTACCAAACACTTTAAGTGCCAGTAATTGAGCCTGTGGAGCTACACCTTTTAATCCGTTACCTGTTTCGTCACCATTTGCTCCTACTGTGCCCGCTACGTGCATTCCATGCATTGTAGCATCAGGGCCAAGATCACGAATTTCTTTGTTTTTATCAGCGTAATTGTATCCATAAGGAACCTTCAAAGAGTAATATTCCCCAGGGAGATTATTATTTTTTACAAAGTCAGCTACTTTTCCTGATGTCAATTTATGTTTGGCATCTTCTTGTAAAACCATATCTTTATGGGTATTATCAATTCCTGTATCAATGATTCCTACAACCATGCCTTTCCCATCATAGCCAGCATTCCAAGTTTGAATGGCTTCCACCATGTCTTTACTTGATAGCATTGTAGGTTTTACAGTTGGTCTTTCATACTCATTTACAATGCTCACCGATTCAACATTCGGCAATTTTTCAAGATCCTCTATTTGACCAAATTCTATTTCTCCACTGACTCCATTGACAACAGTAGTGAAGGTATTTTCCACATCAAAATCAATCTTTTTTGTTTCCACAACTGTCATGAATTCTGATTGTTCTTCTTTCACAGTGTTTTGTAATTCTGTTTTCTTTTCTTTTGCTAAATCTTTATATCTTATACCTTTTTTAGTAGAGTAAGAGATGGCTGGGGCTCCTTCCAACTCAACTATTACCCTAACAGTGTCACTATCCTTATACTCATTCGTGACTTCTTCAATTTTTTTGTTCGATTTTTCAATCTTCACAAGTTTGTCGAGATCACTTGTTTCAGCTTTTGCAAAAGATGTGCTAAACGCAGCATTTGAAACAGTTAATAAAGAAACTAAACCAATAATCGCACTCTTTCTCAGTTTTTGAATTTTCTTCACTCGTTTCTCCCCTTTTTCAATTAGTGAAATAATAAACCCCCGCTCCTCTCTACTTAGAATAAAACCTAGTAAATTAAACTATTTTACTAGGTATCCAAAATGTATCATTCGAAATTTAGCTAGTAAATAGCGAAGACTGTAGTATTTTGAATATTCTAAAATATATTTTTAATGCATTAAAATATCTCTTTTTTATTTATTTTCTGTTTAAATTCACATTGTTAAGTAATGTTTTAGATTGAATACTTTAAAAGGAAAACATCAGAAATTTATCACAGAAAATATACAACTATTAGAGGGATTTCTCCCATCATCACTGTTTTTCTACATTATAAATAGACCTGTATTATTCGACATAACTATTGTTTCTTAATAACTATTTGATTGACTTAAACGCTTCCTCTTTTTGATTTCTGTTACATAGATCCTCATGTCACCTCTAGTTGTAACTAGTGGCCATTAACTACATGCTTTGTGAGATACAATACTTTTCTTTCATAGTTCCTTTCTCAAATATAAAAAGCCTTTATTCCTGTTAGAAGGAATAAAGGCTCTCGATCTATTGCTATAAGATTCACTATTTGAAGGTTAGTTTACTAAAGTAATCTAAAAAGCCGATTTCCACTTCAAGGAATCGACTTTTTTTAGCTGGTTCAACTAAAGCGCTCTTTAATGTAAGGGGTGGTACCAATTTTCCTACACGTTCAAAGTATGGATAAAAGGTGTTAGGATTAATGCCCAGATGACTGTAAAGATGGCAGTCAGAATGTAGGATACACTGGAGGTTGTTCCCGCTTTTTCCCCGATTGTAAACGCTTTTGCAGTTCCAAGTGCCTGTGCACCCAAACCGTACATCATGCCGATAGACAATGGATGCTTAATGGAAAAGTGCTTCATTATAGATGGTCCTATGAAGACACCTACAAAGCATGTCAACATACTAAAAAGAACAGTTATGGCAGGAGTCCCTCCAATTGATTCAGACAAACTGACAGCAATTGGAATGGTGACAATTCGAGGAATAATACTGAGCATATAATCCTTTCCCATTGCAAGCAGGTAAGTACATAAAATGCCAAAAACAACAGCAATCAAGGAACCGGCTGCAAGACTACATACAATCACGCGCCAATTTTTCGCCAGAAACGACCAGTTTCGATACAATGGAATGGCTAATGCAACGGTTACAACGTCTAACAATTTAGTTAGTGGAAAAGTGCCATTTGCATATTCTTTGTATGGTATATCCATTATCAAAAGGAGAACAATGAGCATAACAGGAGTGAGAATGATTGGTGAAAATAACAATCCTGTTTTTTTCCGATTAATCTTTTTCGCCAAAAAATAAAAAAGGACAGTAATAATTACATAAAAGATCTTGGTAACCATTTCCTTGCTTCACCATCTTTTCTTTCTAAAATCCTATCGGAGATGACACCTGTTGCTATCATCATAAGTGCTGTACCACTAACAACAATGAATAAAATACTTATGCCTTTGATGCCAAATATCCATGAGTATTCCATAAATCCAACGACTGCCGGTATGAAAAATAACATCATCTCGGAAATAATAAGCGTAGCCCCCACTTGCACCCAATTTAATTTAATCAAGCCTAAATGAAGACCGAAGAATAATAAAATCATCCCGATTATACTTCCTGGAATAGGTACATGAAGAAGAGAGACAATATAGTCACCGATCCAGGTAAATGCAATAATAACCCCTATTTGCAATAAAATTGTTAAGCCCTTTTTCAAGAGCAACACCTCCGAAATAGAACACTATGTAATATAGATCATTCTACTTGGAGATTCACTATTCGTAAAATATATAAAAGACATCAAAACTATTCCATGAAGTTATAGTCAGGTTTTTCCTTCCTGAAGATAAGTAATGAACTCCCGAACTGCATAGGAAAGATACTTATTCTTTTTATAAATCAATGCCAATTCCCAATCAACCTGAGATGAAGTAATCGAAACAATAGAAACCTGATCCTTAAATCGGTTTGCTACCGACTTAGGAATAACAGATATTCCAAATTGCGCCACTACCATCTCTCCAACGATATCCCATAAGGAACTTTTGTAGACTAAATTAGGTTCAAATCCCGATTGCAAACAGGCCTTCATTACCACATCATGCAGAACATATTCTTCGGTAAAAAGAATAAAGGCTTCCTCCTTTAATTCGGATAAAAGTACTGATTTTCTTTCCGACAGCCAATGATCGCTGTCAACAATGACAACTAGTTCTTCTTTGAATAAGGGGATGGATCCAAACACTTCAGAGTCAACTGGTGATACGGTAATACCCACATCCACTTCCCCTTGTACTACTTTTCTTTCTAATTGTTTCCCGCTAAATTCGACCATTTGCATTTCAATTTGCGGATAACCCTTTTTAAAATCAGCCAGCACGTTCGGAAATAACATTACACCCAAAGTCGGCATTAATCCCATTTTAATGGTTCCCTTTTTTACATGAACGACTTCGTTTACAGAAGAATGGATATCTTCCATCATCTGCAAAATTTTCAATGCTTGATCATAAACAATCTTGCCCGCATCTGTCAGCTCCACTTTTCTCTCCGAACGATCTAGCAACGTCACTTGAAGCTCCACTTCCAGGCTTTTTATCATTTTACTAATGGAAGGCTGAGATACATGAAGGCTCTCAGTTGCCTTCGTAAAATTCTTTTGTTTGGCTACTTCTACAAAATATTTAAGATGTTGAATATCCATTTTAAAACTCCCCGGTACTATAATTATAATTTCTTCCCGTCATACTTAATGGTTCCATATTTTCATTTCGAACAACCTTCTAATTCATTATATTTTATTGTGTTCGATTCTACATAATTGGGAAGATGATTTTTGGACATCCTTTTACATATTCATTTATTCTTAAAAGTGGTATCTCTCGATATACAATGAAAATTATATACCTCATTGTTTTTAAAGACCTTCATATTTTTATTGGTGGTCTTTTTTTTCTTATTACATACATGTTTAATTTCCTTATAAAGAGTTATTCTCCTCCCATCACTCGCGACAGTTATATCATAATGTCGGCAGTTTATAGGCGCGCCAAATAAGCACATACTATGTATCTCATGTACTTTCCTGTTTCCATGCCAATGCCATTTACTTATGTCGAGAGATTCTTATTAGAAACGTCGTGAGTTTCCCTCCTCCCCTAATCATTGAGTCGGTTCTTCAATTACTTCTCCATTTTTCATCCAAACAGTACTTAATTGTTCAGAATTTTCATATAATGTAATATCAATCATTAAGTACTCATCACTTTTTTCATCTATAAATTAGCTGATGATACGAGAACCTCATCTGGTAAGTTCTTCATTTCATCCGCTGGTATTAAGTTTGTATCTAATTCATCTCGATACAATTCTATTGTTTCATGACCAACGTCCTTCAAATCTACTTCTTCCTTAGAAACCTTTTCTAAAGCCAACCAAAAACGTCCTAGAGTCGTCATCTTGTTCACCCTTCCCTTTTTTAATCACAATTTGTTTTTGAAGCTCTTTTACCTTCATTCATGTTTCATTCCTCCTCCAATAAAAATAGCCCTAATACCAGTGGTATTAAGGCTTCTGATTCAATCATGATTATGATATATATTTGAAATCTCACTTATTACAGCAAACAGAAAACCCCTAACCTCCGAAGAGATTAGGGGCTAGTCACTAAGACTTATTCTGTATCAATTGTTCAAACTAACGTGAAGTTCACGACTATTTGGGTGACTGTACACCAATTGATTGGTTAATTATTTAATTGATAGTGTTGGTTTAGCAGCGCCATCAGCAGTAGCATCAGTTAATGTAATTACACCAGCTGCACTTGTTACTGTTGCGAAACGTTTATCAGTAGCTTCAATTGCAACAGCTAAGTTAGTTGCAGTTACTACGTTTGTTGAACCAACCGTAAAGTCAGTACCCGCTACATAAGATTTACCGTTAACAGTGATTACATCACCAGAAGATAAGTTATTAGAAATAGTAAATGCATATACACCTGCAGTAGCAGTAGCAGCAGTTACACCTTTTCCTAATGTAATAGTTTTAGCAGTAGCTACATCTGCAGATTCTAAAGCCGTACCAGTCAATGTGATTTTAGCGAAATCAATTGTACCATGAGCAGCTAAACCTTGGATTGCAGTGTTAACATTAGATAGAGTATTATTTCCATCAGAATATCCTAAAGTTACAGTTACTTCTTTGTCAGAAGAATTGTATGCAGCTGAAGGAGTTGCAGCAGTTGTAGATCCTACAAATTTAATTTTCAAGCCATTGTATGCAGCTTGATCTTCACCTGCAGTTACAGTAGCTGTAACTGTTTTAGTGTCTACTGTTACATCGCCCTTAGCTAGAACTTCTGTAGCACCTTTAATGTTTTGTTTAGTTGTAGATAAAGTTGAAATTTTATTTACAACTGGTTGAGTTACAGGTTTAGCAGTAATTGCACTATTTGAAGATCCATCAGTAAATTCTACACTGTCAGCAGCTACAGCTACAGTACTTGAAGTTGATGCACCCGTTACATTTAATACAACTTTATTTCCTGAAACCGACTTAATAGATCCAGATGCAACACCAGTAAGTGTAAAGTCAGCATAAACGACTGAAGAAGCTTTTAAGTCTTTATCAAATGTAACTGTAAGTTCATCACCAGCAGCGTTTAATTCTGCTTTAGTAATTGTACCAGTTACAACAGAACCATTTTCAATTTTCTCAATTTCAAGAACGTAAGTGCCATCTGTACCTTGAACAGCAGAAACAGTTACTTTTTTCTTAGCTGCAAGTGCATCTGTTACATACTCTTCGAATTTAGCTTCGTTAATTACAATGCCTTGTTCGTTTTTGAATGAAGAAGTTGAATATTTAATTGCATCATAACCAGCAAATGTTAAAGTATTTTTAGATGTATCAATACTTGAAATTACACCAGTGTAAACTGCAGGTAATTGAGAACCTTTAGTAAATGCAATTGAAGCTGTTTTGTTTGGTAAGCTTGCTTGTGAAGCAGAAGCATTTACAGTTACGTTAGATCCAACATTTTCAGAAGTTACTGCTAATACTGCTTTACCAGCAGAAGCATTCACTTTGATAGTTTCAGTTGTACCTTTTTTAACTACTTTACCATTAGCTGTAACATCAGCAAAGTGAGCTGTTACTTGGTAAGAAACTTCGTAGTTTCCATTACCAGTGAAGTACTCAAATTCATTTTGATCTACAGAATCGTAGTTAAAGTATGCAGTTTTAGTAGTTGGTAATGTAGTAACTTCTTTACCATCTGCATCTACAACAGTTAATAGTGCATTATTAACTACTGCATTTACGAAGTAAGTTGTTTCACCTACAATTTGTAAATCAGCTTTATCTAATCCAAATTCTTTACCGTTTTCTAAGTAAACAGTTGGAGCAGCATAAGCATCATGATCACCTACTAAAGTGAATGTTGCTTCACCTTTTGTACCTGTTACTGAAATTTCATGACGAACAGTTTTATTTGCTTCTACTCTAGAAGTACCATTTAAAATGTAAGCTTTTTTATCAGTGCTATAGCTTCCTTCAGCAAACGTTACATAAGCTTTAGTACCAGCTGGAGCTACTTTACCATCTTTGTCAGTAACAGTTACAGTGTAAGAACGTCCACCTTCACCAGTACCTTTGTTGTTAGCATTGCCAACATTAATTGCAGCAGCGTTTTGAACGCCTTCAGCTTTAACTGCTAAACCTAAAGTATGGCTAAGTGCGAATGTAACAGTTGCTGCTTTAGCTTGTAACTCAGTTGAAGCTAATTTATCATCTTTAGTAGCAGCGTCAACGAAAACGATTGGCGTTACAGCAGCATTAGAACCAGTAACTGTGAATGTTGCTTCACCGTTAGCATCTAATTTAACTTGTACTTTATTTACGCCACCAGTTGTTACTTGAGATGGGTATGAAGCGTTACCTGAAATACCTGTGTCTTCAATTGATGCTCCACGAACTAATTTGTCAGGAGTTACGTTTACATTTTCAGCAAATGCAACGTTTACATAGTTGTATAATGCTTTATTGTTAGCATCATATGCAGTTGCATAGTTTTGAGCTTTAACTTTGTAAACTTTTTTAGAACCGTTTGCTAATGCATTACCAGTTGTTACTTCAGTAATAGTTAAACGTTCAGTATTACCCCAGTAAACTTTAGCAGCAGTAGCTTTTAATGATGCGTTACCAGTTGGATAAGCTTCAACAGTATCATCTGTACCTGCTACATATTGAGTGTAAGAGTAAGAAGCTACTCCGTTAGCATCCGTAAATGCTTCAGCAGTGATTTTCTTACCGAAGTTACCTACAGAAGTATCTGCAGAGTTAGTGATGTTGAATGTTACAGCGATACCTTCTTTAGATTGTCCAGCTGGAACATCAACTTGAGTTTTAACAGTTACTTCTTTACCGATAATACCTTGTAAAGAAGGAGTTACGTTAGTGATAGCTGTTGGTAATACGTTAGATACACCTTTGAATGTACGTGATTTCACGCCATCAAGAGCTACAGTGTAAGTTTTACCACCAGTTTGAGCAGCAGTTGTTAATACAATAACTTTGTCGTCAGTTTGTTTAACTGAAGCGTTAGTAACTTCTAAGCCTTCGATTTTGAAACGTCCAGCTGAGATATCGCTAGCTTTTTGAGCTTCTGCGAATGTTACTTCAACAGTTGTGTTGTTAATAGCTTTAGCTGCATCAACTACAGTTTTCACTACAACGCCGTCTTTGTATAGTTTTTCTTGACCTTTGTAAGTTACGATACCGTTAGCGTATTTCCCTTTGATAAATAGTTTACCAGAGTTTTTACCAAGACCTGTTAGTAATTTACCATCTTGGTACCATTTTTTAGAAGAACCGCTTCCTACCCAGCCGCTACCTTTTTTACCAGCTTTGTAGTATACGTTTTTGTAAAGGCCAGTGCCTTTTTTACCTGTTTTGTAATAAGTATTTTTGTAAAGGCCAGTGAATTTCTTACCGTTCTTGTAAAGAACACCTTTGTAAGATTTGTAACCTTTCACCGCTTTACCTGATTTTGCAGATACCAATTTACCTTTAGAAACTTTTACAGTTGCTGCTTTTGCGAAAGCTGTATCAGCAGCACCAGATACTGCGAATGATCCTGTTAATACTGCTGCACCGATTGCTAGTGATGCGACAGGTTTTACAAATTTTAGATTGAATTTACCCATTTTTAAAAAATCCTCCCTTATTGGATATGATTAGCATTTCGCTGTTTTGTTTTTCATCAGCTAATCATGCTTAAGCCTAATTATCGTTTATATATAGGAGAATTTCCACCCTTTTTTCTTCCATAGATTTGTAGTTATTCGTTACTTTAATACTATAATGCTATGTTTAACAAAATTATTAGTAAAACTGAGAGATATTAGCAATTTTATACAAAACCTATGAGATTATTACGATAACGACTGTAAAGTTAGTAATATAATACCAATTAAGGTATTTTTTTAACAAAATACTTAAAAATATATCATAACTTATACTGCTAGTTTCTTTCTTGTAACATAAGACACATGCTCATATAGAAGATAACTGCCCTACTCTTCTTCTTTCTTGATCCGCTCGCTAATATTTATATAGAGTTTCTTCCTATTATATAGCAATATTTTCACTATTCACACGCATTATTGTAAGCGCTATCATTTTATTGTTTGTGATTTATATGATTCTACTTTTAATAACATGCCTATTCTTCCATTACAAATATTACAACCTGCATGTTAAATGTTACAGGTTGTAATATTTCTTTTACGTCACTAGTGACGCTATTTTCTACTTAGTAGTATTCACTTTAATCGTGTAAGGTGCTTTGTCATAATCAGATGAGGTTCCGAAATATACTCCACTTGATACATTCACATAGTATGTTCCTTTATCTACTGTTACCGTACCTGTGTGTGTTAATGTATTGTTTAATGATTTCATCTTCAGTTGTTTGATTGTTTGCTTCTCGCTATTTTGTAGTGCAATTTTAAATGGCGCTTTTAGTTGTTTCTTTACTGTAATTTGGAGCTTCGTCTTTTTAGGCACTGTGACTTTGTAATAATCTTTCCTATCATACATCTTAATGTCTGCTTTATATGTGCTACCAAGCTTGATCGGTGTCGCAGTTTTTATCGTGTTGTTGTTTTCCTTTTCGTAGTTAGATGCTGCTTTGAAGGATACTTTGAACTTTACTTTCTCAACATTCCCTTCTGTGAAGGCAAATACATAGTAAGTTCCCTTTTTTACACCGACTGAATCGGTCATAATTGATTTGTTGTAATCGGCTTCTTTTGAACTGATGGCATAGCTAATAATTGGTGAATTCACTTTCGGATCAAGTATGCCTACATTTTCTAAGCCACTCATAAGGAACAGCGTGAATTCTTTGTTTTTTGGGGACTCGATTTGAAGTTTTGCAACCCCATCTTTTGGTATTTTCACTTGATACATATTCCCTGCTTCTTTGTTTTCATCCATAATCAATGTTTTTGATAGCGTTTTGTTTAGTGGGATTGTTTCATAAAATTCCTCAGCATGGCCTATAGTACTGTTTAGACATACGGATATCATGACCATCACCGCCATCATTACTATGTACTTCATCATTTTCATTTCTTTCATCTCCAATCTATTTTGTTCTTTTTTAGTATACTAGTAATTTGGCTTTAAACCAATATTATCCATATACATTATTTTGTTGTGGGGGTGGTTTGTTGCGTTTTCTGAGGTATTTATTGCGCTAACTCGAGTGTTTGTTACGTTAAATTCGTTGTTTGTTGCGTTAACTTAATTGTTTGTTATTTAGCAGAATATTCACGTCCTGATTGATGATGTTTTTTAGTTATGTGAGCAACATGTATTGGAGGAATCTCTTTTTGCACCTTTTTATGTGTTTTTGTATGATCTACTTGAATTGTAATACTCCCTTAAATGATTGTTCTTTAGAATGAATCCGCATTATTTGGTGGAATTTGTGGAGTTTTAGATGATGGAATTTTTCTCTTTAGACAAAATAAGACCCCCTGCGTTTGCAAGGGGCCTTATATATTAGAATGTTGTTAATAGGCTGCCACTGATCCATAGTTTTTTGCCTGATTTAGGGGCATATACTTGGTACCATGTGTCTTTTCCTACTTTTTCTTTTTTCTTGTTACCGAAAATAGTATAGACGTGTTTAAGTGGTGTGTTGTTTGGCACTACTTCTTGGATTGTATCACTTGCTGTTGCTCCTGCACTTGAGCGTAGGTTTGATTCGTCTTTTGTGAACGATAGATTATCTAGCGTAATCTCGTCCGTGCGTACCCAACCTTGTGTGCCATTGTAAGCAATACGTAACCAGCGTGTGTTTTTGCCACTCGAGTTTTTAAAGTCACGTACATCTGTATGATAAGCCTTTAATGTGATCACTTTTTCTTTTCCGTAAGTTCCAATCTTTTTCGAATACGCGTATGGCATATAATAGATGTTCAAGCTACTCGCTGATACTGTTGCTGTTACATCTGTTGGTAATTTTACGAATTGCGCTGGTTGCGCTTTAGATTCTGGCAGAATATGATCATATTCTTTTGGTGCTGTCATAACTTTTGTACTCGCTGTTTTACCGCTGTAGTCAGATGAACTATAGGGTTTCATCTGTGCCATTAGGTTGGCAATTTTACGACTCCATTCTTTGTCTGTCGCATATTTTACATTCATACCTAATAATGTCGGACCGTTGTAATAAGCACCTGTAGTAGTTAGGTAATCACGGTAGATTTTATATGCGTAGGCATTCAATCCATCTTTTCCTGTTGGGAAGTACTTCGCACATGTGAAAGCACATGTGTCATATGCTTGGAAACCAAAGTAGTTGTTTTTGTACTGTGAAATAGCTGAGCTGCCCCAACCTGTTTCTAAAATTGCATGGGCTAGCATGAACTGTGCGTTAATACCTGCTTCGTTTTGAACTTCTAAGAATGATGGTACTAGTTTGTAAAGTACATTGTCTGTCGTTTTTCCTTTACTAATCAGGAACGAGCGCATTTGTGTAGCTGTTAGATCTGTTGGTTTTCTTAAGTTAAGTGCAATATATGGATTTGTTTCTACGTAAGCTGAATTGATCCATACTGTTTTGTTTGATAATGTACCTTGGTACCAAATACTTGAGCCGACTTTTTCTGTGCGAGTAACTTTGAATGTTTTTGCACGGTATTTACTTAAGTCGTAGACGATGTTATTTGTTGTACCATAAGGGATATTATAAGCACTGCTTGTCCCTGCAATGTAAGTTGTAAATTTAGTTGTATCTACAAGTGAATTATCGTATGTAGTTACATCACTTGCCTCTACCCATCCTACTACAGTTGTTGATGTGTCGTTTGTGCGGCTAATTTGGTAATATTCTTCATCTTCGAATGACGCTTCTTTTTTTATGTAGAAGGTTTCATTGGTATATGTGCTACCTGCTAAGATATAGTCTTCTAGTTTTGTGATATCTTTGTAGATTTTCACTGTGTTACTAGAAAGTCGACCAAGGTAGCTCGCGTCCGTTTCTTCTGGTTCTGCTGCTACTTCGACATATGCCTTTGTATATTTTGATGAAATCCAAATTGTTTTTGTACCGATTTTACCTTGGTACCAATCTGTGTTACCAATTCTTTCTGTTTTTGTTACGACAAATTTTGCGTTTTTATATTTTGTTAGGGTTTTGATGGCAACATCATTTGTGCCGCCCCAAATTTTCGTATAGGCTGATCCTGTTCCAGTTAACGAAAGGGTTTTAGATTTTGTGCTGATTGCTTTATGGTTATAGGCTGTTGCATCTGTTGATTTGATCCAGCCGATGACGCCTGATGTTGCACTTTCTTTAGTGCTTAGTAGGTAGTATTTGCTTCCTTTATATGTAGCTTTCTTTTTAACATATAAAACGGTGTTGATATTACTAGTTCCTGCTTTTGTATATGTTGATGCTTTAGTGATATCTTTGAAAATTTTAGCTGAACTGCTTTTAACTTTAGCTACGAAACTAACGCTCGTTTCTACAGGCTTTTCTGTTGGAACTTCTGAAGTATCAACAGTTGGCTTTGTTGATAGATGGCTGTTGTGAATCCATACTGTTTTGCCATTTAGCTTACCTTGGTACCATTTGCTTGTTGATGTAATTGTTGTTGTAGCTGTAAATTTAGCGTTTTTATATGTTTTTAATGATGTGTAGATTGCATCTGTACTTCCCCAAGGACTAACATATCCTCTACCGGAGCCTTTTAGATAGAATGTTTGAGCTTTTGTTGAAGTTAGGCTGTAGTTTCGGATATTAAGGTCGGTAGATTTTACCCAGCCTAATTGTGTTTTTTTCGTATCTCCGAATTTGTAGATGGCATAGTATGTCACTCCACCTGTTGTGGCTTTTTTATTGCTCATCATTACTTGTTTTGTTTGAGCTGTTGTTGCGGCTTTGCTTGTAGACTTTGCGTCTGGTTGTTGATAGATTTTCGCTTTTGTAGATTTAATGACTGTGATCTTGCTAATTGCCGTTGTTTTGTAGCTTTCCGCAGCTTCGGTGCCGTTAGCTCCAATGACGAAAATTGCTAGTAGTAAGGTACAGATGATTGTCCAACCGTGTTTTTTTATCATATTCTACTTCCTTTCTTTTTCACTTTAATAGGTTCATATACGCGTCAGAAATGTTGGATACTGATGGTTATCGCTTGGGCTTTTTTAAGTTACGTCGACAAAATAGGTGGTCATTAGATATTGGCAATCATATAGCTGGTGTTTGCGTACAATGGTTAAATTGATGCAGAACTATAGACTTTTGCCTTATAAAAATGAGATTACTAGAATACACACATTCCATTATATAGTAAATTATATTAAAATTGTGTTGTAATACTTAAATTAGTTCTTTATCATCACATCTTATGACTTATGTAATTGTCGATATATTTTAAAAAAGCAGAGAATTTGTAATATAATGTACCATTCTATCTGATGTGTATATCGACCTATCACTATTCACGTTAAGTATAGCTTATTCATAGTAGAGTTTGTCTTTACGATTATGTTACAAAATTGTGGAATAGCATTTGTAGTTCATTGTTTTTTATTATTTTTGGGGATTCATGAGGTTTTGGGACAAAAAAAAAAGAGCTGCCCAGGGCAACTCTTAGATTTCTTGTGTATATAGATTATGATTTTCGTTTACGACGTCTTGTAATAATTTTGACCACTTTTCATAGTATCGCTCTGGTGTGTAATCTTTTAGCACAGTGTTACGTGTTTCTTTCCCCATCTTCACTACTAAATCATGGTTATTTAATAGATGAATGATTTTCTCCGCTAGTTGTTCACGGTCACCATTTGGGACAAGATAGCCATTTACACCGTCTTCGATTACTTGAGATGGTCCATAGTTGATGTCATAGCTAATCACTGGTGTCTTATTTGCAAGTGACTCGAGCATGGCTAGGCTGAAACCTTCGTATGCTGAAGTAACGAGCGAGACAGATGATGCTGCAAGTACTTCATGCACTTTGTTTGTGTAACCTTTAAGCTCAACACTGTTTTCTAGCTTAAGCTCTTGAATCAACTTATTTAGCGCCTCTTCTTCATTGCCATTACCGTAAATATGCAACTTCGCTTCAGGTACTTGTTCTACAACTCGTGAGAAGGCTTTGATTGCTTCGTCTAATCGTTTTTCTGGACTATAACGGGCAATCATCGACACAAGCTTTGGATTCTTTTCGACGTTAAAATCATTCACTTCTACACAGTTTGGGATGACATGGATATTGCCACGGTTACCAATTTCTTTGTGTAGATCAAGTCGTTGTTGTTCTGTTAGCACTACGACCGGATACCCCTTTGGAATGATATCGAGTTTTGCTTGATACACTGTTCTATATGGACTACCCAATTCGTATGGTGCAGCGAAATGATTTGAGTGTAACATATAAATTTTATAGACAAGTTCATCGTCAATTGATGTCACTCGCGTTGTTGGTGCTGAGCCATCACAAATGATGATAGGTTTAACGACTTCTACACGACACATTTCGTTTAGCCAGAAATCATGGAATTCTTTGCTCGACGGGAAGTATTCGACCTTATCATAATCTGGACTGAATAAGTATACTTTTTGAAGCTTACCATTGTTGTTGTTATACCAAAGTGATAAGAAGCAAAAACCATCTTCCGTATAGAAACGCTCTTGGTTCTTTTTGTTGTTACTTGGATGATAAAGGACTTCGCGCTGAAGGAAACCAGTATGATGGAATTCTTCACGGCGTATACGTACTCGGTTGTCATCGAAGTAATCGATAAAGTTAATCGTGCCATCTTCATGCCATTTTTTATACTTTATATAAGTCCCATTTTGGAAGTAGCGAGCGAATTCACCACCATCTTCTACCCAGTATCCTTCTTCGAATTTCTTTAGCTGTTGTTCGAATTTAGATTGAGCTGCAGATGATATCGTATTCTTTGTAAATTTTCTTCTATAGTAATCATAAACGTTTGTTATTTTTGCGCTTTTCGGAAGTTGCCCTGATAGCTTCAATTCTTTTTCAATGATGTCATAGTTAAATTTGAAATCCATTGTTAGGAGTTCAATATCGTATTCGTCATTAGTAAAAAGGCTGGCGCGCTTGAGCATGACTTTGTTGATGCCGCCTTTTTCGATGTCCATATCCCATGCTGTCATGAAGATTTTTCTTTTCATTAGGGGTTCACATCCTTTCTAGTGCCGTTATTTATTTCTTCTTTTTGGACCCATATTTACGACGATCTGCAAGTTTCTTTTGGAAATCTATTTGATCTTCATATGAAAGTTTGTTGTACTGTTTGATAAAATCATTGTAGTTTTTCATAACGACATTTGCCGGGCCAAATTCTCTAAGCTGACCGCCTTCAATCCAAGCAATTTTGTTACAGAAACTTGTTACTTGTCTTAAGTTATGGCTGACGAAGAAGATCGTTTTACCGCGTTTTTTGTATTCATTCATCTTGGCTAGTGACTTGTCTGCGAAAGTTTGATCTCCTACAGATAACGCTTCATCTATAACAATAATATCAGGGTCAGCTGTAACGCTGATAGCAAAGCCTAGTTTGGACTTCATACCACTAGAGTATTTCTTTACAGGCTGATAGATGAAATCTCCTAGTTCTGAGAATTCGACAATTTGCGGTGTTACTTCATCAATTTTTTCTTTGCTATAGCCCATTAATAGACATTTAAATTCGATATTTTCGATACCTGTTAGTTGGTTGTTTAAACCTGCATTAATGGCGATAACATTGACCTCACCCTTGGCAATGATTTCACCTGAAGTAGGAGGAATAATTCCGCCAATGATGTTGCTAAGGGTAGATTTACCAGAACCATTTATACCTACTAGCCCAACTACATCTCCTTCTTCTACGGCAAATGATATGCCATCGATAGCATTGAAGTCAGAGCCCATTTTACCAGGGAAAAGTAGATCGCCGATTTGTTCTTTTTTTGATCTATACATACGATACTTTTTAGTTACATTTTTTATAATGACTGATTCTGCCATGTTTTATGTCCTCCATGTTACTTTTAGATAAAGTCAGAGAAACGGTTTCTGAATTTATAGTGTGCTGATGAACCAATTATCAATATGACGAGAATAAGTCCCCAGTTAAATAACGTTAATTGCCAATGCTCAACAACATACCAATTGTTATAAAGTAGTGATGCGCGATATCCATTTGCTAAATAATAGAATGGGTTTAGTGTCAATAAACTTTGTAGCCATTCAGGAAAGTTTTCACTACGATCCCATAAAATTGGTGATAAGAAGAACATCCCTTGTAATACAGATTGGATTAGCATTTGTACATCACGAACTACGACTGTCAAAGTTGAAGTTAATAGTGTAACACTAAACGCAAAAATATAACTCATCCCTAGGAAGTAAATAAGCTGGATGTAATAAATACTCGGGGCGTAACCCTTTATCCAAAAGACGACCATAATGCCGCCTACTAATGTTAAGTGACCGTAAAACTTCCCAGTAATGATGTAGCTTGGTAGTACTGATAACGGAAAGTTCATCTTGGCGACCATTGAATACTTTTGATAAATCGCTTTTGAACCATTTAATATAGCTTTGTTGATAAAGAACCACATCGAGATCCCTGCAAGCATCCAGTAGACATAGGGCACTCCGTCCAATTCTGATTTCCCTCTGAGTCCAAGTCCGAAGACAACATAATACATAGCCATTTGAATCGCTGGGTTAAGTACTTCCCAGATGAAGCCTAGATAGTTGTTCTGATTATCAATCTTTAGTTGGAACTTTGCTAGTCTTTGTACCATATAAAAAGACGAAATTTGTTCTTTAATGATATTAATAAATGCTTTCATATTGTTTTTTCCTCAATTCCTCGAATTTCATTAAGGGATGATTTTGTCGCATTGTTTCGTATAAATGATAGCTTAATTGTAGAATGATTGATTATCATGACGCTATTGTTTTCGAAAAGATGCATTTTCGCGTTTTTGGCGATACTATCTTCCATCATTATGTAGCTCTGTTAAAAGTCTTGAAAGTGTATGATGACGGCATTTTATCACGCCAAATATTATACATATTACCATAAAAACATACAACATAGTATATCATATAATATCCTTTAATTCTGTTTTCAAAACGTAAATATTTGAGAGAAATTAACAGTTGTGTTGATGAGGGGAAAAGATTTTGATTTTGGGGTAGGGTTTGGGGTGCGTATTGGGTGGGGTTTAGCGCTACTCGTGGTGGCTTTGGTGCTACTTGCGTGGGGTTTGGCGCTACTCGCTCGGGCTTTGGCGCTACTCGCGTGGGCTTTGGCGCTTCTCACTCTGGCTTTGGCGCTTCTCGCTCGGGGTTTGGCGCTACTCGCGGGCTTTGGCGCTACTCGCTCGGGGTTTAGCGCTTCTCGCGGGCTTTAGCGTTACTCACTCGGGTTTTGGCGCTTCTCACTCTGGCTTTCGCGCTACTCGCATGGGCTTTAGCGCTACTCATTCTGGCTTTGGCGCTTCTCACTCTGGCTTTCGCGCTACTCGCGGGCTTTGGCGCTTCTCACTCTGGCTTTGGCGCTACTCGCGTGGGGTTTGGCGCTACTCGCTTGGGCTTTGGCGCTTCTCACTCTGGCTTTCGCCCTACTCGCGTGGGGTTTGGCGCTACTCACTCTGGCTTTCGCGCTACTCGCGGGCTTTCGCGCTACTCGCTCGGGGTTTAGCGCTTCTCACTCTGGCTTTGGCGCTACTCGCTCGGGCTTTCGCGCTACTCACTCTGGCTTTGGCGCTACTCGCGGGCTTTCGCGCTACTCGCTCGGGGTTTAGCGCTACTCGCGTGGGGTTTGGCGCTACTCGCTCTGGCTTTCGCGCTACTCGCGGGCTTTCGCGCTACTCATTCTGGCTTTGGCGCTACTCGCGGGCTTTAGCGCTACTCGCTCGGGCTTTCGCGCTACTCGCTCGGGCTTTAGCGCTTCTCACTCTGGCTTTCGCGCTACTCGCTCGGGCTTTCGCGCTACTCGCGGGCTTTAGCGCTACTCGCTCGGGGTTTAGCGCTTCTCACTCTGGCTTTCGCGCTACTCGCGTGGGGTTTGGCGCTACTCGCTCTGGCTTTCGCGCTACTCGCGGGCTTTCACGCTACTCACTCTGGCTTTGGCGCTACTCGCGGGATTTAGCGCTACTCGCTCGGGGTTTAGCGCTTCTCACTCTGGCTTTGGCGCTACTCGCGTGGGATTTAGCGCTACTCGCTCTGGCTTTCGCGCTACTCACTCTGGCTTTAGCACTACTCATTCTGGCTTTGGCGCTACTCGCGGGCTTTAGCGCTACTCACTCGGGTTTTGGCGCTACTCGCTCTGGCTTTGGCGCTACTCGCTCGGGCTTTCGCGCTACTCACTCTGGCTTTCACGCTACTCACTCTGGCTTTGGCGCTACTCGCGGGATTTAGCGCTACTCGCTCGGGGTTTAGCGCTTCTCACTCTGGCTTTGGCGCTACTCGCGTGGGATTTAGCGCTACTCGCTCTGGCTTTCGCGCTACTCACTCTGGCTTTAGCACTACTCATTCTGGCTTTGGCGCTACTCACGGGCTTTCGCGCTACTCACTCGAGTTTTGGCGCTACTCGCTCTGGCTTTGGCGCTACTCGCTCTGGTTTTGGCGCTACCAGCAAGAATTTTAGCTCTGCTCAAGATTATCTTTGCCAAATAAAAAAGCGAGGGGAAAATATAATATTTTCTCTCGCTTTTTATTTGTTTAGTTTTATTTTTTGAATACTTCGTTGACTACGCGTTCTGAGGCTTTGCCGTCTTCCCATTCGCAGAAGCGTTCTGCGAAGCGGTCGAATTGTTCTTTTGAATGGTGGCCTTCAGTTAGGGCACGACCAATTTCAGTAAATAGTTCGTCCTGTTCTTTGACGATTAGTCCTGGTGCATCTGCTTCGATGTCGATGTAGAAGCCACGTAGACGGTCGCGGTAATCTTCAAGGTCGTACATGTAGAAGATAATTGGGCGATCTAGGATAGCATAGTCAAAGAATACCGATGAGTAGTCAGTGATTAAAAGGTCGCTGACTAAGTATAAGTCTGCAATGTCATAGTAGTTTGAAACGTCTTTGATGAAGTCTCCGTATTGAGCGAAATTAAAGCTTTCTGATACTAAGTAGTGCATGCGAGCAAGTAGGACGAAATCGTCTCCGTATTGTTCTTTAAGTTTTTGAATGTCGAATTGGAATTCGAATTTGTATTTCCCTTTTTTGAAGAATTGGTCATCACGCCATGTTGGTGCGTATAGGACGATTTTCTTACCTTCTGGGATGTTTAGTGACTTACGGATTTTTTCAGTTTTGCTTGGATCTGTGTTTTGTAATGCATCATTTCGTGGATATCCTGACTCAATCACTTTGCCTTTAAAGTGAAATGCACGTGCTAAAATTTCTCCTGAATATGCATTTGGCGCTATTAAATAGTTCCAGTTTTTTGACTCAGCAATAATATTTTTACGATATTTGTTTGTTTTTGTCCCTGGCATATATACTTCTTCAATGTCAGTACCTAGTTTTTTCAGCGGTGTACCATGCCAAGTTTGTAGATACGCCGTTTCTTTCGGTCTTGGCATCCACTTCGGTAAGCGAACGTTGTTGACCCAGTACTCGGCACGCGGGAAATTCAGTAACCATTTTAATGAAAAGCGTCTCATGTACGGAACGCCCATTTCTTCAAATAGAGGTATGCTGTCCTTAGCTACACTCCAGATCAGTGTGTATTCCGTATTATTTTCTTTCATGTATTCATAAATGGCACGCGGATTATCGCTATAACGTTTTCCATGGAAACTTTCAAATATGACTAAATTTTTCTTTCTAGGTGTTCTAGATAATAGCCTAAATGCTTTTGTAATGAGCTTTTTAGTGTATTTACTTTTCTTTATCTTCTTTAACAACTGAATCCACTCTTTCTATTCATATTTATATTCATGTTATATAAGTTCATTTGGCCCATGTTATATTTTATCATTAAGCATAACAAGAAAAAAACATTAAAGTTTTTATTTTTTACTATTCAAAAAAAAGCGTTCTTCCCGCATATTGTACAACGGGTGGAACGCTTTTCATCAATTTAATGGTTTTTGAATACTTTTTCTACGATTTTCTCTGTTGCTTTTCCGGATTCCCAGCTACATATTTTGTCATAGAAAACGTCGTATTTTTCTTTATATTCGATGGTTACTTTATCAATATTAAGTACGGCATCAATGATTTCATCAGTTGTTTTGACTAGTGGCCCTGGTACTTCGTTTTCGATATCGATATAGAAGCCCCTCAGTTGATCACGATACTTTTCGAGATCATAAGTGTAGAACAGAATCGGTCTTCGCAAGTTTGAGTAATCAAAGAAAACAGATGAGTAATCTGTAATGAGAATGTCTGAGATCAGATATAGTTCTGCAATATCGTCATATTTGGACATATTATAGACAAAACCTTCATAACCATTAATGTTGAGATCATCTGCTATGAAATAGTGCATTCTTAGTAAGATGACATATTCATCACCAAGTTTTTCATGCATTTTTTGCAAATCGAATTTTAGATTAAACTTGTATTTTCCAGGTTCATAAAATTCGTCATCACGCCATGTAGGTGCATAAAGAATTACTTTTTTATCTAACGGGATGTTTAATTTAGTTTTCATCTTCGTAATGTAATCTGAATTGTTGTTAATGTACAAAGTATCATTACGTGGGTAGCCATCTTCCAGCATGACTTTATCAAATTTAAATGCGCTTTTGAAAATTTCCGATGAGTACGAATTTGCCGCAATTAAATAATCCCATAATCGTGATTGCTCATAAAATTGTTGTTTATATTTAGGATTGGCTGAATAGACTTCATCCATATCGAAAACTAGTTTTTTCAGTGGTGTACCATGCCAAGTTTCTAAAAATACATTCCCTTCACGTTTTTGAAGGTGAAGTGGCTGCCGCATGTTATTTACCCAATACTTTGCCGTTGCCATGTGATAGTAATAAGCAAGGCTTAGACGCTTCACTTGCTTCGCATTTCCTGGAATATCATGATTTGTTTCATTAAACGACCAGACGAATTCGTACTCTGGGTAGTGTTTAACCATATATTCATAAATATACTTCGGACTATCCGCGTAGTTTTTTCCAAGGAAACTTTCGAAAACTATTTTCTTCTCATTTAGAGGTCGTTTTTGGAATATATCTTTATAAATTTGTCGAGTCAGTTTTGTTTTGCTTGAAAAATTTTGTTTTGATTCTCTTCCGAAATGGTGAATGCTAACTGCTCTTTTGTAACTTTTCAATTTGTGATTACGTAGTGCTTTCAGTTCACCACGAACTAATAAGTTTTGATTTTTATATTGCGCTGGAGAAACCTTTTCCATTGCAGTTGCTAGTTGTTCAAAGTTTCGATCGATTTGAGTTGCATCTCTCATTATTAGGATAAATTTAGAGCGGTAAAAATGAATAAGTAATTTATCAAGGAGTTTTTGTTCTTTGTTTGTCCCCTCTAGCTCTGCTTTAAGCTGATTATAAACTGTTAAGAAATCCTTTAATATCTTCTCTCTATCTTGCTGCATAAGCGATGGGTTGGTAATCGGATCATTTCGAAGACGGCGGAAATATACACTTTCTTTCACTTGATAAATTACTGTACGGTTTTTATATAAAGGCACTAAGAATGACATTTCGGTATAACAATCTGTTTCTTCTGAGAAACGAAGATTGTATTTACGAATGATTTCCATAGAAAACAAACTATTGAGCACACTTAAATTTTGTAACACTTTAAATACCTTGTTACGTTTTCTTACTGTCACTTCATGTTCTTCAATATCGATATTGCTATCTTCTTTATTCGTTAGTTTCTTAGTGCGACCCATAATATAAGATTTGTTACCAAGACCTTGTATTAATTTATCAACCGCATTCTCATTGATAAAGTCGTCACTATCTACAAAATATACAAAATCCCCAGAAGCTTGTTCGATTCCAAGATTTCTTGCATAACCTACACCTTTATTTTCAGTTAAATTGATGCTACGGCAGCGAGAATCTGCAGTTGTATACTGCTCAATTATTTCTGTTGAATTATCTGTCGAGCCGTCGTTTACTATAATTATTTCTATGTTTTTGTATACTTGATTCGTTATAGATGTTAAACATTCTTCTAAAAATTCAGCTGTATTATATACAGTTACAATAATTGATACTAATTTATCCATTCTTACACCTCTTTATTAAGTTCATGCATTATCCTAAAATTATTAATGGTTATGTATTCTATCTTCCTCTTAATGATTTTCGCGAATATTCCATTTTCTTTATTATTTTTTTGATATATATGCCTCATCGATAATACCACAAGACAATATTAATCAGTATAATTATTCTTAAAATTTTCTTTGTTATATAACTATTATTTCAGTTATACTAATAGCAGTTATTGTATGTAATTCCTAAATTACAATACCTCTCACAATGTGGTAATCAAACATAAAAATGAATGTTTTTTCGAATATTTCGTTTTTTTTTAGCGATTATCCAACGAAATGTAGAAAAATAGGTGAATGAATGTTAAAGGAATTTATAATATATATTTATTTATTGATAAATAAGATTGTATTCGGGCTTTTTAAGTTTTTGCCACAAAAGAATAAAATTGTTTTTTTATGTGACTTTGGTGATAATGCGCGGTTTGTAATACGCGAGTTGCAATCACGCGGTTTTGAAGAGATTTATGTTCTGAAAACTAGCAAATGCAAAGATGACTTTTCAGATTTAGGCTTAACTGCTGGAAATGTAGTGGATTTCCACGCATCCAATATTAGTGGCTATTTGAAAGGTTTATATCATTTGGCAACGGGGAGTAAGGTATTGATCGACAATTATTTTGCCATTTTAAGTGCAACGTCGTTTCGCGCGGATGTCGAGTGTATACAGTTATGGCATGCAGCTGGCGCAATTAAGAAGTTTGCATTGCAAGATCCAAGTATCATGTTCCGTTCTCCTTCTGCTGTAAAGCGATTTGAGAAGGTTTATGGGCGGATGACGAAAGTAATTATTGGATCTGATGAAATGGTACCGATTTTCAAGTCTGCGTTTGGCATGCGCAAAGATCAATTTTTGCGATTTGGGATTCCACGTACTGATTTTTACTTTCAACAAAACGAAGAGGTTAATGCTCGTAGTGAAATTTTCGAGTTGTATCCTCAATTAGCTGGAAAAAAGGTTATTTTATATGCACCAACTTTCCGCGATCAGCAACTGTTAGAACAGAAGATTCCTTTGAATTTTGTAGAAATCATGGATTCACTTGGAGAAGATTTTGCAATGGTGATCAAGTTACACCCTGCTGTGGCTCATAATGCTGAGTCAATTGCTCATCCTGCAATTGTTTCCGTTGCAAATGATGTACCTGTTTCCAAGCTGCTGTTTGTAACGGATTATTTAATCAGTGATTATTCTTCGATCCCATTTGAATTTGCTCTACTTGGTAAACCGCAGATTTTCTATCCTTATGATTTAGAAGCATATGAAATGGAGCGAGGTTTTTGGATGGATTATGAACAGTTGGTTCCTGGTCCGGTTGTTTCAAATGATGAAGAACTAGTTTATGTACTATTGCATCATGAATTTAATCAGGAGCAAGTGGAGGCTTTTTCAAATGATTGGAATACCTATTCTGATGGTCATGCTAGTGAAAGATTGGCAGCGTATTTGATGGATTAGGCAAATGGTTCGGAGCTTATTCTCGGGAACCTTGCATGAGTTTTAGGCGTTCTTAATTCTATTAAGACCTTTTATGGAGATTATCTACAGAAATGAATTTGGCATTTCTAGTTAAATATAATATAATACCATTTAGTATTATGTATGGAGGCACACTATGAAAAAAGTAATTACGTATGGTACATTTGATTTACTTCATGTGGGACATGTTAATATTCTTCGACGTGCAAAAGCTTTAGGCGATTACCTTGTTGTTGCTATTTCTTCTGATGAATTTAATGCTTTAAAAGGGAAAAAAGCTTACTATAGTTTTGAAGACCGTAAGACAATTCTTGAAGCAATCAAGTATGTAGATGAAGTAATACCGGAAGATAATTGGGAACAAAAAGTTCTAGACGTGAAAGAACATAATATCGACACATTTGTTATGGGCCACGACTGGGAAGGTAAATTCGATTTCCTAAAAGATCATTGCGAAGTAGTTTACTTACCTCGTACTGAAGGTATTTCTACAACTA
The DNA here is from genome assembly GCF_050279675.1 of Viridibacillus sp. NPDC093762. Lineage (NCBI taxonomy): Bacteria > Bacillati > Bacillota > Bacilli > Caryophanales > Caryophanaceae > Viridibacillus > Viridibacillus sp. NPDC093762. The sequence continues at coordinate 103,918 of NZ_JBNNUK010000001.1, read as the reverse complement.
AGATTAAAAAAGATTTAAATAAAGTATCTAAATAAGCATTTCACTTTAACTAATCACCTGCTCCTATATTGGAGAGGTGGTTTTTTATTTTGTTTAGAAATGACAAACAAAAAAGGTCGCATAGGCGACCTTTTAATCTTGTAATGCGACTTTATTCAAAAGGCTTGTCCATAATTCGTATTGAAGTTCAGGAGAGTATTTCTTTTGTGCGGTACGGTATGCATTTTCTCCCATTCTTTTTGCCTCGTCTTCATTTTCTAGTAGGTAGATGATCTTTTCTGCTAATTGCTCAAGGTCTTTATTTGGAACAGCATAACCATTCTGTCCAGCTGGTTCAAATTCGTCTATATAGTAGTTGTTATCGTATAAAATGACCGGCGTTTTATTAGCAAATGATTCTAATGCTATCAAGCTAAAGCCTTCGTATTTTGATGTTAGGACTGTTACGGTAGCTTTTGCTAATACTTCGTCTACTTTGTTTGTGTAGCCTTTTAATTCGACATTTTTTCTCAATTTTAATTTCCGAATAAGCGACGTTAACGCACGTTTTTTTGGCCCTTCACCGTAAATATGAAGTTTAGCATCAGGAACGTCTTGAATAACTTTAGCAAATGCACGAACAGCTTCACCAACTGCTTTCCCTTCATCTAATCTTGCTACGACTGTAACTAGAAGTGGATCTTTTGTAGCTATATCCACATTTCTCACTTCGATTACATTGGGAATAACATAAATGTTGTCGTGATCACCAAATTGCTTGATGATATCCTCTTTTTGCTTTTCTGTTAGGACCACAATAGGGTCGCCATTCTCCAAGTTTTCTAGTATGCCATTGTGATGTTCCTTGAGCTCGCTACCATATGTGTAAGGTGCTTCAAAATGATTTGTATGAATAGTATAGATACGGTGTGCCAAGCCGGATTCCATACTGCGAACTTTGCTTGCTGTACCTGCTCCATCGCAGATGATAATTGGCTTTTCAGGCTCATTGTTGCATAATTCGTTAAACCAATTGACATGGAATTCTTTGTTATTGGCAAAACTTAAGACTTTCTTTGAATTGGGATGGAATAGATAAGTTTTCTGTTGCTTACCCGTTTTATGGTTGTACCATTTCGAAAGGTAACAAAAGCCGTCTGGCGTATAGTGTAGTTCTTGGTTTAGCTCATTGTTAGACAAATGATAATAGAGCGTACGGTTAATATAACCATCGTTATGGAATTCTTCACGTTTAATGAGAATTTGTTCGGGTGTGTAATAGTCGATGTATTTCAGTTTTTGATGCCTGTCCCAAGTTTTACATTTTACATATGTACCATTTTGGAAGTAGTGCGTTTGTTCTCCGCTATCTTCTACTTGATATCCGGGTTCAAATTTTTCGCTAGCTAAACGGTAGCTTTCAATACTTTCGACTGTTGGTTCACTTGTTGTGTAGCTTTGTTTATAGTAGTCATAAATGTTCGTGATTTTGACGTTTTCGGCAAGTCTGCCTTCTTTTTTTAATTGTAATTCTATTTCAGAATAATTATCTTTGTAGTCTAGTGTGATTAGTTCAGAGCAATAGTCAGCGTTATTTAATAAACCTGCTCGTTTGTACATGACACTATTAACGCCATATTTATCTACGCCAATGTCCCAAATGACCATGAATATTTTTTTCATTATTTCACTACTTTCTTTTTGGGTGTGTTTGTTAAGGTCTACTATACTCTGTTTTCGGTTCTGAATTCAATTATTTTCAAGTTAGCCGTATGTTTTGCATTGTTCATAATAAATGCCAAGTGAGATAGTTTCACTTGGCATTTTGGGTATAATTTTTAATTTATAGTGTTTGAATGAAGGCTTCTAGACGATCAAGCCCTTCTTTTAATGTTGCTGGTGCATACGCGTAAGTGATGCGAAGGTAGCCTTCACCATATGGAGTGAAAACAGATCCTGGGATGGCACCAACGCCCCCCTCTTTCATAAGTCGGATTGCAAATTCTTGAGATGATAATCCAAACTTTTTGATAGATGGGAAAATATAAAAGGCACCTGTTGGTTTTTGAACTTCAATACCCATTGCAATTAGGCGATCGTAAACGTAATCACGACGGACAATATATTGTTTGTTCATCTCAGCTGGAATGTCTTTGCAGTTTGTCAGTGCTTCGATAGCAGCATATTGACTAGGAAGTGCTGCACAGATTGCATTGAATGCGTGAATTTTCACGACTTCTGCCAGAAGCTTAGCAGATGTCATAAGGAATCCAATACGCCAACCTGTCATTGAGTGTGATTTTGATAAACCGTGAATTAAGAACAATTTATCTTTTAGCTCAGGATACGCACCGAATGAACGGTGTTCTCCTTCGAATGTGTTTTCACTATAAATTTCGTCTGAAATGATAAAGACATCTTGTTTTGATAGTACTTTCGCTAACGTATCCATTTGTTCGTGGGAGATTGTGGCTCCTGTTGGGTTAGATGGGAAGTTAAATAGTACGGCTTTCGTTTTAGGTGTGATCAGTTTTTCTAGACGTTCCGCAGATGGTTGGAAATTAGTGTCTGTCGTGTCTAGGTAAACTACTTTTGCACCGCAAAATTGGATAATTGGTTCGTATCCTGAGTAAATTGGTGCTGGGAGGATGATTTCATCCCCTTCTTCAAAGATTGTACGGAATACAGAATCAATTGCCTGACTTGCTCCGTTTGTAACGATAATTTCGTCTACAGCATTATAGTGGCAGTCGTATTTTTCTTTAAAGAACGCTACAGCCGCTTCGCGAAGTTCGATGAGACCAGCGTTATGTGAGTATGTTGTAAGGTTTTGTTCGATTGAACGGATACCTGCTTGTTTGATTGATTCAGGAGTTGGGAAGTCTGGTTGGCCAATCGTTAAGTTGACGGCATCGGGATAATTGATAAGTTGATTTGAGAATTGGCGTATTCCGGGTAATCCACCCTTTTGAGCTTGCGGATTAAGGGATAGAGACATTTGGTGTTCCTTCTTTCATATGATTAGCATTTTTATTTCTTGCTATTTATTATACCCTCAAATTCTGAAAACTTAAATATCTTATTTCATATTTTGGATATTTTTTGATTTTGAGTTTATGGGTGTTCGAGTGGGGATTAGCGCTTCTCACTCTGGCTTTAGCGCTTCTCATCCCGGCTTTAGTGCTTCTCACTCCGGCTTTGGCGCTTCTCACTCTGGCTTTAGCGCTTCTCACTCCGGCTTTGGCTCTACTCACTCTGGCTTTGGCGCTTCTCACCGGCTTTAGCGCTTCTCACTCTGGCTTTAGCGCTTCTCACGGGAGCTTTGGCGCTGCTCACCGGCTTTAGCGCTTCTCACGAGGGCTTTGGCGCTTCTCACTCTGGCTTTAGCGCTTCTCACTCCGGCTTTGGCGCTTCTCACTCTGGCTTTGGCGCTTCTCACCGGCTTTAGCGCTTCTCACGAGGGCTTTGGCGCTTCTCACTCTGGCTTTAGCGCTGCTCACTCCGGCTTTGGCGCTATTCACTCTGGCTTTGGCTCTACTCACTCTGGCTTTGGCGCTTCTCACCGGCTTTAGCGCTTCTCACTCTGGCTTTAGCGCTTCTCACGGGAGCTTTAGCGCTTCTCACGAGGGCTTTGGCGCTGCTCACCGGCTTTAGCGCTTCTCACGAGGGCTTTGGCGCTTCTCACTCTGGCTTTAGCGCTTCTCACGAGGGCTTTGGCGCTTCTCACCCGCGCTTTGGCGCTATTCACTCTGGCTTTGGCGCTTCTCACCCGCGCTTTGGCTCTACTCACTACAGCTTTGGCGCTTCTCACCCGCGCTTTGGCGCTTCTCACCGGCTTTAGCGCTTCTCACTCTGGCTTTGGCGCTTCTCACTCTGGCTTTAGCGCTACTCACTACAGTTTTGGCGCTTCTCACCGGCTTTAGCGCCACTCACTCCGGCTTTAGCGCTGCTCGGCATGGCTTTGGCGCTGCTCGCTACGGCTTTGGTGCTGCTCACAAGCTTTCTTTATTTAGATACTATTCTCGTTAGACAGAGTTTCTTTAAACAATGGCTTTCTATAATTATAGTGATATGTTCGTGATCTAGTATGGCCTGTAGGGGTTAGGTTCATTTGTTTTAGTAGTTTTGTTATTCGGTTTTTGTTGTTGATTTGTAGGTATTGACTACATTCTTTATGGGTTATGGTTGATTTGAAGAGCCAGAACCAGTCTAGCATTGCTAGTTTGATAGCGTTATCGATATTTTTTCCGCAGTTTTGGCATGTCCATGTACGTTGGGAAAAACGTCGACCTTGTCCCCCACAGTAACAGATGATGCCTGTTTTAAGTTGGTCTAAAGGAATGCTATGTTTTTTTGTTAACGGAAATGTGTTGTATGGTTTGTTGCTATTTTTTATTTTATAAACGATATGTTGAAATTGGTTTGTTGTGATAATGGCTGGGTGTTTATTTAATTTTTGTAGGTAGAGTGGTACTTCTTTTGGTCCTAGTAATTTAATTTGTGTTGGTGGGATTTCAACGTGTGTGCGTTTGTTTGGTAATACGATTGCTTTGAAAATTGGTAATTGGATGCCGACTTGGTGTTGCAACCAGTATTCCAAACTGTCGACTGTTCGTAATATTTGTTGTTGAGGACATACATATGGTGTGTTGTTACCATCAATTGTTTGGATTAGTTGGTAGGGGTTTTCTAAAAACTTTAATGTTCCTCTTAGATGTTTTACTTCAAGGATGCAAATATAGCTTGGTGTGATTATTAATGAATCTATTTGAATGAGTCTGTTTGAGGATGCTTGAATTTCGACATTGGGGAGCGTTTGAAATGGGAGAGTAAAATGCGTTTCTTGGATCAATTGGTCGACTCTACATTCTCCATTGTATCCTGCTTGGATGTTTTCCAATTCTTTTTGCAAGTCAATGGTTTTTGAGAATGTTGGGGAGAGTCTCCTTAATAGTCTCGGATATGCTGACAATATTATTGGTTTTTGTCGTGGTTCAAAAATTATACTTACTCCTTTCTATCATAATTTTACATACTATTATATCTTTTTATGTAATATTTTACAATTAAATAATGTGCACAAAAAAGCCAGCTGCTTATGCGGCTGGCTCATTATTAGTGATTTAAGACAACTGATAGGAAGTCTTGTGCACGTTTTGAGTCTGGGTTTGTGAAGAATTTTTCTGGTGGTGCGACTTCGACGATTTTACCATCGGCCATGAAGACGATTTGGTCGCAGATTTCTTTAGCGAAGCCCATTTCGTGGGTAACGACTACCATTGTCATGCCGTCGTTCGCAAGCTTACGGATGGCATCGAGTACTTCTTTGACCATTTCTGGGTCAAGAGCTGATGTTGGTTCGTCAAAGAGCATGACTTGTGGATCCATTGCAAGTGCACGTGCGATTGCTACACGTTGTTGTTGACCACCGGATAGGCGTCCTGGGTAGGCATCGAATTTGTCACCTAAACCTAGAGATGTTAGTAGTTCTTTGCCTCGTTTTTCTGCTTCAGCTTTTGATAGTCCCTTTACTTTTATTGGGGCGATTGTGACATTTTCGAGTGCGGTTAAGAACGGATATAGGTTAAAGCTTTGGAATACGAAGCCGATGTTCGTACGGGCTTTGTTAATATCCGTTTTTTTGTCATGGATAGAAATACCGTCTACGATTATTTCACCCGTATCGATTTCTTCTAGTGCATTTATGGTACGGATTAGAGTTGATTTACCTGCTCCACTTGGCCCGATTAGTGCGACAACATTTGATTTTGGTACTTCTAGGTCAATGTCGGTTAATACATGATGATTACCGAAACTTTTATTAACATTTTTGATAGAAATCATAATTCGTATTCCCCTTCTTATTGTTCATTTTTCAGCATACGTTTTTCGATTTGACGAATGATTAAAGATAAGCTGAATGTCATGATGAAATAAACGAGCGCAACGAATGTCCAAATTTCTATATAACGGAATGATGTTGCAGCTAAATTTTTTGCTTTTAACGTTAAATCTACACCTGCGATGACAGAAATTAATGAAGAGTCTTTGATAAGAATGATAAATTGTGATGCCATTGGCGGTAAGATTCTTCTAAATGCTTGAGGTAATATGATGTAGCGCATTGCTTGGAAATTTGACATACCTGCTGAACGTGCCGCTTCCATTTGACCTTTAGGAACCGCTTGGATACCCGAGCGAACGATTTCAGCAAGGAATGCACCTGAGAATGTTGCTAGACCAACGATTGAACCCCAATAAGATCCTAATGAGAAAAATTGACCTAACCCGAAGTAAATCCACATTAACAATACTAGTAACGGTACGCCACGCATGATTTCAACGTAAGTACTTGATATAAAGCGAATAATAGGGTTACGTGAAATACGCCCAATTCCAAAAATAACTCCCAATGGAATACTTAATAATAATGAGATAGCTGAAATTTCTAATGTTAGTAAGGCGCCTTGGATGAAGACGTCCATATTATTTGGAATGACGCTCCAGTCTAGTTGAATGTCCATGTAAATGTCCTCCTCGATCATTTCTGTGATCGGTTTTTATTCGATGAAAGACTACAATGACGTCAGCAAACATAGTGGAGTAGTCCCTCTTATGTTTAGCTAAGCCATTTGTAATGTTTCAAAGTATAGCTTGTTCTATTATTCTTTAACTGTTTTTAACCATTCGCTATTTTCGAACCATTTTGCACGTGATTGTAATTCAGCTGGGCTATCGATGTATGAGTGTAAGAATGAATTTAACCATTGTACTGATTCGAAATCATTTTTCTGTACTGCCAGACCTAAGTTGTCTGCAGAGATGACGCCTTCCAGTTTCTTCACTTTTCCTACATGTTGTAGGTTGTAAACTTGGATAGCTGGCTCGTCATAGATTACTGCATCAACTTGTCCAGATTGTAGTGCTAGTGCTGCTGCCGGGAAGTCTTCATAATCTTTAATTTCTGCATTTTTGAACATGTCTTTTGAAATTAATGAACCTGTTGTTGCAATTTGAGCTGCAATTTTAGTGCCTTTTTTATCTAGGTCTTCATATGATTTTATAGTGTTGTTTTTTGATTGAAGCATAATGGCTTGTCCTGTTTTGTAGTAAGGATTTGCAAAGCTAACTGCTAATGCACGTTCACCTGTGATAGACATACCTGCGAAAACCATGTCGATCTCACCCGTTTGTAGAGCCGGAACCAGTCCGTCAAATCCGTATTGTTTTACTTCTAGTTTAACGCCTAAGTTATCTGCAATTGCTTGCGCAACGTCGATATCATAACCAATGAATTTTCCTTTTGAGTCGACCATTTCAAATGGGAAGTAACCAGGGTTTGTACCAATTACTAGTTTTTTTGCTTTAATTACTTTTTGGATAGTTGAGTTGTTATTGCTCTTTCCTGCAGATGAATTTGAATCTCCTCCATTGCCGCAGCCTGCAACTACTAGCATGGTAATCATTAATAATGCCGCTAACCATTTCTTCATAATATATACCTCACTTCATTTAATTTTTAGAATAAGTTGATAAAATGAAGTATAGTTTATTTTTATTCATTCGTCTACATAAAAATAAATATTTTATAAGTTTTTTAGATGTTTTATTCATATTTTAATAGTTTTTTCGTATTTTTATTCATTTTTATGCAATTTATATGTATATTACTTTATACAGCGATTATGGTAGATTTGCTGTTGTTCGAGACTCTTTAGCGCTACTCGGGCTCTCTTTGGCCCTACTCAAGACCTCTTTAGCGCTACTCGCTCTCTTTGGCTCTACTCGAGCTCTCTTTGGCCCTACTCAAGATCACTTTAGCTCTACTCGGCCTCTCTTTGGCCCTACTCAAGACCTCTTTAGCGCTACTCGCTCTCTTTGGCGCTACTCGGCCTCTCTTTGGCCCTACTCAAGGCCCCTTTAGCGCTACTCGGCCTCTCTTTGGCTCTACTCGAGCTCTCTTTGGCCCTACTCAAGATCACTTTAGCTCTACTCGGCCTCTCTTTGGCGCTACTCGGCCTCTCTTTGGCCCTACTCAAGACCTCTTTAGCTCTACTCGCTCTCTTTGGCGCTACTCGGCCTCTCTTTAGCGCTACTCGAGACCTCTTTAGCTCTACTCGGCCTCTCTTTAGCGCTACTCGGGCTCTCTTTGGCCCTACTCAAGATCACTCTAGCTCCACTCAATCTCCCTTTAGCGCTACTTACCACCATTCCCCAAAAATAAAAAGCCCGCTGTTAAGCTGGGCTTTAGCGTTTTGGATTGGGTGGGCGTAGTAGTTCTAAGATGGATTGGGCTCTTTGGATGTGTAGGCTTAAGGCGTATTGGGCTGCTTGTTGGAGTATGTTGGCTTTGACGAAGTTCATCATTTCTTGGGCCATGTCTGTATCACGGATGCGGGATTCAGCAGCGGTTAAGTTTTCTGCCATGTTGACTGAGTTGTTGTAGGCATGTTCGAGACGATTTTGGTAAGCTCCTAGGCGTGAGCGTTCGCTGGAGACTTTGTTGATCGCTGCATCAAGTTTAGAGATGGCTGATTCAGCATTCTCTCTGGTATCAATAGATAGTCCGTCCATGTCGAGGCTTGCGCCGCTCATATCGTTAATGTATATGTCGATAGTCTGACCTGCGTTTGCACCTGCTTGAATTTTCAAAGGATCTTTTGATGCACTGCCGTTGAGTAGCTTTTTTGTATTGAATTCGGTGTCTGTTGATGTTCTTGTAATTTCTTTTTTTAGCTCTTGGAATTCTAGGTCCAGTTGACGACGATCTTCGTCGGTTAATGTATCATTTGAGGCTTGAATTGAGAGTTCTCGCATACGCTGAAGCATAGCGTGTGTTTCGTTTAGTGCTCCTTCGGCTGTTTGGATCATTCCAATACCATCCTGAATGTTCTTACTGGCCATGTTGAGTCCACGAATCTGTGCACGCATCTTCTCTGAAATGGCTAGACCTGCAGGATCGTCACCAGCTCGATTAATACGATAACCTGTTGATAGGCGTTCGAGTGCTTTACTCGCCATATTCCAGTTGTTATTCATACTTTTTAATATAGAGAGTCCTTGTGAATACCAATTTCCTATCCTCATACCCCTCAGTCCTTTTGTGTTTTTCATTTATATCGACCTTTACATTTATTCCTTTATAAGGAAATTATAATTCTAGTTTATGTGTTTAAAGTTTAAGTGATTTGTCAAAGCTTTATATAACTATTACTGGTATTCATCGAAAGGGGATGTATTGAATTGGAAAAGAAAAAAAATGTGAAATTGGATTTCTACGATTTTGTAATTAATGCATTTGGGGTTTTTATAGCACTTTTAATTATTTTTGTATATGTATTAACACATTGAGGGCAAGTTAAAAGCACCTATCGTTTTATTAATGATAGGTGCTTTCTATGTGGTTTGGTTATTCAATTGATAATCCTCCGTTAGTACGATGCTATAGTTTGTGTGTTAGTGTGATAAATAAATTTTCATCTCGAACAGCAAGTGCATGATCTATAAGGCGAAGTTTGTTGTCCTTTTCAAGTTGAGTGATTAGGTCTACTACTTCCTTATTAGTACTAATGAATTGCTCTGTTTTGCCCTTTTCCTTACTCAGCTCAAGGGAGTCGTAAATAATTTTCAGATGATCATGGATGTTAGATATGGTTAGCAATTGATACAACGGTAAGCGTATGAAGCGACTACCTTTTTGGAAAACAAATACTTCAGATAAGTTTTCAATTTGTAAATTATTTAGATTAATAATGATTTCCTTGCCCTCTACTGGGACAAAATGATATAGCTCATCTTCTTTGGTAATGGAGAAATATTGATAAGCAAATACTAACTTTAGTCGATTCCCCTCTTTCTTAGTATAAAAAGGTTCCATTCTTCGTACATGTAACATGTAAGCCACTCCTTTTTATAGAATTTTCAGATTATTTATATGGTACCATTATATGCTCATTTAGTGCAGATAAAAAGCAAAAGAACAAATTTCTTTTGCCTTCTAGAATTTAGCTCTTTTTCTTCCTTCCATATGTAAAAAAATAAAAAGTATTCGGCTCAGCGATTACATAAATAGTGGTTAATAAAGCTTTTAAATTCTCCTCGCTTTGCTCGTATGATATTCTTCGTTGATGTAGTAAAATATGGTTCCGGGTTAAGTCTACACTAACTGTATCGAAAAAGTGATTATCAATGTAAACGTCGTGGCGTTCTTCATAACTTCCCTCAGAAGAAATGATGACCTTTTTAGATCGGTTTTTAGGTGCATAAACTAAATACCATTTAAAAGATTTAACTGAATGTATGGATGATCTAAAATCAGGAATTCGAATCATATAACGTGCCAATCAATCACCTTCCTAATATTATTATTTATTCCAATATTTAGTTATATACATTCTCACATTATTCTCTTAAGAATTCAATAACATAATGAAAAAGTACCCTGTTTTATTGAGTTTCTTCATGATTTAGATGTTTTTTTTTAATAAAACCAGACTTTCTTCACTATTTATCAATTCATACAGTATGCTTATAGCCGCTTATTTTCAGGAAATATAATATTATTCTTGTTTGATTAGTTATATAAAAAAATAAAGACTGTCCTTATGCATTTACGGATGACCTGAAATAGCCGTATAATGAAAGGAACGATTTTTTTCAGGAGCGGAATGTATGAATACAAATATTTCAGAAATTGCCAAAAAATATGAAGATGCTATTCGCAATAATATGGCTGCAATTGAATTAGAGCTGAATTCATCAGTTCCCGAGGATGAAGAGCTTGTCAGAAGAGCAGCTTTTTTAGCACGCCATAACTATGTGAAAATTTCCTCATATAGTGAAGTACTTAATATACTTCATTTTGTTGTGCAGGATGCTACTCCTGCTACGGCAACGTTATATATAAACGATGATTTATTTACATGCGATTGTCGTAATAAGAAATGGTGCCGCCATAAATTAGCGGCGATGTTCGTGTTATATCAATATGTTGATTCACTGTCTGGTTGGCTCGAGAATTTCCGTTCTCAGAAGTTAAATCAGCTTTCTTTATTTAAAGATGAGCGTACGCCTGAAAGTTGGCTTAAGCTTGTAGAGAATATTTACAAAGTGAATTTATATAATCAACAATCATTAAACCCTTATTTAATTGAGAGTATTTTCGCTGATATGCAGTCTCAGATTGCAAAACATACGCCATTAGAACGTGAATGGCGCAGTTTATATCAATTATTTACGCATATGGCACTTCTATCTCATACTTGGAAGCACCTACATCCAGCTAATGAGTCAGCGCGCTCCTATATGATCAATTTTATCGAGCAAGAAAGCCAGGCATTAAAAGATTATATTCGCTTAACTGCTAGTAAATCTCGTCTTTTTGCGACGGATCCGTTCTATGATACATTGCAACAAATGACGCATTATTTCCTTGTAAAACAGGAAGGCTATTTTGAAGAGCGTTTGTACATTTACACATTGTTTTGGGAGTCAATGTTTAATGAGAAAAAGCGACGTGAGCTTGAACTTGATATGCTTCGAGCAGAAAAAGACTTTTCGAGTGATGTAAATGTAGAAAGCATCCGAGCTATGTTCTTCCTTATGCTGAAAAAGTATGATGATTTACAACAATCATTGGCACAAATTAAAGTCGATGAGTTATTAGTATGGCTTGATCTAGCTCATTTTGCAGACCGCAATGAGGATTCAGAAGCGTTACAAATGATTTTGCGTTCGATGCTTCCGCTGTTAGATGAATTCATCAATAGTTGGCTAGCAACGAGGTATCGTTCTAATTTCGTCAATACTTTTAATCGTCTTTGTTCAAAAATAGATTTAACTGATGAAGAGGCAGAGTTACTCTTTACAGCTTCTGGTATGTATGGCATGCAACCTTTTTCACATTATTTGATTGAAAAGGAACGTTATTTAGAATGGGCTGCTCTGCATCATCGCTTCCCTTCTTCATTAGCTTATTTGGAGTTATGTGGTGTGAAGGATGTATTGGAGTATAAACCTGAAGTTCTACTTCCTCTTTATCATGCACTTGCATTAGAAGAAGTTTCTCAAAAATCGAGACAACATTATAAACAAGCCGTCCGAGTTTGGAAGAAAATGAAGTCTGCGGCGAAGAAAAGTGCAAAAAATGAATATTGGAATCAATATGTCGAAACACTTCGACAACAATATAAACGATTACGAGCTTTACAAGAAGAAATCGAGAAAGGAAACCTAAAGCTATGACAACTATTTCAAACGTGCCATCTACTTTCATGAAATCCATCACGCTTGGCATTCAAACCGAGTCCAATCAGTCGTTCACGTTGCAAGCTTTTAAATCCGATGGACAACCAATGTTTACACATGAATGGCTTCCTTTTCTCTTTTTCCACTACGAGGCTACTTTTTATGGTTTAACGGCTAATCATACGGAGGAATTTGTTACGTTAACGCCCCTTGAAATGGTTGAATTATTTTCTCAAAAAGAGCAACATCCTTTTGTTCAATACGAAGGTATCGACATGGCTTCAGCGAAGTGGCTGACTGCAGCAAATGAAGCCTCTAGTTTTTGGTACTCTCCTCGACTATGGGATTCAATTTCACTTGACGAAGAAGAACAAAAGTTGGAGCTAAAGGTTCCATTAGCTGAAACAGCTGCAAATTTACTAGAAAATGCATTAATGCAAAAAATGGTAGAGGCTGGTTTGCGTTTTACAGATTTACAGCCATTGTTACCTTTCTTCCGAAATGGCGGATGGCCAATTACAACCAAAAATGTTCATGATGAAATTTTCGTCGCTTTACGGTTACGTGAACCGGAGGAATTATCTGAGGATTGGGTTTTAGAGACCGTTATTCGTGGGAAAAAAAGTGCAACTTATTGGGCACCACCTATGCGCAAGCGCGCTTTGAAAATCGAAAACGCGCTGCCTGATAAGTGGAAGCAACATGCTGACGGAATAGAAAAGCTACAAGGTCAAATGTCTAGTTTATTGCATATGCATGACTATATGGAAAATGCAGATACCAGTTTATTCTTGTCATTAACTTTATCGGATGCAGATGTTAGACAGTTTTTACGTGCAGATTTTATTCGCCTACAAGCACTTGGTTTTGAAATCATTTTACCCGCTTGGTTAAAAGACATAAAAGATTCTCGTGTGAAAGTACGAGCTAGTGCTAACACTGCTTCAAATTATAAATCAGCTGCTGGTCTACAAGAAATTCTGACGTTTAATTGGAAATTGTCCTTGAACGGTCAAGAACTAACCATGGAGCAATTTCAACAAATGGTCAATGATAATCGTGAATTTATACGTGCTGGTACAGAATGGGTACGGGTGGATGCGGCTTGGATGCAAGAGATCCGTAAACTAATGGATAAAGCTGAAAATGAAAATTGGACCGTTCGTGATCTGCTATTCCAGGAGTTGCCTGAAGAACTTGTTGTACCAGTGGAAGAGGATGAGGATGATTCTGCGGATGATCCATTCTTCCAATTTGAAATTCAGAAGTCATTGAAGGACTATGTGAAAAAGCTACAAGATAAAAAAGGTTTGCCGTCTGTTCCTGTATCAGATAAGCTACAAGCTTCTTTACGTCCTTATCAACAGGAAGGTTATGAATGGCTGACATTCATGCGTAACCAGCAGTTTGGAGCTTGTTTAGCTGATGATATGGGACTCGGCAAAACGGTTCAGCTTATCTCCTATTTATGTCATGTCTATGAAGAGGAAAAGCCACCGACTCTAATCATTTGCCCAACTTCTGTTTTAGGCAACTGGCAAAAAGAACTTGAACGATTTGCCCCTTCTTTAGAGGTTTACTTACATTATGGTGCAGGTCGTTTGAAAGAAGAATCACTAGTTAGTTATTTAAAAGAGCAATCCCCTCAAGTTGTGTTGACAACGTACGGAACTGTTACACAAGATGCAGATAGCCTTGAAAAATTGAATTGGGCTTGTATTGCACTTGATGAAGCTCAAAATATAAAAAATATGCAAACAAAGCAATCTAGAGCGATTCGTAAGTTGAATGGTGAACATCATATTGCATTAACAGGGACACCTGTTGAAAACCGCTTGTCCGAGCTATGGGCTATTTTCGACTTTATATACAAAGGTTACTTAGGAAGCATTCGTCGCTTCCAAGAAGATTATATAGCTCCGATTGAGCGTGATGATTCTGAAGCTCATAAGCAAAAATTACGTAAAAAAATCCAACCATTCCTATTACGTAGAACGAAGCAGGATCCTGCACTAATGCTGAATTTACCTGATAAGCTTGAACAGCTTGAATACTGTCCATTAACACAAGAACAGGCTGTGCTTTACGAAAGCTTTATCCAAGAAACAATGCACAAGCTCGAAACATTAACTGGCTTTGAACGTAAGGGTTTGATTTTGAAAATGCTTAGTAAGTTAAAGCAGTTATGTAATCACCCCGCTCTGTATTTAAAAGAACCATTTGATAATGCAGTGGATATGCTTCCGCGTTCAGAAAAGTTAGATCGCCTTGTAACACTTGGCTCTGAAATTGCCAGTAATAATGAGCAATGCTTAATTTTCACACAGTATATCGGTATGGGCCACTTACTACAACATTGTTTCTCTGAAATTTATGATATAGATGTGCCGTTTTTAACAGGAAGTATGCCTAAGCAACAGCGCGATCATTTCGTTGAATCATTCCAAAAAGGTGAATTCCCTATTTTCATCTTGTCTTTAAAAGCAGGTGGGACCGGTCTAAACTTAACGGCAGCCAATCACGTTCTACATGCTGACCGCTGGTGGAATCCTGCAGTGGAAAACCAAGCGACAGACCGTGCATACCGTATTGGGCAAACTCAATTTGTACATGTCCATAAGTTCATCACGACAGGAACTATTGAAGAGAAAATCGATACACTATTAACTGAAAAACAAGCATTATCAGAAGATCTCATCCAATCAAGTCAGTGGATTACTGAACTAAAAGACGAAGAAATCCTAGATCTATTGTCATTCAATTTTAACTAAATTATTATCGATAAAATCCGGCTATGATGATAGCCGGATTTTTTTTGATCTCTCCCGTTAGATCTTATTCACATACTATCGTTATTTCTACTTCTTACTTCCCCTTCCCAGATAGATGAAATTGCAATGCAATGATTTATCATTACTTTTACTGCTTCATCCGTGGTCGAGCCCAATTGCTTGATCCGATGTTAATACCATAATCTATGAAACATTCTCCTTGTAAGGTGGTAGATTATTTGGTAATTCAATTAAGAAATTATGGACCTATTGGTGCGGTCTTCCAATAGGGATATGGATTAAACAATCGGTAATTTTTCTTTTTCAGTATTAGGTAAATGAAATTCTTTTGTGAATTCTGCTACAGATGCTTGTCGTGTCGTTAGACCCGCTTCTGAAGCGACTTGTTCATGTCTACCTTCCCTGTCTTTCAAAACGAGAAAACGGACGTCCTCTCCAATGACTTCCGTTATATAGATTCTTTTGCCATCCTCCTTTTGATAAGAGCGTGATTGTACGCGGCCACTAACCCCTATTAGTGATCCTTTGCCACAATACTTCACAACGTTATCTGCCAGCCTTCCCCATGCTGTACAGAAGATGAAATCAGCTTCTATTTCTCCGTTTTGATTTTTGTAGTTTCGATTTACAGCAAGAATAAAGTTAGTTTGAACCTTCCCTTCATGTAACTTTCTTAGTTCAGGATCCTTTGTAATCCTTCCTACTAACGAAACTTGATTCAATGTCTCACCTCCTTTTGCTTGAATGTAAGTTCATCTTATTCTGGAATGAGTAATTACGCAAAGTCTTAAAAATAGATTTTGGGCTATTTTTGGTATGTATAATTAGCTTTTTAAACGTGTCAATTTAAGTACTTTCCTGTAAACTGTTGTCTTATATAGGTTTTCTATTTTAGAATGACTGTACAAAAGTGAAAATTGGAACATTTAGGTATATGTTATAATGGACATAATACATTACATAAAGGATGGTGGTTAGTTTTAGTGAAAACGTTTAAAATGCTCTCTATTGAATTGTTACAGGATGATCAGTTGAAGTCATTTCCTTTAACAGATGGCATCATTATCAATCAAGAGAATAGCCATAAATCATGGGTTTTGGAAATGTATATGGATCGCCAATATAAAGCTGTTTTTGAGCCTTATTTAGGAACCGATGAAATTTTAGAAGTGCGCGCAGTTATTTCTTATCCAGACAATGAACCAGCTGCCTTTAGGGTTGTCGTAAATGCCGTGAAGGAAATAGACAATCAAGTTTCCGTATTGCTGAAAGGAACACTAAAAACGATACGTCGTCAATATGCGGAGCTACTACTGGCTAAGCTAATTGATGAGGGTCATGAAGGTGATGCACTTTTAAATCAATTTAAAACGGATATGAAAAATAGACCACGAATAATACCGTAAGAAACGATAAAAACTCGGCATATTTATACTATGCCGAGTTTTTTGTTAATCTTTTTTTATCTATTGTCTCTATGATCTTTATTAAGATTATCCTCGACGATTTCATCATTTGGTGTTACGTTTTCGTCTATGATTTTCTCATTTGTTGTCTTCTCGTCTATGACTTTATTGTCACCTGGTACCGTTTCATTCACACGTTCGTCATGAACGTCTGGCGTAACGTTTTCCACTCCTTTATTAACATCATCCTCGACACGCTCCATTGGCGTTTCGTTTTTTAGAGGCTCGTTTGCTTTATTAGTATTACATCCAACGAGTAAAAGTGAACCAAGCAATAGCACTGCTGCAGGTTTAATCCACATAAAAAAGTTCCCTCCTTTCTGCAATGTCATATCCATCACACACTATACGTGCGATATAACATATCTTGTCCCGAAAGAAGGAAACTATCCTAAAAAAAAGTGATTTGAACTTTATTTTATGCTTTTTGTACTGGTCCAATTGCAAATAAAATGTCTGCTTCGCAAACTAGCTCCCCGTCAACTGTTGCCTTAGCATGTCCCTTACCCATCACACCACGTAATTTAGTAAATTCTACTTCTAAACGAAGTTGATCACCAGGAATTACTTGACGTTTAAAACGCGCATTATCAATTCCTGTTAAGAAAGCTAATCGTCCTTTGAACTCTTCAGACTTCAATAGCGCTACTCCACCAACTTGTGCAAGTGCTTCGATAATCAAAACACCTGGCATCACAGGGTATCCTGGGAAATGACCATTGAAAAATTGCTCATTAATTGAAACGTTTTTTAAACCTACCGCTCTTTTTCCTTCTTCCAGTTCAAGAATACGGTCTACAAGTAAAAAAGGATAACGATGAGGTAAAATCGCTTGAATTTGATCTGCAGTTAACATTTTAGTCCTCCTAATATGAAAGGTTCTGAAGAAATAATGATTATTTGTCCACTACGCCGTTCATAATATCAAATATATGGCGCCATGTAGAGACTTTCAGTGTATCTAATGCATCGCCTTCACCAATAACACTATAACCAATCATTGCACCTGACACAGCCGCTATGACAAGCAAAATGAATACGACAAGGATTCGCATCCCGATTGGGAATAGTCGTAAATTTGACCACCATTTCATATTAACTTCTTCTTTAACCTCTCTCTCGATTTTTGCTTCTTTACGAGTCATTGGCTTTGAAGTATTAGGCTCAGTCGCGTTTTTTTTCATATTGTTTGTCATAACTTGTTTTTCTCCTCTGTTCAGATTGCTTTATCGAATGCCGTTAATAAGACCTAACATTTGATCTGATAAAGTAATCGTTCTAGCATTAAATTGATAAGATCTTTGTGTATTAATAAGCTCAGTCATTTCTTTAGACGTATCTACGTTCGACATTTCTAAAGAACCGTTTTGTAATCCAATCTCAGCACGGTCTGCACCTTGTAAATTACGAAGGACTTCACCTTCTGTCACACCTAA
Source organism: Viridibacillus sp. NPDC093762 (assembly GCF_050279675.1). Taxonomy (NCBI): domain Bacteria; kingdom Bacillati; phylum Bacillota; class Bacilli; order Caryophanales; family Caryophanaceae; genus Viridibacillus; species Viridibacillus sp. NPDC093762. Next base: position 85,999 of record NZ_JBNNUK010000001.1, on the reverse strand, counting down.
TTCATTTAAGTTTGTAGGGAGACCGATGTATGTACCCGAAATATGTTCCATTAGTTGGGGACGTTGAAGCTCCGTAACAGCAAGTTCTACTGTACGTTTTGAACCGTCATCAAAAGTAATATTCAGTTCACCATTGTCTTTCATACCAAATTCCTTTACGTTTTCAGGGAAAATAATTGGATTTCCATCAGCACCAGCAACTGGATAGCCATCTGCATTTACTAGCATGGCATTGTTATAATCATCGGTTGATATATATAAATCCCCTTGGCGTGTATAGACTGTACGGTCGCCATTTTCACCATTTGGCATGATGATATTCAAGTATTGCTTCGGCTTTGTGAATGAAAAGTCGAGAGAACGTTCTGTCGTTTGAATATTCCCCTGCTTCCAAACCGTTTGTGCTTGAGCAAGTTGTGCCCCAACACCAATACGAATTCCTATTGGAGATTGGCGCTCTGTCTTATCAGACTTGTCATTGTTAAATTGTTGATATAATAATTCGCCAAACTTTGCTTCCTTAGCTTTGAAACCATGCGTATTACTATTCGCTAAGTTATTGCCAATTGTATCAAGCTGTTGTTGTAATTGAGACATCGTGTTGGAAGCGGAAATCATTGTACGTAGCATATCATAGCCCTCCTATGTATTTCAAAAATACTGTTTCTGTTACACTTTGCCAATTTCGTTAACGGCTTTATCCATACTACGGTCATAGGCTTGTAAAACCTTTTGATTTGCTTCGAATGCACGGTATGCTGTCAGCATTTCTGTCATCGTTTTACTAGCATCAACATTTGAGCGTTCAATATAACCTTGTTTTAAATTAAAGCTGACACCATTTACTGTGTATGCAGATGGTAAATCTTCACCGTTGTATGTACGATATAGTCCGTTATCTTGCTTTTGAAGTGTATCTGGCTGTGCTGCGTATGATACGCCGATACGTGCTACTTCTTGTTCTCCAGCTCCGATAATACGACCGTCATCCATAATTTGATAATCATCATTTTGCAACTGTATACGCTGACCTCTATCTGATAACACATAAAGACCTTGTGCATTTGTTAAGTAGCCTTGTGGATCTAAAGTGAAATTACCGTTACGTGTATACGTTTCTCCTTCTGTAGGATGCTCTAAACGGAAGAATATTGCACCTTTAGCGCCTGTTTCTGCATCTGTCGGTAATTGGTTATCAACTAAAGCAACATCAGTGGTTAAATCAGTGGCTGTAATTTGACCTTGTGAATAGTCTGGTAATGTTTCTTGCATATATACGCCTGCATTTAATGCACCAATCTGATTATTGGTTGTTGTGTTTAGTCCACTCTCTAAATTTGTACCTGACTTAGTCATACGCGACATAAGCATATCTGGGAAAGAACGAATTGTAGATTGGTCTGCTTTATAACCTGGTGTGTTGGCATTGGCAATATTATTTGACAGTAATTCAGTACGTCGCTGTTGCGCAATCATTCCTGTAGCTACTGTATAAAACCCACGAAACATTGTAATCACCCTTTCATCAATAAATTAAAGTATATGCGATTTCTATACTTTCTTTATTTCGGCTACAAATCAAATATGTTTTGATACTTTGTCCATATTGTTGAGCATAATGCCTGTTCCTTCAGCAACACAGTTCATTGGATTCTCTGCAGAAAGTACTGGTACTTTTAACTCGTCCGTTAATAATTGGTCAAGACCGTGCAATAATGCTCCACCACCAGTAATCATAATACCGCGGTCAATAATGTCTGCTGATAGTTCAGGAGGTGTTTTTTCTAATACGTTTTTAGCTGCTTGTACAATCATTGAAATCGATTCACGTAAAGACTTTTCAATTTCAGCAGAACCAATTGTAATTGTTCTTGGTAAGCCTGTTACCATGTCTCGTCCTCGAATGTCCATCTCATCTTCTCGGCTACCGGCATACACTGTACCGATCGTCATTTTAATTGATTCGGCTGTACGTTCCCCAATTAGTAATTTATATTCTTTTTTAATATATTGTAAGATATCATTATCGAATACATCTCCTGCAACCTTAATGGATTCAGAAGTAACGATATCTCCCATTGATAGTACAGCAACATCTGTAGTGCCTCCACCAATATCAACAACCATATTCCCACTTGGTTGGAAAATATCCATTCCAGCTCCAATAGCAGCTACTTTTGGCTCTTCTTCTAAGTAGACATTACGACCACCAGATTTCTCTGCTGCTTCACGAATAGCCTTTTGTTCAACACTTGTAATATTTGTTGGACAACAAACTAAAATACGTGGCTTTGAGAGAAATCCTTTAACGTCTAGTTTACTTATAAAGTGTCTTAACATCGCTTCGGTAATATCAAAATCAGCAATTACGCCGTCTTTTAATGGTCGAATCGCAATAATATTGCCTGGTGTTCTCCCTACCATCTTACGTGCTTCTTCTCCTACAGCAAGCACTCTGTTTGTATTTTTATCTATCGCAACAACAGATGGTTCATTTAAAACGATTCCCTTACCTTTAACATGGATTAATACATTAGCAGTTCCTAAATCAATCCCAATATCCTTAGAAAACATGGAACTTTCCCCTTCCTTCACATAACAGCATTTATCGTACATTTTATATATGTAATTATCTAGAATATTTTATCATATCAAGGGGGAAATTACATCTACATATTTTATGGAGATAGCTTATATGAACGGCTTGTTAAAGGTTTTCTTTCAATCTAGATCTACGTTTTCATTTTCCTAATAACGTAAAAAGACATCGAAGCATATTGCCTACTTCGATGCCTTCTCCATAGTCGATTGTCGGGCTAACCATTTTTTCCTTGTAGCCTCCCCACCTCGTATGTGACGTACCGATTTATGGTACGCCAGAATTTCACTAACTTCCTTGGCCAACTCTTCATTTACTTCATTGAGACGTTCTGTTAAGTCTTTATGAATAGTGCTTTTTGAATAGCCTGTAATTTGTGCCATCGCTCTTACGGTTTGCCTCGTTTCTTTCAACATAAACCCAAGTTTCAAACAGCGGTTGCGAATATGTTCGTGCACATTCTCTTCCTTTCCACAATGTACGAACGTTTCTTCAACTTATGTTTGCTTGGAGCTTTTAAGAACTAAGCATTCCTTATTTCGTTGATAAATGACATTATTCAGCTAAATTTAAAAAGGTAAGATTTTTTTAGGGTTAACATTAACCCCATCTTCCAAAACTTCGAAGTATAAGTGATTACCTGCTGTAGGATTCCACTCGTTTTCGATTGTTTTACCAAGTACTTGTCCTTGTGAAACTTTGTCGCCCTTTTTAACTTTGATATCGCCTACAGAGCTATATTTCGTCGTTGTACCATTTGGATGTGCAATAACGATTTCGTTGCCGATGAATGGATCCATCTTCACTTCCTCTACATTACCGCTCATAACTGATAATACTTCAAATGGTTTCCCATCAACTGAAAGTGAGATACCGTTGCTCGTAGTGAACGTTTGATTGAACACAAGCAATGCGCCTTCTCTCGTTTTTTCATCTGCTTCGACATCGTAAAAGTCTTGTACGATTGCTACTTCATCTAAAAGATCCTGTTGGAATGGGTATTTCATAGACTCTGCCTTAGCATTTGTTTCAACTGATGTACCTGTCTCGCCTTTACTTGCTAAATTCGTAGCGTTGTTAGTGTCTGGGTTTGTATAAGCACTATATCCCCATACAAGTCCTACTAACAGAATTGAAAAGCTTGCATAAATAGTAGGCCAAAACCAACGCTTTGTTGTGACACTACCTTTTTTCGGAGAAGGGTTTGGTGTTTTTTCTTCCCTCATTGTCATCACCTCAACGTCATTCTAGACAATAACGCTTCAGTTTAAACATATGTTTTTATTATTTTTTATGGAAGTAATAGAAGCTTTCTTATAAAAGTGCTTTAAGATGTCCTTTGCTTTGACCCCCTCCCTCGCCAAAGCCTCCGCACCGTATTGGCTCATGCCTACTCCGTGGCCGTACCCTACTGTTGTAACAGTAATCTTATTTTGAGATGGGTTCCAATAAATTCTGAAGTCCGTAGAAGGGATATTAAGCTTTTCCCGGATTTCCCGGCCTGTCCAACTGTAGCTTCCCACTTGCATCATTTGAACACGATTAGAACTGTTTCTCGTTAGTTTAATAGTGTTTAGTTGTTCAGCAGACCATTTAAAATTGAAGGCAGCATTCCACTGTGTTAGAGAAAAGTCTGTGTTTTGAATGTAATTTGGAGACAATTCTTTTTCGCCTTCTACAGTAACTGTTTGTAAATACGGAATATCTTGTCCACTGTATTCTTCTGCACTTTCTGTTTTACCATTGCTTGTTGAAAAGAACATAGCCGTGATTAATTCACCGTTATAAGTGAGTATTTCACCTGCTGTAGTAGCTACAGCTTGTTGTAATTTTTTCTCGTTCTTATTGAAATTTGCTCCCCATTTTTTCTTTCTTTGCTGTTTTGATTCAAAGACTTGATGGAGAACACTCGGTTTTATCGCTTTCTGGCCATTCTCCGTGACTTTAAGGACAAATGTGCGTGAAGCTATAGCTTGTGCTTCAAGTGCCTTTAAGTGGAAGCTAGAGGGCATTTCAGCTGCTATAACTCCAGCAACATATTGTTCCAGAGGTAGGGGGTCTTTAATTCCTTCCACAGTAATGTAAACTTCACAAGGCGGCTCGTTTTCTTGTTGTTTCTTCTGAGTCTGTTGCGTAGTAGATACGTTTGTGAAATTTTTAGGATAAAAATGCATACTAACAATCGGTAGCACAAACAAAAGGATAACGACAAAAAGGCTGATGGGTATTAGAAGGATTTTTTTCATATGCCATTCTATGCTGAGGCATTCGTCGTTATACGAAAAAAACGTTCAAGAGCAATTAAGCTCTTAAACGTTTTAGTATTATGCTAGTTTAATTTGTTTGAAATTCTACAGATGCTTTTTCAATCGTCGATACTCTTTCAATATCAGCGCCTAAAGCGGCAAGCTTTTTATGGAAATTAACATATCCACGATCTAAGTGATGCAATTCAGAAACACGCGTAATTCCTTCAGCTACTAATCCTGCAAGAATAAGTGCTGCTGCTGCTCGTAAATCTGTCGCTGCAACTTCTGCACCTTGTAAATCACATGGGCCATCGATAATAACAGAACGACCATCAATTTTCGCAGAAGCATTCATACGTCTAAACTCTTCAACGTGCATAAAGCGATTTTCAAATACTGTTTCAGTAATAACACCCGTACCAGTTGTTTTCAACATTAAAGCCATCAATTGAGATTGCATATCTGTTGGGAAGCCTGGATGTGGCATTGTTTTAATATCTACAGCTTTTAAAGGTCCGTTTGAACGGATACGTAAACCTTCGCCTTCTTCTGTAATTTCAACACCCATTTCACGCATTTTCGCAACAAGTGCTGTCATATGTTCAGCGATGCCATTTTCAATTAGTACATCTCCACCTGTAATCGCCGCTGCTACCATAAATGTACCAGCTTCAATACGATCAGGAATAATATAATGAGTTGTACCATATAGTTCTTTAACGCCCTCTACACGGATTGTGTCAGTACCAGCGCCAACAACTTTACCACCCATCTCATTAATAAAGTTAGCTAAATCCACAATTTCCGGCTCTTTAGCAGCATTTTCGATAAATGTAGTACCCTCTGCTAAAGCTGCAGCAGTTAAGATATTTTCAGTAGCACCTACGCTTGGGAAGTCTAAATAAATTTTAGCTCCGTGTAAGCGTCCTTCAGTTGTTGCTTCTACATAGCCGTGTCCCATTGAGATCTTCGCGCCCATTAGTTCAAAGCCTTTTAGATGTTGATCAATTGGTCGTGATCCGATTGCACAACCACCCGGCATAGCTACGCGTGCAAAGCCATTACGTGCTAATAGAGGTCCCATTACTAAAATTGAAGCTCTCATTTTACGTACATATTCAAATTGTGCTTCAGATGATAATTGTTTAGTTGCATCAATTTCTACTGTGTTTGTTTCAGGTGAAAATGATAAATCTACATTTAAACTTTTTAATACTTCATCGATTGTATACACATCGGCCAAATTTGGCACATTTTTAATAATATTTTTTCCTTTTGACGCAAGTAATGTAGCCGCCAATATAGGTAATACGGCATTTTTTGCCCCTTCAACTCGAACGTTACCAGTTAAGGTATTACCGCCTTTAACAATGATTTTCTCCACCATTTGTCCCTCCGAACCCATGTATCCATTTATTATATATTTCAGTCGATAAATTTCTATTGTATGATGTCAATAATTAGTAAACAAAGCATATAACATGTTACCTTCTTTTTTGCCTCATGGCAAGTATCCAACAAACTATTTAATAAAGTGATAACAATTAACTATAGACATTATACTTTACGCAAAGCTAGCGCAAATGGTGTCTGATTTTAGAAAACTAGACGCCCATTTTATATACCCAATTATTATCTAAATAAAACAAATTTCCACAAAATATTTCCTGGGTAATGATTATTCTATATGGAAAAATAATAATATACTCTCACAAATTCAACCATAACAAATAAATAGCAATAATGAAAGCGTTCCCTCTGTAAGAGTTCAAAAATTTTAGCGTATCTTGTCAAAATAACCGATAATCTAGAAATATTATATTATAATTTGTTTTCCATATAAAACAAGTTACTCAAAGAGATACGGAAGTTGACTTGACCATCCAGAAAATGTTAAGAAAAAATTCGAAACAGATGATCCAATTGCGATACTTAATAAAATAAATAGCAACTGTATTTGAAACACGTGATTCTTTTTAAACACTTTTTCAAACATAATTGCTTGTAATGCATAGAATGAGATCCCTATAAAAAATATATGTGAAATAATGCTAATTAGTGCATTTTGACCAATTGATGCTGTTATATCCACACTTGTCATCTCCTTTTAAATAAATCTTAAAAAAGCGGGCAGAAGAATTCTGCCCGCATTTCTAATTTATAAAGATTAGATGTTACCCTCTTTAACGTTGATACGGTTCATAGCGCGTTTAAGTGCAAATTCAGCACGCTTGAAATCAATGCCATCTTGTTTACTTTGTAGTCGCTGTTCAGCGCGATTTAACGCTTCTTTTGCACGAGCAAGATCGATTGAGCTTACTGTTTCAGCTGAAGGAGTTAAAATCGTTACTTTATCAGGACGAATTTCAACAAAACCGCCGCTAACTGCTACTAATTCAGTTTGCTTGTCTGAATCCAGACGTACAGCACCTACTACTAGTGGCGCAACTGTAGGGATGTGACCAGGTAAAATACCCATCTCACCCGTTACAGTTTTAGCAATCACCATGTTGACTTCTGAATCGTATACTGGGCCGTCGGGAGTGACAATGTTGACTGTTATGGTCTTCATATTTTTTCCTCCTCGTCCCTAGTATTAAAGTTCAATACCCATACTTTTCGCTTTTTCGATAACTTCTTCAATACGACCAACTAGACGGAATGCATCTTCTGGTAATTTGTCATATTTACCTTCAAGAATTTCACGGAAACCTTTAACAGTTTCTTTAACAGGTACATAAGAACCTTTTTGACCAGTGAATTGTTCCGCTACGTGGAAGTTTTGAGATAAGAAGAATTGAATACGACGAGCGCGGTCAACTGTTAATTTATCTTCATCAGATAATTCATCCATACCTAGGATAGCGATGATATCTTGTAATTCGTTGTAACGTTGTAAAGTTTGTTGAACTTGACGAGCAACTTCATAGTGTTCAACACCAACGATATCTGGTGATAGTGCACGAGAAGTTGAAGCCAATGGATCAACCGCTGGGTAGATACCCATTTCAGAAAGTTTACGCTCAAGGTTAGTAGTTGCATCTAAGTGGGCGAAAGTTGTAGCCGGAGCCGGGTCAGTATAGTCATCGGCTGGTACATAGATCGCTTGGATAGAAGTTACAGAACCTTTGTTTGTTGACGTAATACGTTCTTGTAAACGACCCATTTCAGTAGCAAGAGTTGGTTGGTAACCTACGGCAGAAGGCATACGACCTAATAACGCAGAAACCTCAGAACCTGCTTGAGTGAAACGGAAAATGTTATCGATGAATAGAAGTACGTCTTGACCTTGTTCATCACGGAAATATTCAGCCATAGTAAGACCAGATAAAGCTACACGCATACGTGCGCCTGGTGGCTCGTTCATTTGACCGAATACCATTGCTGTTTTCTTAATAACGCCTGAGTCGCTCATTTCGAAGAATAAATCGTTACCCTCACGAGTACGTTCACCTACACCTGCGAATACGGAGATACCACCGTGTCCTTGAGCGATGTTGTTAATAAGTTCTTGGATTAATACAGTTTTACCTACACCGGCACCACCGAATAGACCGATTTTACCACCTTTAATATATGGTGCTAATAAGTCTACTACTTTGATACCTGTTTCAAGGATTTCAACTTGAGTTGAAAGGTTTTCAAATGTTGGTGCTTCGCGGTGAATTGGGTCACGGCGTTCAGTTGTTGGAATTTCTCCCGCTAAATCGATTGTTTCACCAAGTACGTTGAATACACGTCCAAGAGTGATGTCACCAACTGGAACTGAGATTGGAGCACCAAGGTCTGTTACTACTGCGCCACGTTGTAAGCCATCTGAAGATGACATAGCAATAGTGCGGACAGCATTGTCTCCTAGGTGAAGTGCTACTTCAAGAGTAAGTGTTTGAGGCTCTTCACCAGGGCGTTTAATTTCTACAGTAAGCGCGTTGTAAATTTCCGGTAATGATGAGTTGTCGAATTGAACGTCAACAACGGCACCCATTACTTGAAGAACGTGTCCTGTTTTCATACTTTTCCCCTCCTATCGTACTTGCATTACAGAAGCTGGAGAGCGCCTATTCTAAGGCTGCAGCTCCACCAACGATTTCTGTAATTTCTTGTGTAATAGCCGCTTGTCGTGCACGGTTATATACAAGTGTTAATGAACTAATAAGTTCGTTTGCATTATCGGTTGCGCTCTTCATTGCTGTCATACGTGAAGCATGTTCACTAGCTTTACCGTCGAGCAACGCACCATAAATTAAGCTTTCTGCGTATTGTGGTAACAATACTTCAAGAATTGCTTCACCAGATGGATCGAATTCATAAGATGCAGTTGTGCTTGATGCTGCGATGTCTGTAATTGGCAGTACCTTTTTCTCAGTTGGTTCATGTTGAATGGCACTGACAAAGTGGCTGTAGTACATATAAAGTTCATCATATGTACCATCAGTGAACATACCAACAGCCTTACGAGCGATTTGTTTAATGTCAGCAAATAAAGGTTGGTCAGGTAGACCAATTTCTTCATCTACTACGTTATATCCACGTTTCGCAAAGAATTCACTTGCCATACGGCCGATTGCGATGATCACAAACTCATCTTTAGAGTTGTGTCGTTCATCCATAGCGTTTTTAGCAGTACGAATTACGTTACTGTTATAACCACCTGCAAGACCACGGTCAGAAGTAATAACTAAATAAGCCGTTTTCTTAACTGGACGAGATACTAACATCGGGTGTGATCCGTCTGGAGTACCTGCTGCAATTGCAGCTACAACATCCTGAATTTTCTCCATATATGGAACGTAAGCTTTAGCGTTTGCTTCAGCACGTGTCATTTTAGAAGAAGAAACCATCTGCATCGCTTTCGTGATTTGACTTGTGCTTTTAGTCGATGTGATACGTTTTTTTATGTCGCGTAATGATGCCACTGGTATTTCACCACCTTACCGTTTATTTTATATTGACGTAAAACTATCAGATCTTATTCTGATTTAGCAAAAGTTTTTTTGAAAGCATTTAAAGTTTCTGCCATGTCTTCATCAGATGGAAGTCCTTGAGTAGTACGGATATGATTTAAAACGTTTTTGTGGCTTTCGTCATTTGCATCTAACCAAGCGTATAATTCGCTTTCGAAACGAACGATATCTTGTACAGGAATATCATCTAAGAATCCTTTTGTTAGTGCATATAGAATTGTAACTTGTTTTTCAACTTTAATAGGTTTGTGAAGGTCTTGTTTTAGAACTTCTACAGTACGTTTACCACGTTCTAATTTAGCTGAAGTAGCTTTATCTAGGTCAGAACCAAATTGAGCAAATGATTCAAGCTCACGGAATGCAGCTAAGTCAAGACGTAGTGTACCCGCAACTTTTTTCATTGCTTTAATTTGAGCTGAACCACCTACACGTGATACAGAAAGACCTGCGTTGATCGCTGGACGTACACCTGAGTGGAATAAATCAGATTGTAAGAAAATTTGTCCATCCGTAATAGAAATTACGTTTGTTGGAATGTAAGCTGAGATATCCCCTGCTTGTGTTTCAACGAATGGAAGTGCTGTGATTGAACCACAGTCATATTTTTCATTCAACTTAGCAGCACGTTCTAATAAGCGGCTGTGTAAGTAGAATACATCCCCTGGGTAAGCTTCACGACCTGGCGGACGGCGAAGAAGTAATGAAAGTTCACGGTAAGCAGATGCTTGTTTAGATAAATCATCATATACGATTAATACATGTTTACCTTGTAACATGAACTCTTCTGCCATTGAGATACCAGCATAAGGAGCTAGGTATAATAATGGTGATGGTTGAGATGCAGATGCAGTTACAACGATTGAGTAATCTAGTGCACCGTGTTGACGAAGTGTTTCAACTACGCCACGAACAGTAGATTCTTTTTGACCGATAGCAACATAGATACAAATCATATCTTGGTCTGCTTGGTTTAAAATTGTATCGATTGCAACAGTAGTTTTACCAGTTTGACGGTCACCGATGATTAACTCACGTTGACCACGACCAATTGGAACTAATGCGTCAATCGCTTTAATACCTGTTTGTAATGGTTCGTGTACTGATTTACGATCCATTACTCCGAAAGCAGGGCTTTCGATTGGACGAGATTTTGTAGTGTTGATTGGTCCTAAACCATCAACAGGAAGACCTAGTGAATTGACAACACGACCGATCAATTCTTCACCAACTGGTACTTCCATAATACGGCCAGTACGACGCACTTCATCGCCTTCATTGATGCCTTTAGTTGGTCCAAGGATAACGATACCTACGTTGTTCGCTTCCAAGTTTTGTGCCATACCAAGTACACCAGTAGAGAACTCAAGCAATTCTCCAGCCATGACGTTGTCGAGGCCATGAGCACGAGCGATACCGTCACCAACTGTGATAACTGTACCTACCTCGCTAACTTCCATTGCAGATTGGTAATTCTCCATCTGCTGCTTTATAAGTCCACTGATTTCTTCAGCTTTGATGCCCATGTTTCTCACCTCTCAAATTCTTTATAATTAACCGATTAACGCACGTTTTAAGCCAGCTAGTTTATGTGAAATACTGCTGTCAAAAATTTGGTTACCGATTTGAAGTCGAACTCCACCAATTAAAGATGGATCGATTTCGTTTGTAATATTAAGTGTATTTTTACCCACTTTACGAGCGAATGCCGTAGAAATGCGTTGAGTTTCATCTTCTGTAAGAGGTTGAGTAGTATATACGATTGCATCTGCTACACCTTGCGTATCATTAGCAAAACGGATAAACTCTTCAATCACACTTACTACTTCATGAATACGTTTTTTATCAATTAAGACTTTAATTGCATTCACGATGATTGGTTGAACAGAAGCAAATACTTTAGAAACAAGTTCTTTCTTTTCTTTGTCTTCTAATTTTGGAGAATCTAAAAGTTGGAATAACCCTTTATTCTCCTCGAAAACAACTTTCACTTCACGTAAGTCAGAACTTACTTCAGTTAGTAATTGTTTTTCTTGTGCCAATTGGAACAATGCTTTGGCATAGCGACTCGCTGCAGTCGATTGACTCATAGAGTTTCCCCTGCCTTCGCAATCGTTTCTTCAATTAGAGCACGATTCTCTTCAACTGAGACTTGTTTTTCAAGAACTTTAGATGCAGCAAGTACAGATAGTGAAACCACTTCTCCACGAACAGCAGCAATAGCTTTCTCTTTTTCAGTCTCGATATCACGCACAGCTGATTCTTTCAAACGCAATGCTTCAGCGCGAGCAGCAGAAATAATTTCTTCTTTTTGCAAGTCGCCTTGTTTCTTCGCGTTTTCAACAATCGATTGTGCTTCTACACGCGCTTCTTTAAGAAGGCTGCGTTGATCTTCTAAAAGTTGTTGTGATTCTTGACGGCTCTTTTCAGCTGACTCGATTTCACTAGCAACTAATTCTTCACGTTGTTGCATGATTCCCATCAATGGACCCCACGCCACTTTTTTCAAAACGAACATTAGGATGATGAAAACTGCTAACGTTACAAGGATATCTCCACCATTAATAAATTCAGCAGAATTTCCTAGTACTAGATAGTCTAAAAACACGATTGTTTCACTCCCTTCAAGAGCTTAGAGTTCAAATCTTATATGATTGAATCTTAGTAAGATGTATTGTCTAAAGGAATATTATGCCTTAAAGACATAAAGGAATGGCGAAGTTTTCCTTTATCAAAAAGTCTCTTCGCCATTTTTTTATAAAACAATTAAAGACGATTATTTGTTCATTACGATGAAAGCTACTACTACAGCGATGATCGGTAGGGCCTCTACTAATGCAACCCCGATGAACATTGTTGTTTGAAGAACGCCACGTGCTTCTGGTTGGCGAGCGATACCTTCTACTGTTTTTGAAACGATCATACCATTACCAATACCTGCACCAAGTGCACCTAAACCGATTGCGATTGCTGCTGCTAATAAACCAACTGAACCTACCATTGAAATTTTTCCTCCTTGGAAATATAAAGTTTTTTGTGTGTCAGCTACTTAACTTATTAAATTAAGTATTTTATACTTAATGGTCTTCGCTCACTTTGTGAGACATGTAAACCATTGTTAACATAACGAAAATAAATGATTGGATTGCACCGATAAAGATCGAGAAACCTTGCCAAATCATTGTCGGAACTACTGCTGCGAAGAAACCTAATCCTCCCCAAAGCGTTCCCATACTTGCAAGTAATCCTAAAAGAATCTCACCTGCATAGATGTTACCGTAAAGACGTAGACCAAGAGTTAACGTATTTGCGAACTCTTCAATAATCTTCAATGGGAATAAGAAAGCCATCGGTTGAGCGAAACTTCCAAGATACCCTTTGAATCCTTTCGCTTTAACACCATAGTAGTTAGATAATACAATTATCATAACCGCAAGTGTCATAGTAACGATTGGATCTGCTGTTGGTGATTTCCACCATAATTCTCCATTAATTACGACTGAGAAAGGAAGACCAATTAGATTCGCAACGAAGATGAACATGATCAGCGTGATTCCAAGTATATGGAACTTACCACCTGTTTTCCAGTCCATGGCGCTGCCAATAATATTCTTTACGAAGTCCATAACCCACTCCATAAAGTTTTGCATACCTGTTGGTTTCAATTTTAAGTTTCGTGTCGAAATGAAAGCAATTAAGAAAACTATTAACGCTGCTACCACTAACATTAAAATATTACCTGGGTTAAATCCTAGTCCCCACAATTCAAAATGTGGATTTTCATGTTGCACTTTGCATTCACCTCTCTTTCAAATGCGCTTATTGGTATTTTACATGAAATACGATCCTGTCTACTAAAAGCAGAACGTACGGAATCATTAGCCCAATGACCGTGCTAATTAAATGAAAATACTTTGGCAACATGGTAGCAACCGCTACTGCAGCAATACCTGATGCAAAGCGAAAAGCCGAACCTAGTGATGCCACTTTCTTTCCTTCACTAATAGAGCGATCAAATCGTTCCATTCTTCGGACTAGAATCCAAAAGTTATAATGACCAAAAAGCGCACCTAATGCGAGACCAGCGAATACTGTTTGATATGGCGTAAAAGCCCATCCTAACGCACAAAATGCGAGCAAAAAAAATAGCATTCTTTTCTGCTTAGCAAAAATCTGATGCAATTCTAGCATTGGTCTTTGATCTCCTGAATCTTATTTTCGAATGACGGAAGTAATAGCTGACCACCGGTTGGATGCCGGATAAGTAGTCATTTAAAACTACTAGCGGGGGCGGAAGCCGTAATCTACTCTCATAAAGAGATGAATCGGAATCCATATTAAATGTGAGAGATAAGCTTTAAATGGAGAACCACCGCATATAAGGACATAAAAAATGATGCACAATACCATATAAATTTACAAATTATGCCCAAACTGTGAAACTAGCAAAACTTGATAACTCAAGTAATTGTAGATTGTTTACAGTTAAGGAACCCTTATCATTCTTACCCTTAGTTAGCATACAATAGTGAATATTTCATGTCAATTGGTTAGAGTGAAAAACTTCACAAAGGTGGAAACCTTGTCAAATTGTCGACAAATTTACAACAATATTGACTTAAGTTAGATTATCATCTATTTATAGACAGAAATAGAACTACCTTACAAATTACTTGTAACAGGTCATAAGGTAGTTTTTATTCAATAAACTATTGATTTCACTTTTCCAAATAGGTCAGTAAAGCTTCGACAATTCTTTTTGAGGCAAATCCGTCACCGTATGGATTTGAAGCATGAGCCATAGCATTATACGTATTTTCTTCTATTAAAAGCTCTTTTGCTAAGCGATAAATGGTTTCTTCTTCTGTACCAGCTAATTTCAAAGTACCGGCTTCAATTCCTTCGGGACGTTCTGTCGTATTACGAAGAACAAGTACCGGCTTCCCTAGAGAAGGCGCTTCTTCTTGCACACCACCTGAGTCTGTTAAAATCATGTATGATTTAGCAGCGAAATTATGGAAATCAAAAACCTCAAGTGGTTCGATCAAATGAACTTTTGCTTCGTCTCCCAATATTTCATTGGCAATTTCGCGGACAGCTGGGTTCATATGAACGGGATAAACAACTTGTAAATCACTATGCTCTACTAACAGTCTTTTTATAGCTTTAAACATTTGGCGCATTGGTTCGCCTAGATTTTCTCTGCGATGTGCAGTTAATAAAATCATACGATCTTGTCCAATTTGTTCGAGCACTGGATGACTGTAGGATTCGTTAACAGTTGTTTCTAATGCATCAATTGCAGTATTACCTGTAACTACAATCGTGCTATTTGCTTTATTTTCTTTCAATAGGTTTTGTTTAGACTGCTCAGTTGGCGCAAAATGAATATCTGCCATAATACCAGTAAGCTGACGATTCATCTCTTCTGGATATGGGGAGTATTTGTCACCTGTTCGAAGTCCAGCTTCAACATGACCTATTGCAATTTGGTTATAAAAGGCTGCGAGGCTTGCGATAAATGTTGTGGTCGTATCCCCATGAACTAATACGATGTCCGGTTTAGCTTGTTTCATCACTCGGTCTAAACCTTCTAGCCCTTTTGTTGTGACATCAACAAGTGTTTGGCGATCCTTCATGATGTTCAAATCATAATCTGGCGTAATTTTGAATGTATCCAGCACTTGGTCGAGCATTTGTCGATGTTGCGCTGTCACTGTCACAATTGTTTCGATTTGATCTGAATGTTTTTGTAATTCTAAAACGAGGGGAGCCATTTTAATGGCTTCTGGTCTTGTTCCAAAAATAGTCATCACTTTCCATTTTTTACGCAATGACCTTGCACCACCTTCACATTATTTTGTACCGAACAAACGGTCTCCAGCATCACCTAAACCAGGAATAATATAACCATGGTCGTTTAATTTTTCGTCAAGTGCAGCGATATAAATATCGATTTCTGGATGCTCATCATGAATCGCTTTTACACCTTCAGGAGCTGCGATTAAGCACATGAATTTAATGCTTTTAGCACCACGTTTTTTCAAAGAGTTGATCGCTTCAATTGCAGAACCACCAGTTGCTAACATTGGATCAACAATGATGAAATCACGTTCTTCTACATCAGCAGGAAGTTTTGCATAATACTCGATTGGTTTTAAAGTTTGTGGATCACGATATAATCCGATATGACCTACTTTTGCAGCAGGGATTAGTTTTAATACTCCATCTACCATACCGATACCAGCGCGTAGAATTGGAACAATAGCCATTTTCTTACCTGATAATACTTTTGTTTTAGCTGTTGTTACTGGTGTATCAATTTCAATTTCTTCTAATGGTAAATCACGAGTGATTTCAAATGCCATAAGTGTTGCTACTTCGTCTACAAGCTCGCGAAATTCTTTCGTTCCTGTATTTTTGTCGCGAATGTATGTTAGCTTATGTTGAATTAGTGGATGGTCAAATACGTATACTTTACCCAATGTGTTCCTCTCCCTACTTTTATTTATCTTGATTATTATAACAGAAAAACGTAGTTTGACTATGAGTCCATTGCGTTTTTTTAATTTGTAATATTTTGACGAGTAATTCATCTGCTCGCTCTAGTGTTAATGGCTCATTAAAATAGTAAGCTTGTCCAATTACATAACCTAACCGCTTTATCATCACTTTCTAGAGCATGTTTCAACATCTTCAGAGACCGATAAAACGAGGAAATTATAAACTAATTAAATAATCGTATAGAAAATTACAAAGGTACTAAGTACAGACATATTATCACTAATGCTTCAATATATTTTACTTTTTGCGAATGAGGAATCATTTAAATAGTTGCATGATGAAAAGCTGACCAAATAATTATCATGGATGTTTCAAAACTATATGATTTTAGGTCACTTATAATTGCCTTAGTTATATTAAAATCTTCTCATAGTTAACAAAGAGTATTCTATTTTAGAAATCAAGTATAAAAAAAGCTACTTTTGAATGAACAAAAGTAGCTTCGACTATTATTATAGTTTATTAATCTATTCAATTATGCGTAAAGTGGATGTTTAGTAGTTAATGCTGCAACACGTTTTTGTGCTTCTACTTTAATCACTTCATCTTCTGGATTTTTAAGAACAGATGCAATGATTGAAGCAACTTCTTTCATATCATCTTCTTTAAAACCACGAGAAGTAACTGCAGCTGTACCAACACGAACTCCTGAAGTTACGAATGGACTTTCAGTTTCGTAAGGAATTGTGTTTTTGTTTGCAGTAATTTGTACTTCGTCAAGTAATGCTTCTGCAACCTTACCAGTTAACCCCATAGAACGAACATCTAATAATAGTAAGTGGTTATCTGTTCCACCTGATACTAATTTAATACCTTCAGCTTGAAGTGCTTCACCGAATACTTTTGCGTTTTTCACAACTTGTCCAATGTATTCTTTGAATTCTGGTTGTTGTGCTTCACCGAACGCTACTGCTTTACCAGCGATGACATGCATTAATGGACCACCTTGGATTCCTGGGAAGATCGATTTATCGATTTTTTTACCAAACTCTTCTTTACAAAGAATAAGTCCCCCACGAGGTCCACGTAAAGTTTTGTGTGTTGTAGACGTTACGAAATCAGCATATGGTACTGGGTTTGGATGTTCACCAGCAGCAACTAAACCTGCGATGTGCGCCATGTCTACCATGAAATACGCGCCTACTTCGTCAGCAATTTCACGGAATTTGGCAAAGTCAATTTGACGAGGGTATGCAGATGCACCTGCAACGATTAATTTTGGTTTATGCTCAAGCGCTTTTTGACGAACGTCTTCATAGTCTATTACATTTGTATCTTCTGTTACGCCATACTCTACGAAATTGTATTGTACACCTGAGAAGTTTACAGGGCTACCATGAGTTAAGTGACCACCATGAGATAAGTTCATACCTAATACAGTGTCGCCTTGCTCAAGGATTGTGAAGTATACAGCCATGTTAGCTTGTGCACCTGAGTGTGGTTGAACGTTAGCATATTCTGCGCCAAAGATTTCTTTTAGGCGATCACGTGCGATGTTTTCAACAACATCCACATGTTCACATCCACCGTAATAACGTTTGCCTGGATAGCCTTCAGCATATTTGTTTGTTAGTACTGAACCTTGTGCTTCCATTACTGCTTCAGAAACGATATTTTCAGATGCAATCAATTCAATATTAGCTTGTTGACGTGCTTTTTCGGCTTCCATTGCTTCAAATACCGCTGTGTCTAGTGCTGCAAGTTTGATCATTATTCATATTCCCCCTGTAATCTAGTCTTTTTTATATACTGCTCTTTCGCCACCAATTAATTTGGGGCGTGTTATCGCAACTGTCACAACTGCCTCACCTATATGGGTTACAGAAGTACGAACAGGAACTGCCACTCTTTTTAAATGCATACCAATTAATGTTTGACCGATATCTATACCAGCATGTGCTTGTATTTCTTCCACAACGACCGGATCTGTAAGCTGATTATATACGTAAGTCGACATAGAGCCCCCTGCTGTTTGGGCAGGAATAACTGAAACCGGCTCAAGTCGGTAGTCTTCCGCTACTTTACGTTCTAAAGTTAAAGCACGATTGAGATGCTCACAACCTTGGAATACTAAAGACAATCCGTGATTTTCAGCAAATGCATGTAATGGTTCGTACAGTGCTTCTGCTATTTCTAAACCACCAGCTGTACCGATTTTTTGTCCTTTGATTTCTGAAGTTGAACAACCAACAACAAAGAGTTGCCCCTTAAGGAATGTTGCTTGTTGCTCTACCTCAGTTAGAAGCTGTTGTAGTTGATCTGTTATTTGTTGTAAGTTCATAATTTATGACCTTCTTAGTCGTTTTCAATCTCTGCAAGTTTTTCAACGCGGCGTTCGTGACGTCCGCCTTCAAACTCTGTAGATAACCAAGTTCGCACAATTTCAAGCGCAAGTCCTGGGCCAATTACACGTTCTCCCATTGCTAACACGTTTGAATTGTTATGGCATCTAGTTGCTTTTGCACTAAATAAATCATGAACTAATGCACATCGAATACCTTTCACTTTGTTAGCTGCGATAGACATACCTATGCCTGTTCCACAAATTAAAATACCTCGATCATACTTTCCACTTGCTACACCTTCTGCAACTGGTAGTGCATAGTCAGGATAATCAACTGAATCAGAGGATTGTGGTCCAAAATCGTCGTAGTTTATGCCTAGCTCTTCTAGCAGTGTCATAATCTCTTTTCGTAAATTGTTGCCACCATGGTCTGATGAAATCGCAATTTTCAATGGGTTCCCTCTTTTCGATAATTTTATTCAACAATAGTTTACCACTTCTAGCTAGAGAAAGACATATTTTTCACAGTAATTAAATAAAAGTATTAAATATAAACACGAATATTATTCTTTATATAGTATTTTTCACAGACTTTATTGATCAATTACCGAATATAAAACATTGTTATCATGAATTAAATTCGGATTTCAATGGATTTCTTTTTGGAATTTCTTTCGATATTCAAAATCTGAAAATTCGCGCAAACTATTACTGAGCTTTAAGATAGTAAGTGTTATTTTAAACTAAAATATACATTCTTTAATAGTAAAAAACTATCACAATAGCCCCATTAAGGCTTTCGTGATAGTCATTATGTCTAAATCAATGGTTAGGAGCGGTCAAATTGCAGTATCATTTTATACAGCTCTTCTGACTGCATTTTCAAATGCTTCGATAGTTGATCAATTTCTTCGATTGACCTAGCCTGCTCCTCCGTTACACTTCGAACTTCTTGCGCACCAGCAGATGTTTGTTGAGCTATTGCAGCTACTTCTTGAGATTGATGAGCAGTCGTTTCAATATTATGCAATTGTTGTTCTACAAATTGAGAAATCTCAACAACAGAATCCGCCATTTCATGAACGATTGACGTCATTCCTTCTACAGCATTTGTTGTTTCTGACACTCTCTCTACTTCTTTTACTGCAAAGGCTACTTGAGACGTCATTTGTTCTACAACATTATGTACATCTGATTGCATCGTTTGGATTAATCCCGTAATACCTTGTACAGCTTCTGCACTTTGGTCCGCTAGTTGACGTACTTCTTCTGCAACAACCGCAAAGCCTTTACCATGCTCGCCAGCACGTGCAGCTTCAATTGACGCATTTAATGCTAATAAATTTGTTTGTGCGGCAATATCTCCAACCAATTGGATAATACGTTCAACTTGTTTTGCATTACTTTCGAGTTGATGGATATTTCCAAGTGCATCTTTGTTACCAGAGACAATTTGTTTTATTCCTGAAACAAGATCTTCAATTTTCTTCGTTGTAAATGTTAATTCTTTCTTCATACGCTCAGAATGTTTTGAGGATAATTCTGCACGGCCATTAACTTCCTCAGCTATAACTCGAACATCTTCAAGCGCCTCTGCTGTTTGCTGAATAGATACTGCTGAGCTTTCTGCGCCTTCAGAAATTTGTGCAATTGTAAGAGATACTGCTTCTGCTTGAGTAGCTGCATTTTCAGTTTCCTTTGATAAACTTAGAACTGTTTCGTTAGTTGATTGGAAATTCCGATCAATACTATCTACCATTTTACGGAGATTTTCGAGCATAGACTGAAACGCTACTGCCAGCGCTCTTATCTCGTCATTTGATCTTGGTAAATCTACATTTTCTCCTATGTAGCCTTCTGCTGCACGGTTTGTAGCAGCCTCTAGATTTTGCAATGGCTTAATAATAAATGAGCTAAATACTGCCGCTAAAATACCAGACCATATAATACCTAATGCATACGTAATGATTTCAAATATTAATCGATTAATATTAGGGAAAAATTCTGGTTGAATATATTCGATAAAAATTAAACTGGTTGAATAAGTTATGATTGCTAAAATTGATACAAATAATACGAGTTGCTTTCTCAATCCAAAAGAATGCTTCACACTTCGTTTATTCATCGTTAGCCCTCCGATAATTTTGTTTCGAGTGCATCAATTAATTTATTTAACTCCTGGAACGTTTGTCGATACAAATGGACATCTCCTCCAAATGGATCTGAAACATCATAAGAGCCATATGGCGCTATGTATTCCTTCAATGTAAATGTTTTATCAGAGATAGATGGGGAAGCCTGCAAAATCATTTCCTTATGAGCTGATGTCATCGTTAAAATAAGATTAGCCCATTCTAAATCCTCTGCTTCAATTTGCTTTGAAACATGTTCTGTAAATATATCCGCCTCTGATAACACCACTTTAGCATTCTCTGAAATTTCACCGCCTGGCATTGCGAAAATACCTGCCGAACGAACTTCCAAATCATTTAATTTCTTTGCTTTTAAAATAGCTTCTGCCATTGGACTTCTACAAGTGTTTCCAGTACATATAAAATAAATATTCATTAAGCACCCTCATTCCTCATTATATATCATAGTAGTAATAATGTTCCATATAATTATTAAAATATAGATAATACCCCCATTAAAAGTAATGCAACTCCCGCTATTACTTGTAACATTATACCTAAATTCACTGGTGTTTTTCTTTTTATTGATAAAGCGATGTAAGAAAAGATAAAAGTTGTTATACCTGTACTCATAATAAATAAACTCTTTTGTAGTTGAAGCATACCAAAAGATACGCTAACTGAAAAGGTATCAAGACTTGCAGTAACAGCTAATAATATAGGAGAGAGACTTGGTGGCTCTTTAACTCTAGCTGATAACAGAAGTTGTAGACCTATCAAACTGAGTAATGCACCGGAGAGCATCTTGGCAATTGTAATTAAATATTGGGCAGCCCATTCTCCTACATAAAAACCGATTAGTGGAAATATAACATGGAGACCGGCTGTCCAACAGGAAAGGGCGAATCGAAAACGCACTTTCGGTAAAATAAGAAATAGGGCGAGTACATCTAACGCTGTAATAACGCCTGCTATTATTTCCTGCACGCTGTTCCCCCTTGCTTTTGGATATCTCTTTACGATATGCAAGGGATGTTCAGCTTTATGCTAGTTTTCAAATGTGTTGCTTCACTATTAAAGTGTAATTATGTCCTAAACTAAAATTACGTATATCTCTTTTTTCTCTTTCATCTATATACAAAAAAACTGTTCTCTCTTTTATATAGAAAGAACAGCTTAGTATCAGAAATTAATTAGTGGCTTCTACTAGATAAATTCGCCCTCAGTTAAAAGTCAATATCTGCTGAATACCATTTACCTCCTGCTGACTTCTCGAGGCGATTCATAATTGCTGCACCGACACCTTCTTCTGATGTAGTTGTAGCAAGAACAAGATCCGCTGTTGTTGCATCGCACGAGCGTAAAGCATGGTATAGATTAACTGCCATCTCTTCATTTGTATCCTTTTGACCAAATGTAAAAAACCAATCAGCTGCTATGTGGCTTAAATTTTCTGGGGCTAGTAACGCCACTTTAAGTCCTTTTTGATGTAGAGTCTCAAGAGCCACAGTAATTGTTTTTTCTTCTTTCTCTATCAAATAGACGGGAGCATTTGGAGCATAATGAGTATACTTCATACCTGGTGCTTTTGGGGCCACACCACTATTTTGTTCTGTATGTGACGGTTGAGCAACTGGACCAATAACAGCTTCTAACATTTCTTTTGTGACACCACCTGGACGTAAGATAACAGGCGTGTCCAATGTTAGATCTAGCACAGTTGACTCAACACCAATTCCTGTAGTGCCACCATCCAAAATCAAAGGGATACTTCCATTTAAATCTTCTTCAACATGGATACCTTCTGTCGGACTTGGCTTACCACTCCTATTCGCACTTGGAGCAGCTACAGGCTTCTCTAATTGTCGGAGTAATTGTAATGCAACTGGATGATCAGGCATACGAATCCCCACTGTATCCAAATTAGCTGTAACACTAGTAGCAAGTACATTTGGTTTCGCCTTGAAAATTATTGTTAAAGGACCTGGCCAAAACGCTTCCATACAAAGTTTTGCTTTTTGCGAAATATGGTCGACATAATTTTCTAGTTCCTCGAAAGTGCCAATATGAACGATAAGTGGATTATCGGAAGGGCGACCTTTTGCTGCAAATATTTTCTTTACTGCCGCTTCATCCGTAGCAACTGCACCTAAACCATATACTGTTTCAGTAGGAAAAGCGACTACCTCTCCATTATTTAACAAATCCACAGCTTGTGCATAACTTTTTCCATTATCCACATTTATGTCCACATTTAGACGTTTAGTTTCCATCTCTGTATCTCCCTTCAATCAAGAGTTTTCAGAAAGTTATACACAATTTGTTGATAACTTCGTGTATATTGTGGACAATTTTACAAATATTGTGCATAACCTATTATGAGAATATATCTTTTAACCATTCCCATATGAAAAACTTCTGTGTTTCCTCTTTTGTTTCTTCTGGTTTTTTTGGTTCTTCTTCGCGATAGCATACTTTCGGGAATAACGCGCACCACCAATTATCCCCCTTACCACTACCAATTGTCACGACAAGTGCATCATAATAGTTTTGTGGATATAAAAATCCTTCATAACGTTTAGCCGGGAATAATTCTTGTTTTCTAGAAACCTGTATCGATTGCTGACTGAATTTTACGGATAATTTATTTTGAATTTCTTGCTCCACAACTGCTAGATTCTGTTCCAGTCTCGTTCCATTTGTTTGGACAGCTAGCTTTTTAATAATAGGTTCTATTTCTTTTAACATATCGTATTTTATAAGCTGATCTTGTGTTGAGTTGCTATTTGCAACAATACGGAATCGCATTTGATCAGCATCTGCAATTGGTGAAGCATCCTGCGAAAACCACTGTGGTAGTAAAAATAAAAGTGTTTGTATAAAAAGCAGAGCTGCAATAAATTGTAGCACTGGCATCATTTTTGTTTTGGCTTCTTGTTTTGGCATTTCAATATTCTTGTAATCTGGTATCATCTTAATCCCTCCCTGTCACAAGGATAGACAGGGTTCAGATGTTTTATTCACTAATCTCGCAAAAAATCATTCTATCTTTTTGATTAATATCTTTTACTACTTCTACTTTGGCTTGAGGAAATTTTTCTTTGAAAAATTTCGCTACTGCCTCCCCTTGTTTATAACCAATCTCTACGCCAATAAAACTTGGTGTTTTCATAAGAGGTGGCAAGTTTTCAGCAAGCTTCCTGTACAAAGCTAGTCCACTTTCTTCTGCAAATAATGCACTATGCGGCTCATGTTCTAAAACGATATCAGACATTTCATTCGCTTCATCAAATGCTATATAAGGAGGATTAGATAATACAATATCCCATTTTTCATGTACTAGAGGTGCTGTTAAATCTCCCTCTCTGAAAATTATTTCGGCATCTAAAAGCTTAGCGTTATTCTTGGCTGTCGTAAGTGCTTCAGGAGAAATATCTGTTGCGATTATAGTCGCTTGAGGTACTTCTTTTTTCATCGTTATAGCAATCGCACCACTACCTGTTCCAATATCAGCTATTTGAATGGTTGTTGTAGGTGAAAATAGTTTCTTAATGCGCTTCAGTGCTTCTACGATTAATTCTTCTGTTTCTGGACGAGGAATTAAGACTGATTCATCTACTGTAAAAGTACGACCGTAAAACTCTTCTGAGCCCGTAATATACTGAATAGGTCGACCACTCTTATGTTCCTCAATCATGTCAAAATAGTTTTCCCATTGCGCATTCGTCATTTCATCTCGCATGATGATCATTAATCCTGTGTAGGATGTATTTAATGCATACTGTAAGAGTAATCTTGCAGCTCCTTCTTCTCGACCGTTTTCTTGTAAAAAAGAAGAAGCCCGGTTGAGGGCCTCAAATACTTGTCTCGTCATATTAATCGTTTAGGCTTTCAAGTTTGTTAGCTTGTTCTTCTAAGATTAGTGCATCGAAGATTTCATCTATCTTACCTTCAATAATTTGATCAAGCTTTTGAATTGTTAAACCGATACGGTGATCCGTAACACGGTTTTGCGGGAAATTATAAGTACGGATACGCTCTGAACGGTCACCTGTACCAACTGCAGATTTACGTTCTGCATTATATTCATCTTGCGCTTCTTGTTGTAATTTATCATATACACGCGCACGTAAAATTTTCATCGCTTTATCACGGTTTTTTAATTGCGAACGCTCATCTTGCATTGCAACAACTACGCCTGTTGGAATATGTGTCATACGAACAGCAGAGGCCGTTTTGTTGACGTGCTGTCCACCCGCTCCACTTGCGTGATAAATATCTACTCGGATATCTTTATCAGCTATATCTAACTCTACTTCTTCGGCTTCAGGCATTACAACTACAGTAGATGTCGAAGTATGCACACGTCCTTGTGATTCTGTTTCTGGTACACGTTGTACACGGTGCGCTCCACTTTCGAATTTGAATTTTGAGTACGCGCCTTGTCCGTTAATCATGAAGACAATTTCTTTATAGCCTCCAAGTTCTGTCGGGTTAGCATTCATAACTTCAATTTTCCAGCCTTGTGCTTCAGCATATCGACTATACATACGGAATAATGTATTGGCGAATAGAGCAGCTTCATCACCGCCAGCAGCACCGCGGATTTCCATAATAACATTTTTACTGTCATTAGGATCTTTCGGAATTAACAAAAGACGTAAATGGTCTTCTAATTTTGTAATTCGCTCTTCTAATTCACTTACTTCTTCTTTAACTAACTCACGCATTTCAGGATCTAGTTTATCCTCAAACATTTCTTTTGCTTCTTGATACTGTTGTTTCACTTCTTTATATTCTCTATAAACTTCTACTGTTTCACTAATATCAGACTGCTCTTTTGAAAACTTCGCTAGTTTTTTTGAGTCGTTGACTATCTCAGGGTCGCTAAGTAATTCATTTAATCGATCGTAACGATCTTCAACGGCTTGTAGGCGATCAAACATTTTTTTCACCTTGACCTTTCTTTTGGAAATTTTATTTAAATCAACTTGTGATTAGCTATATATCGAAATATGCTCCTTCAATAGTATAATGAAAAAGAGCAGCTATCGCTACTCTTTTGAGAATTGAACTTTATTTTTTCTTCATATATTGGTCAATACCGTCCGCTATACTATTTGTCAGGCTTTTTAAATATAATGGATCTGCTAATTTTTTATCCTCGTCCTTATTTGTCATGTACCCCAATTCAATCAACACACCAGGTACCTTCGACCAATTTGCTCCTGATAAATCATCCCGATAAATAATTCCTTTTATATCTTTAACTTTTTTATTCTTTTCTACCTTTTGTATAATTTCACGAGAGATTACTAGACTCTCTTTATTGATACTCTTTGATATATATGGATTTTTAGATGATGTAGTTAAAATCGAAAAGCCTTTTTCTTTTTTATCGATAGACCCGTCTGCATGTATACGTAAAAAGAGATCTGCATTGCTTTTATTAGCAATATTGGCACGTTCACGATTACTAATATTCACGCTTTGTTTTGTACGTGTATAGATTACTTTATAACCACGTTTTTTTAATGTATTACCAAGCATTTTTGACGCTTCTAAAGTAAGGATAGATTCTTTTTTGTTTGTATAGGGACTGTGCGTACCATCCGTCACTTTATACTTTGTTTTAATTGCTCCTGGCCCAATGGGTTCAACATCAATATTGGCATATTGCTGATGGCCAGGGTCGATGACTATTATTTTCTTGCTAGATTTCTTTAATGCTGGTTTTGCAGTTACTGAAGCTGGTGAAAAAATAGTAATTAAGGCGATAAACGAAAACAACATTAGTATAATCTTTTTCATATGTTTCCCTTTCCTATAATGGATTCACTAGATTTAATACTAGCATACCTTAATAGAACAGAATCCTATTTAGGGATAAATGATTATTTTTGTTAATAAAACCCTATTTAAAGCATAAAAAAAGAGTAGCCTTCAAGCTACTCTTACTGGGGAATTGACTTCCCTACTGGCACTACATGGTGATGTCTACAGCGAGGTTCATACGCTTCAGAAGCACCTACTAATATTACCGGGTCGTCGATTCCTGCAGGCTGTCCATTAATTAAGCGCTGTGTACGACTCGATGGCGATCCACATACACTACATACTGCTTGTAATTTTGTTACTAGCTCTGCGATTGCCATTAACTTCGGCATCGGACCGAATGGAACTCCTTTGAAATCCTGATCAAGTCCCGCTAGTATTACACGGAATCCGTGATTAGCTAATTGCTGAACAATTTCTACAATATCATCTTCAAAAAATTGTGCTTCATCAATGGCAATTACATCGAAATCATCTGAAATGTAATCCCATATTTCTTTGGGTGATTTGATAGGTCTCGCTATTACTGTTGTGCCATTATGACTTACAACTGCTTCTTCACTATAACGATTATCAATTTCAGGCTTAAAAACTGCAATTTTCTGTTTTGCAAATTGAGATCTACGAACACGGCGAATTAGTTCTTCAGATTTCCCCGAAAACATACTTCCGCATATTACTTCAATCCAACCATTTTGAGTCATTACGTACATGAATTAGACTCCTTTCAACACTTATATCCATCATCATAACGAAAAAATAGAGAGAATACTTCCCTTTTTTTTATATAAAAACTATGTTATGTAATCCACTTACATAGTTTTTTATTTTAAACGAACGAGCTTTATACTACACGAAAAAGCATTTTGGCGCAAGAAAAATACCTGCCTAGCAATTACTTGCAGGGCAGGCATTTTGTATATACGGGTTAAATTATTTAATACCGTATTTTTTGTTGAAACGGTCAACACGTCCGTCAGCAGACGCGAATTTTTGACGGCCAGTATAGAATGGGTGACATTCGTTGCAGAATTCTACTACGATTTTTTCTTTTACTGAACCAGTTGTGAAAGTGTTACCACAAGAGCAGCTTACTGTTGCTTCTTTGTGATCTGGATGAATACCTTGTTTCATGTGTATGATCTCCTTTCGCCCTGAACCATCTGGAACAGAGTATTTCGAACTGTTGCCTTACACGACCCAGATTAGTTTGCCGCATATGCAACACGTTTATTGCAATACTGTATGAAGTATATCAAAAACTATACAGTGTTGCAAGAAAATAAATTATATGAATTTAAATTTTAGTAGAAAACAGATTCTCTTTTACAGTAACCCTTTACCGTTTCGAGCAGCTTTCATATCTGAATTTAACTGTTCAAAAAACTCATCATTCGTTTTTGTTTGACGTAATTTTTTTAGGAATCGTTCTGCAAAATCCGATGAATCTGAGAATGTTTTACGAATCGCCCACAGTTTATCTAGTTGGTCTTTTGGAATTAGTAGTTCTTCTTTACGAGTTCCTGAACGACGAATGTCGATAGCTGGGAAGATACGACGTTCTGCTAGACTACGGTCTAGATGAAGCTCTAAGTTACCTGTCCCTTTGAACTCTTCGTAAATTACTTCATCCATTCGAGAGCCTGTATCGATTAATGCAGTAGCTAATATTGTTAAACTACCGCCTTCTTCAATATTACGCGCAGCACCGAAGAAGCGTTTTGGACGGTGGAATGCAGCAGGATCAATACCACCTGATAAAGTTCGACCACTTGGAGGAATAACAAGGTTATACGCACGCGCAAGTCGAGTAATAGAGTCCATTAAGATAATAACATCACGCTTATGCTCTACTAATCGCATAGCACGTTCTAACACTAACTCTGCCACTTTAACGTGATTTTCTGGCAATTCATCGAATGTTGAGCTAACTACGTCTGCTGCTACTGAGCGTTCAATATCCGTTACTTCCTCAGGTCGTTCATCTATTAAAAGTACAATAAGTTCAGATTCAGGATATTTCTCCGTAATTGCATTTGCAATTTCCTTTAAAAGTAATGTTTTACCCGCTTTTGGAGGAGCCACAATAAGTCCACGTTGACCAAAGCCTACTGGTGCCACTAAATCCATAATACGTGTAGATAATTTTGTTGGAGTTGTTTCCAGTTTAATATGACGATCCGGATATAGCGGTGTCAATGCTGGGAAATGTACACGTTCTTTTGCAGTTTCAGGGTCTTCCCCATTGACTGCCTCAACATGTAACAAACCATAATAGCGCTCATTTTCTTTTGGTGGGCGCACTTTCCCCGTTACTTTATCACCATTACGTAGACTAAATCGACGGATTTGTGATGCTGAGATATAAATATCTTCAGAACTAGGTGAATAATTTATAGGTCTTAAGAAGCCAAAGCCCTCTTGTTGAATAATCTCAAGGACACCTTCCATGAAGAAGTAGCCTTCTTGTTCAGCTCTTGATTTTAGAATAGCAAAAATTAATTCTTTTTTTGTCAGCTTACTATAATATGAAATTTTATAATCTCTCGCAAGTGCATACAAATCTTTTAGTTTCATATCTTCAAGCTGAGAAATTGTCATTGTCGTCATAGACATAGCACCACTCTTATATAAGTTTTTTTGTATAGATGAATTTGGTCAACATAGATGTGTGAGAATTGCGAGTAAATGAATGAAATGTCCTTTAAGAAGATGCCCGGCAACTGCCGGGCAATTAATATTGAAGTTTAATATTCCATAAATAGATTTGGTTTTTTAGTTAAGCTATGGCGTCCTTCGATGAAACGAACAGTACCAGATTTAGCACGCATAACAACTGATTCAGTTGTACAGTGGCCACCTTTAAATTGAACACCTTTTAGTAACTCTCCATCAGTAACACCTGTTGCGGCGAAGATTGCATCGTCACCTTTAACAAGGTCATCCATATATAATACTTTATTAACTTCGATACCCATCTTTTTGCAACGTTCAATCTCTTCATCATTTGATGGAATTAATTTACCTTGGAACTCTCCACCAAGACATTTTAACGCTACTGCGGCAATTACACCTTCAGGAGCTCCACCCATTCCGAATAGAATGTCTACGCCTGTTTCATCAAATGCTGTGTTAATTGCTGCTGCTACATCTCCATCAGAGATAAATTTAATACGAGCACCAGCTTCACGAATTTGATCAACAATATGTTGGTGACGATCACGATTTAATAGAGTCGCTACTACGTCTTCAATATCTTTGTTTTTTGCTTTAGCTACTGCACGTAAGTTATCAATTACTGGTGCATTAATATCAATTTTCCCTGCTGCTTCTGGACCTACTGCAATCTTTTCCATGTACATATCAGGTGCATGAAGTAAGTTTCCGCGATCAGCGATTGCTAATACAGTTAGTGCGTTTCCGCTACCAGCTGCTACAATATTCGTTCCTTCTAGAGGATCTACGGCGATATCGACATGTGGCCCATTTTCATCATGACCTAATTGTTCACCAATATATAACATTGGTGCTTCGTCCATTTCACCTTCACCGATTACGACTGTTCCTTGCATAGGAATGGAATCAAATACTTGACGCATGGCTGTTGTCGCTGCATCATCTGCTTCCATTTTCAATCCTCGGCCCATCCATCTTGCTGAGGCAATTGCTGCTGCTTCTGTAACACGTACTACTTCCATTGATAAACTGCGTTTCATTTTTAACTTATCCTCCCGCTTTCCAACTCATTAAATGGTTGGAATCCTTTAAAACTAAATCTATTGTAGCACACAGATAATTCTGTGCGGCTTTTTTTCAGTTTTATCTATTTGTGGCTATGTTTTCTTGTTCTGAAGGTAGCGATTCACGGCGAATATCTGCACCAAGAGCACGTAGCTTCGGAACCAATGAACTATAGCCTCTTTCTATGTGGAAAATGTCATGGATTTCTGTTTCGCCCTTAGCTAATAAGCCTGCAATGACCAGTGCTGCACCTGCTCTTAAATCTGTAGCAGTAACTGTAGCAGCTTCTAGTTTAGTCGAACCATTAATAATGGCTGTACGTCCTTCTACTTTACCATTTGCCCCCATGCGAGCTATTTCATCAATATGTTTAAAACGGGCAGAATAAATTGTATCTGTCACGACTGATGAACCTTGAGATTGTGTTAATAATACAGTAAAGGGTTGTTGTAAATCTGTTGGGAAACCTGGATATACAAGAGTTTTCACATCAACTGCCTGAAGCTTTTCAACTTTAGGAATGATGATTCTTTCTTCTTCCTCAATAATTTTGACGCCCATTTCTCGTAGTTTTGCTGTAACAGCTTCTACGTGTAAAGGAATTACATTATCGATTATAATACCATCACCAATTGCTGCGGCCATTATCATAAATGTACCAGCTTCTATTCTGTCTGGAATAATTGTATGATTTGTTCCGTGTAACTCTTCAACCCCATCAATACGAATCACGTTCGTACCTGCACCTTTAATCTTAGCTCCCATATTCGTTAGTAATGTGGCAACATCAATAATCTCGGGTTCTTTTGCAGCATTTTCAATGACTGTGCGTCCTTTTGCTTTAACTGCAGCAAGCATGATGTTAATAGTGGCCCCTACACTGCTAACATCTAAATAGATTTTAGCACCTACTAATTCATCAGCTCGTAAATAGATTGCACCATGCTCATTTGTTACTTTAGCGCCTAATGCTTCAAAGCCTTTAATATGTTGATCAATTGGGCGTGGACCTAAATGACAACCACCTGGTAATCCAATAACAGCCTTTTTAAACCGTCCTAACATCGCTCCCATCATATAGTACGAAGCGCGAAGTTTTTTGACATTGCCATTCGGTAAAGGCATATCAACCATTCCTCGAGGATCAATAACCATATGACCGTCAGAAAATTGTACTTCTCCACCAATTTCTTCAAGTAAGGCTTTCAATGTTGTAACGTCTAGAATTTCTGGTAAGCCTTCGATTGTGACGGGTGAATTAGCCAATATGGATGCTGGAATTAAGGCTACAGCACTATTTTTAGCGCCGTTTACTTTGATCGTCCCTTGCAAACGCTTGTCGCCGTTAATTTTATAAACGTCCATGTAAATCTCCTTCATCTTCGGATATTTCTATTATTATTAACCGTTTTTCTTATTCCAATCCGCTAAGAAACCTTCAATTCCTTTATCAGTTAAAGGATGTTTAAATAATTGAGCTAAAACTTTAAATGGAGTTGTGGAAATATGTGCACCAGCAAGAGCCGCTTCTGTAATATGTTGTGGGTGACGAATAGAAGCCGCAATAATTTGCGTAGGGATTTCATGAATAGCGAAGATTTCAGCGATTTGGCGTACTAACTCAATACCATCTTGACCAAGATCATCTAAACGACCTAAGAATGGAGATACGTAAGTTGCTCCCGCACGAGCTGCTAATAGTGCTTGGTTTGCACTAAAGATTAATGTAACGTTTGTTTTAATACCTTGTTTTGATAGTGTAGAACAAGCTGTTAAACCAGCTGGTGTCATTGGTAGTTTCACAGTAATATTAGGTGCAATAGCAGCAAGTTCAAGACCTTCTTTAATCATCCCTTCTGCATCTAATGAAATTACTTCTCCACTAATAGAACCATCAACTAAATCCGCGATTTCGCGTAGACGATCGTGGAATGAAATATTTTGTTCTTTTGCTACTAGTGATGGATTTGTTGTTACACCTGAGATAATACCCCAAGAATGCGCTTCTTTGATTTCTTCAAAGTTAGCTGTATCGATAAAAAATTTCATAATAAAATCCCCCTGGATGATGGAAAATAGGAGAAGGGCCGATTAATTTAACCGAACACTTCTCCTCATTTCACCTGATTAATTATGCTTTTTGAGCACTTCCGAATTCGTGTATTTTGCCAGCAACTGTCGCTTTAATAGCATCACGAGCTGGAATTAAATATTTACGTGGATCATATACTTTAGTGTCATTTGCTAATACTTCACGAACTGCTTTTGTAGCAGCGATTTGGTTTTCAGTATTAACGTTAATTTTAGCTGTTCCTAAAGAGATTGAACGTTGAATATCTTTTAAAGGAATACCCGTACCACCATGTAATACTAATGGTAATTCAGCTAAATTTGAGATTTCTTCCATTTCTTTAAAACCTAAGTTTGGCTCACCTTGATAAGGACCATGAACTGAACCTAATGCAGGTGCTAGGCAATCAATATTTGTAGCTTCAACAAGTTTTTTACATTCTTGTGGATCTGCATACATGATGCCACCAATTACTCCATCTTCATCGCCACCAACTGTGCCGAGTTCTGCTTCCACAGAAACACCTCTAGCGTGTGCATATTCAACCACTTTAGAAGTGATTTCAACATTCTCTTCGAACGAATGGTGTGAAGCATCAATCATAACTGATGTAAAACCAGCATCGATTGCTTCTTTACATTTTTCGAAGCTTGAACCGTGGTCTAAGTGAATTGCTACTGGAACTGTAATCTTGTAGCTTTCGATAAGGCCTTTTACCATGTGGACTACGGCAATAAATCCCCCCATGTATTTCCCTGCACCCTCAGAAACACCTAAAATTACTGGTGATTTTTCTTCTTCTGCAGCAAGTAAAATAGCTTGAGTGAATTCAAGGTTATTGATGTTGAATTGACCAACTGCATAACCTTCTTTTTTACCTTTAATCAACATTTCTTTCATGGAAACCAAAGCCATTACAAATTCCTCCTCTAGTATGAATCGTGGTATTAAGGTTACTTAATATCATAACTCATAATATCAAAAACATACGTCGTTGACCACTGCTCACCATTAATCTTTCAATATTTTATTGACCACGTCTCGCACTTCGTATATGTCGAATGGTTTTGTAAAGTAATGCTTAGCACCAAGAGCCTCAGCTTCTTTAATCAAATCCAATTCTCCATATGCTGTCATCATAAGTACAGGCAGGTCAGGTAATTGCTTATTTATACGTTTTAGTATTTCAATTCCATCCATACCAGGAATTTTCATATCTAATAAGACACAATCCATCATTATTTTATCTATATATTGCAATGCCTCAAGACCGTTAGCAGCTAGATATGTTTCATAGCCCTCTTTCTTGAACACCTCATTGAGTAGCAAGCGAATTCCTTGTTGGTCGTCTACTATAAGTATTTTTTTCACCTTTACCATACTCCCTTTTTTTATTCCCCCGTACGTATTATTCGATAATATACCTCATTTTCCCTTTTAATACATTAAAATAATTCATTTTGCATTTAAAATGAACAATTATTATAATAAAAGCCGTGAGGTGAATATTATGTTGAAAATGTTATCGACACAGCTTGGCGGTCTCTTACAAAGAATTTCGACTAGTCAAGAAGAAGCAATAGAAGAAACTGCACGATTATTAGCGCAAGCAGGTATCGCTGAAGGAACTGTATATTTTGCTTGTTTCGATGAAATGCAAGCAATTGAAAATAATGCTTTGCATAGCGCAGAACCTTTTACGAAATTAAAACCTTGGTCTAAGGATACAAAATTAATCTCAACAGACCGTGTATGTATTTTCACTCGTCACGCAAACGATCCACAGGCTCTCGAATTGGCACATTCATTATACGATTTATTTATACCATTTGCTGTAGTTGCAAGTGAAAAAGCTGAAGATAGTGGCGAGATGGCTGATTTAGCTTATACCTATGTAACTTTAGGCATCAAAAAAGGGTTATTGCCAAATGCTGCAGGTGAACGTATTGTGCTGCCGTATAGTTTTGCCGCTATGTTTGTATACGAAGCTGTGAAAATGTCCTATGACGAAATGCTATCTATTGATTAGTAATGATCTAACTCTTTTTCAGACCACTCTATAGGTTTTTGGAGTGGTTTTTTGGTGTTTTTTAATTATTTGATTGATTATCATTACTATTATAGTATGGTCTAATTTATTTTTTTCTACAAAAAAAGAGACTACTCTTCATTTAATCATGTGGAGTAGTCTCTTTGTATAAATCTTTTGTTTTTCAGGTTACATCAGTTTCACACGAACCTTACAACAATATTCAAGACTTGTTACGCAAAATCAGTAGTTATTTAACTGCTGCTGCGATGAATTCTCTGAATAGTGGTTGTGGACGGTTCGGACGTGAGATAAATTCTGGGTGGAATTGAGATGCCACGAAGAATTTGTTCTCTGGTAATTCAACAATTTCAACTAAACGGCCGTCTGGGCTTGTACCTGAGAAGACGAATCCTGCTGCTTCAAACGCTTCACGGTA
This sequence comes from Viridibacillus sp. NPDC093762, assembly GCF_050279675.1. Taxonomy (NCBI): domain Bacteria; kingdom Bacillati; phylum Bacillota; class Bacilli; order Caryophanales; family Caryophanaceae; genus Viridibacillus; species Viridibacillus sp. NPDC093762. Next base: position 51,095 of record NZ_JBNNUK010000001.1, on the reverse strand, counting down.
TTCGTTATTAAACTCATAACGATGACGATGACGTTCATAGACTATTTCTTCACCATATGCTTCCATAGCTTTAGAACCTGATTCTAATTTGCATGGGAAAAGACCTAGACGAAGTGTTCCACCTAAATCCTCAACGTCTTTTTGTTCTGGTAAAAGATCGATAATAGGGTATTTAGTACCTGCATCAAGTTCTGATGAATGCGCGCCTTCTAAGTTTAGAACGTTACGTGCAAATTCAACAGTTGCTAATTGCATACCTAGGCAAATACCTAAGAACGGTACGTCATTTTCACGTGCATATTGAGTTGCAATGATTTTACCTTCAACACCACGGTCACCAAAGCCACCTGGTACAAGAATACCATCTGCATTTTTCAATAATTCTTCAACATTTTCAGCTGTAACATCTTCAGAATTGATCCAGTCTACTTCAATATCTGCATCTACTGGGTATCCAGCGTGTTTTAATGCTTCAACTACTGATAAATAAGCATCTTGTAATTCAACATATTTACCAACAAGTGCAATTTTCACTGTTTTAGATAAGTTTAATACACGATCTACTAATTCAGTCCATTCAGCCATATCAGCTTGTGGCGCAGTGATACCAAAGTGTTCTAGAACGATATCATCCATACCTTGTGCTTGTAGGTTTAATGGGACTTCATATAAATGTTTTGCATCTTGACATTCAATAACGTTACTTGCTTTTACGTCACAGAATAAAGCTAATTTTTCTTTCATTTCTTGTGGCACTTCTTGTTCTGTACGTACTACAAGAAGAGTTGGTTGAATACCTAAAGAACGTAATTCTTTTACAGAGTGTTGTGTTGGTTTTGTTTTTAATTCACCAGCTGCTTTGATGTAAGGAATTAAAGTACAGTGAATGTACATTACGTTTTCCCCACCAAGATCTGATTTCATTTGTCGAATAGCTTCTAGGAATGGTAGTGATTCGATATCACCTACTGTTCCGCCTACTTCTGTAATAACCACATCCGCGCTTGTTTCACGACCTGCACGTTGGATACGCTCTTTAATTTCGTTTGTGATGTGTGGAATAACTTGTACAGTTCCACCGTTATAATCTCCACGACGTTCTTTTCTCAAAACAGAAGAGTAAACACGTCCAGAAGTTACTGTACTGTGTTTTCCTAAGTTAATATCAATGAAACGTTCATAGTGACCTAAATCTAAATCTGCCTCTGCGCCATCATCTGTTACGAAAACTTCCCCGTGTTGGTACGGACTCATTGTACCTGGGTCAAGATTGATGTATGGGTCAAATTTTTGGATTGTTACTTCTAATCCACGATTCTTCAGTAAACGTCCAAGTGATGCAGCTGTAATACCTTTACCAAGTGATGATACAACCCCACCTGTTACGAAAATATATTTGGTCAAAGCCAATTCCTCCTTTAAATTAAACACTTATAAAAAAATAAAAAACGCTCCTCCCGCATAATATGCAGGGGGAGCGTATAAATTATACGGTCATTCTCCTTTTAAGGAGCCCATGTAAAAGATTATATTGAACTCGGCTAGAAGTCAAGAAATTATTCTTCTTCCTCTTCTTCTAACTCTTCATCTTCTTCATCAATTTCGAATTCATCTTCTTCTTCAATCAAGTCTTCATCGATGTCTTCATCGATATCATCGATTGTAACATCTTCGAATTCTTCCTCTTCCTCATCTTCTTCATTTGGATCTTCAACGAATTCATCGAAGTTTTCATCGAAGTCTAATTCTTCTTCTTCTTCTTCAAGTTCATCTTCATCGTCAATTACAGCTTTAGCTTTTTTCTTGCGGACTTTTACTGTTGGTGCTGTTTCTTCTTCGATTTGTTCGATTGCATACCACTCGCGAAGGCCCCAACGGTTTTCAGCTAGTACAATAAAGCGACCTTCAATGTTAAGGTCTGTATAAAATTGTAATAAGCGCTCTTTTACTTCTGCATCAGTACAACCTTTTATTGTTTGGATTTCTTTCATCAGTTCTGGGAAAGTTAATGGTTGTTTTTTTGAATCTAAAATTCCGTATGCTAAATCGATAAACGATTCTTCTGATAGTTGTTCTTTTGTCATTTCACGAAAGTTCAAATCGTGCACGTCCCTTCTTAATACATAAACATAATATCCATTATATACAATCTTTCTTTGATTACGCCACAATCAATTATTCTTTTTTTGATTTCTCAATTGTCGATACCCATAAGCAAAAAGATATATGGAAAAAATAAGGATGGGGATGGCCCCTAATTGCTTGTTATACAAAAAGAATATAAGTACCAGGCAAATTATGATAAATAGATAATGTAGAAAGCTTTTCATATAAACAAGAACTCCTTAAAATTTATTTTACTCCTTATTATACAAAAAATAAAAATGAAGGGGCTAATGAAATGATTAGTTCCTTCATTTTTTATTTTTCACTAATTTTAATCACTTAGAATTTTTGTACATTTGCTTTGCTTTTATGGGCATTGGATGTGGCATTTTTAGACTGTGTTCCTTTTTCCAATCCTTGTCGGGGGCCAACAGGATGTTGGTCAGGTAGCCGTTGCCACAGGACGTGGCGTTCTTAGGCTATCTTCCTTGAAACGGGCCGTTTCAGCCTTTAGTTACATATCCAGCTTTTGGCGCTTGCTACTCGGGGCGTTTCAGTCACGCGCCCAAAGTCTAAGTGCGACTTTGGCTTACGCCTTCCAACGACCTCGTAGCTTAACGAGCGCCTTCAGCATTTAGTTACATATTCCTTCTGTATTGTCCGCCTACTTGGTATAGGGCGTTGGTGATTTGGCCTAGGCTTGCGTATTTTACTGTTTCCATTAGTTCTGCAAATATGTTGCCTCCTGTTACTGCTACTTCTTTTAGTTTTTGAATAGCACCTTCAGCTTCAGTGGCATGTTTTGCTTGGAATTTTTGTAGATTTTGAATTTGTGTTTCTTTTTCTTCTTGTGATGCTCTGGCAATTTCCATACTATCGATTGCTTCTGATGAAGGTGGATTTGGATTCAAGTATGTGTTAACACCGATGATTGGTAGTTCACCTGAATGTTTCAGCATTTCATAGTACATGGATTCTTCTTGAATCTTACCACGTTGATATTGGGTTTCCATCGCTCCAAGAACTCCGCCTCTATCATTAATTCGATCGAATTCTTCCAATACTGCATTTTCTACAAGATCAGTTAGTTCTTCGATTATGAATGCACCTTGTAATGGATTTTCATTTTTTGTTAGCCCGTGTTCTTTTGTAATGATCATTTGAATAGCCATTGCGCGACGAACAGATTCTTCTGTTGGTGTTGTAATCGCTTCGTCATATGCATTCGTGTGTAATGAATTACAGTTATCATGCAATGCCATCAATGCTTGCAATGTTGTACGAATATCGTTGAAGTCAATTTCTTGTGCGTGTAAGCTACGACCCGAAGTTTGGATATGGTATTTTAGCTTCTGACTACGTTCATTTGCACCGTATTTATCACGCATAACAATTGACCAAATACGACGAGCTACTCGACCGATTACTGTATATTCTGGGTCTAAACCATTGGAGAAGAAGAAAGATAGATTTGGTGCGAAATCATCAATATTCATGCCACGACTTAAATAGTATTCCACATAAGTGAAACCATTAGCCAAAGTAAATGCTAGCTGTGAAATTGGGTTCGCACCTGCTTCTGCAATATGATATCCAGAAATCGATACAGAATAATAGTTACGTACTTTTTGGTCGATGAAATATTGTTGAATATCCCCCATCATACGTAATGCGAATTCTGTAGAGAAAATACAAGTATTCTGTCCTTGATCTTCTTTTAAAATGTCAGCCTGAACTGTACCGCGCACAACTTGAAGCGTTTTTTCACGAACATCAGTGAATTCTTCAACAGTTAAACAGCGTCCTAATTTACTTTCTTGTATTTTCACTTGTTGATCAACAGCTGTGTTCATGAACATTGCTAGAATAATTGGAGCAGGACCGTTGATGGTCATTGACACAGAAGTAGATGGTGCACATAGATCAAAGCCATCATAAAGCTTCTTCATATCTTCTAGTGTACAAATACTAACCCCTGATTCGCCGACTTTACCGTAAATATCCGGACGGTAATCTGGATCTTCACCGTACAACGTTACAGAGTCAAATGCAGTTGATAAGCGTTTTGCATCATCATCTTTAGATAAGTAATGGAAGCGTCTATTTGTACGTTCTGGTGTCCCTTCACCTGCAAATTGGCGTTTCGGATCTTCTCCTTCACGTTTAAAAGGGAAAACTCCTGCTGTATAAGGGAATGAACCTGGTACATTTTCTTTATATACCCAACGTAATATCTCTCCGTAATCAACGAATTTCGGCAATACTACTTTTGGAATTTTTAAACCAGCTAGGCTAGTTGTTGTCAAAATTGTACGGATTTCTTTGTCACGTACTTTTGTAACAAATTCATCTCCAGAGTATGCTTCCTTAAGTGTTTTCCAATTTGCTAAAATGTTCTTTGATTCTGCTGTTAATTGATTTTTGATATCCTCGGCTAATGAAGTGAGTGATGTAATTAATGCATCGTCTGGTGCTTTCTCCTGAACAGTTGTTATTGCCCCTTCTAATTGGAATAGCTTTCGGGCAAATTCAACTTGTTGTTCGGACTTTTTATGATAATTACGAATAGCATCTGTAATTTCACGCAAGTAGTATCGTCGATCATTTGGAATGATAACATCTTGCTTTTGAGTTTTCACAAAATGCTCGTAAGATGTTACCCAATCAAGACCACATTTTTCGTTAATAACTTGAACAAGCTCTGCGAATAAAGAATTTGTCCCTTTGTCATTAAACTGGCTAGCGATTGTACCAAATACCGGCATTTCATCTAGATTTTTTGTCCATAGTTCATGGCTACGTTGGTATTGTTTCTGTACTTGTCGAAGCGCATCTTCTGACCCTTTACGTTCGAATTTGTTAATGACAATTAGATCAGCAAAATCAATCATATCAATTTTCTCAAGCTGCGTCGGTGCACCAAATTCACTTGTCATAACATACATGGACAAATCTGAAATTTTTGTAATAGCAGCATCCCCTTGACCGATACCACTTGTTTCAACAACGATTAGATCATATCCTGCTACCTTCACAACATCTAATACGTCAGCAATTGCATCCGAAAGCTCAGAGTGAGATCCCCGTGTTGCAAGACTACGCATATAAACACGATTATTAAATATAGCATTCATACGAATACGGTCTCCAAGTAATGCCCCACCAGTTTTTTGCTTCGTTGGATCAATTGATAGGATAGCAACTTTTTTATCCGGGAATTCTTGTAAAAATCGACGAATCAATTCATCAGTTAATGAACTTTTCCCGGCTCCTCCTGTACCAGTAATACCGAGTACAGGTGTTTTTTTTGATAAACTCCGGGCTTTTTCTAGGAAGTCTGTTAGCTCACCATCTTTCGCTTCTTCAGCTGCAGTGATAAGTTGTGCTAATACTTCCGGTTGTTCCGTTGATAATGTATCTAACTTACTACTTAAGTTCTCTTTAATTGTAGTAAAATCGCTTTTTTCAATCATTTGATTAATCATGCCTTGTAATCCCAGTTCACGACCATCTTCTGGCGAAAATAACCCCGCAATACCATATTCATGTAGTTCTTTAATTTCACGAGGTAAGATTACGCCACCTCCGCCACCGAAAATACCTATATGCGGAGCGCCTTTTTCCCTAAATAGATCTTGCATATATTTAAAATATTCTACGTGACCACCTTGATATGAAGAAATCGCTACCCCTTGCGCATCTTCTTGGATCGCTGCGTTGACTACCTCTTCAACTGAGCGATTATGTCCTAGATGAATAACTTCGACGCCACTCGATTGCAAAATACGACGCATAATATTAACCGATGCATCATGGCCATCAAAAAGACTAGAAGCCGTGACAAATCTTACGTGATTTTTTGGACGATACACTGTTGCTTGAACCATATATAAGCTCCCCCTTGTTATGAACGAAAAACTAAGTTGTTTCCCCTTCCATTCCCCTGAAATGATTGGAACAAAAAATGTGCAAGGCTCTAGAAACTAAAACTATATGAAAAGTTTGAGTTTTACTACCTTGCACAAAGTGTTGAGTTACTTCTTCAAAATACCATTTAAGAAAATAGTCGTTTGCATTTCAATATAATCATCAATTGTATAATTTCTTCTGAACGCCCATCGTCTAAATGCCCACGTTTGACCTTGCACCACGATATTATTTGCTATAAGATTGATCTCTTTTTCAGATAGAGACAGTTCCCCAGACTGTACACAACCAGCTAAAAGATTTTCAAATAACCGAACCATCTCAAGTTCCTTTGTTAAAACGTATCGCAATGCATCTTTTGGTAAAGACTTAGACTCCTGGTACATGACTAGAATTTCATCTGACATGGAATCTATAAGCAAAAAGTATTGACGTATAGATGCTTTTAAACCTGCTATTGTACCTTCTTCTGTCGGTAAATTTGCTAACCTTATACTTACTTCACGATAAATATTGTCACAAACTAGATATAGTACATCTTCTTTCGTTCGAATATATTCATAAAGCGTACCAATACTAAAGCCAGCTTCTTTAGCAATTTCTCGAGTCGTTGTACGGTGAAAGCCTTTTTGCTTAAACAATTTAACCGCGCCATGAATCATCTCATTCCTGCGCTTTTCTATCAGGCTTTCATCTTTAACTGACGATTCTACTTGTCTTTTATTTTGCCTTTTTACCATATATTATTTCGTTAACATACGAGAAATCACTAAGCGTTGAATCTCTTGTGTTCCTTCGTAAATTTGTGTGATTTTTGCATCACGCATATATCGTTCAACTGGATAATCTTTTGTATAGCCGTAGCCACCAAATACTTGCACAGCCTCAGTTGTTACATTCATCGCTGTATCTCCAGCCATCAATTTTGCCATTGCTGATGCTTTACCGTAAGGAAGATTGTTTGATTCTAACCAAGCAGCTTGATATGTTAATAATCTAGAAGCTTCAATTGATGTAGCCATATCTGCTAGTTTAAAAGATACACCTTGATTTGCTGTAATTGGTTTACCAAATTGAACTCGTTCTTTTGCATAGGCAACAGATGCATCTAATGCCCCTTGTGCAATACCGACTGCTTGAGCAGCAATACCATTACGACCACCATCTAACGTTTTCATGGCAATTTTAAAACCTTCACCTTCCGCACCTAACAAGTTTTCTTTTGGTACACGGCAATTATCAAAAATAATTTCAGTTGTAGGTGATGAGCGAATTCCTAGTTTCTTTTCTTTTTTACCAACCGAGAATCCTTCAAAATCAGATTCTACTATGAATGCACTTGTACCGTTCTTAGCTGTTGGATCTGTAACAGCAAATACGACATAAATTTCAGCTATGCCACCGTTTGTGATGAAGATTTTAGAGCCGTTTAAGATGTAATCATCACCATCTAATTTTGCTGTAGTTTTCATCCCACCTGCATCCGAGCCTGAGCTCGGCTCCGTTAAGCCATATCCACCAATTTTAGTACCTTCAGCCATTGGTCGTAAGTATTTCTGTTTTTGCTCTTCATTACCAAATTTATAAATCGGCCATCCTGCTAAAGATGTATGTGCAGAAAGTGTTACGCCAGTAGAAGCACAAACACGAGATAATTCTTCAACTGCAATACAATAGGCTAAAAAATCAGAACCGATACCACCATATTCTTCCGGCCACGGAATACCTGTTAACCCCAACTCCGCCATTTTATCGAATATTGCACGATCGAAAGTTTCTGTTTCATCTCGTTCTGCTGCTGTTGGTGCTACTTCATTTTCAGCGAAATCACGTACCATTTTACGGATCATTTCATGTTCTTCTGATAATTGAAAGTTCATCTCTTTTTCCACCTTTGTTTTAGTTTTTTTACCCCTATTTGTTTAAGTGTTTGCTTATAACAAGTCGTTGAATTTCGCTAGTGCCCTCGTAAATTTCCGTTACTTTGGCATCTCGGAAATAACGTTCAACCGGATAGTCCATCGTATAGCCATAACCTCCAAATACCTGAATTGCCTCTGTTGTTACTTCTACAGCAGTTTTAGAAGCGAAAAGTTTTGCCATAGATGCTTCCTTGCCACAGGCTAATCCTTTAGCACGTAAATCTGCTGCACGGTAAACGAGTAATCTAGACGCTTCGACTGCTGTTGCCATATCCGCTAATTTAAAACCAACCCCTTGATTACTGGAGATAGGCTTCCCGAATTGGTGACGTTGTTGTGCGTAAGTAATCGCTTCTTCTAAAGCGGCTTCAGCAATACCAAGAGCCTGTGAAGCTATGCCTATTCGACCAACATCTAAGTTCGCCATGGCTATTTTAAAACCGTCCCCCACTTGACCGAGTAGATTTTCAGCAGGGACAATCATATTATCGAAGTTAAGTTGAACTGTTCGTGAGCCATGTAAACCCATTTTATGTTCATCCTTACCAATAACTAGGCCTTCAGTTTCTTTTTTGACAAGAAAAGCGGAAATTCCTTTTGAACCGAGCGATGGATCTGTTGAAGCAAAAACAATATATACATCTGCCTCTCCACCATTAGTGATAAAAACTTTTGAACCATTGATAACGTAATTATTTCCGTCCTTCACTGCTTTAGATTTTAATGAACCTGCGTCAGATCCTGCCGATGGTTCTGTTAAACAAAAAGCACCTAAATATTCTCCCGATGCGAGCTTTGGTACATACTTTTGTTTTTGTTCTTCATTACCAAAATAAAGAATAAGATTTGTCACGACCGACGTATGGACTGATAAAATCACGCCAATTGTCGCGCTTACTCTTGATAACTCATTTATAGCTATGATATAGGATGTAAAATCCATATTTGCTCCACCGTACTGTTCAGGTGTTGTAATGCCCATTAGTCCTAGCTCTCCCATTTTAGCTAGAATGTCGCGTGGAAATCCCCCATTTTCCATGCTTTCAACTTTTGGTGCAATTTCTGTTTGCGCAAAATCTCGTACCATTTTGCGCATCATTAGTTGTTCTTCTGTGAACATCAATTCCATAGTGGAACACCCCTTTTAAGATTCGTAAATGTAGAAACCGCGTCCCGATTTCTTACCTAACCAACCTGCTTTCACGTATTTACGTAACAGTGGACATGGTCGGTACTTGCTATCGCCAAAGCCTTCATATAATGTTTCCATAATATAGAGACAAGTATCTAAACCGATAAAATCTGCTAATGTTAACGGTCCCATCGGATGGTTCATACCAAGTTTCATAACGTCGTCGATGGCTTCCTTAGTCGCTACACCTTCGTAAAGTGTATAGATGGCTTCATTGATCATCGGCATTAATATGCGGTTTGCAACAAACCCAGGAAAATCATTTACTTCCACTGGCACTTTTTCAAGCTGTTTAGTCATGTCTTCGATTGTTTGATAGACATCATCTTCAGTAGCTAAGCCGCGAATAATTTCAACCAGCTTCATCACTGGTACAGGATTCATAAAATGCATACCAATAACTCGCTCTGGACGATTAGTCACAGCTGCTAACTCCGTGATAGGTAATGATGAAGTATTAGAAGCTAAAATAGCATGTGCTGGTGCGATAGTATCCAGCTGTTTGAAAATAGATTGTTTAATTTCCATATTTTCAACAGCTGCTTCGATGACTAAATCAACATCATTTGCATCATTAATATCGAGAGATTTTGTTAGACGACCTAGAACGGCTTCTTTTTCACTCTCCGTCATACGCCCTTTATCAACATTACGAGAAAGATTTTTTGTAATCGTTCCTAAACCTCTTGCAAAAAACTCTTCTTTCATATCATTTAGTTTGACGTCAAATCCTGCTTGTGCGCATACTTGTGCGATACCAGAGCCCATTTGACCAGCTCCAATAACCATTATTTTTTGAATACTCATTACTCGAATCCCCCCGTTTTTGGTACTTCAATCATGATGGCATCCCCTTGGCCTCCGCCAGAACAAATAGCCGCAATACCAATACCTCCGCCACGACGTTTTAATTCATAAGCTAACGTCAGAATAATTCGTGCACCTGATGCCCCAATTGGATGACCTAATGCTACTGCCCCACCATTGACATTAACTTTCTCTGCATCTAGATCTGCAATTTGATTACTTGCTAACGCAACAGCTGCAAATGCTTCGTTAATTTCAAATAAATCGATTTCTTGCAATGCTTTCCCTGTCTTTTCTAAAATTTTGTTGATGACTAAACCTGGTGTTTGTGGGAAGTTCTGAGGTTCTACTCCAACTTCTGCATGCCCTAAAATGTATGCAAGTGGTGTATGGTTTTCTGCTTTAGCACGTTCTTCATTCATAAGAACTACTGCACAAGCTCCATCATTAATACCCGGTGCATTTCCAGCTGTAATCGTTCCCTCAGTCGTAAACGCTGCTCTAAGCTTTGCTAAAGATTGAAGTGACGTATCTCTTCTTGGTGCTTCATCCGTATCTATTTCTAATGGATCTCCTTTGCGCTGTGGAATCGTCACGGACACAATTTCTTCTGCAAATTTACCAGTATCTATCGCATCTAATGCCCTTTTGTGACTGCGATACGCCCATTCGTCTTGCACTTCTCTAGAGAGTGAAAATTCTTTTGCTGTGCTATCTCCGTATGTACCCATATGTACATGTTGTGGATCGAATGCACAAGATAAACCGTCATAGACCATACCGTCTACCATAGTTGCATCTCCCATGCGTAAGCCAAACCTACCTTTTGGTAAATAGTAGGGCGCATTTGACATTGATTCCATACCACCAGCTACAATAACTTCCTCGTCCCCTAAACGAATCAGTTGATCTGCTAATGTCACACTACGTAACCCCGAAGCGCAAACCTTATTCACCGTTTCTGTTTTCACTGACCAAGGAATTCCCGCTTTTGAAGCAGCTTGGCGAGATGGTATTTGCCCTTGCCCTGCTTGTAATACACTCCCCATAATAACTTCATCTACTTGATGTGGTAGGACGTTTGCTCTTTGCAAAGCTGCTTGTATAACAACTCCTCCTAGTTCGCTGGCAGTAAGAGTACTTAATGCTCCACCAAATTTCCCAAACGCTGTTCGCGCACCATCTAAAATCACTGTTTTCGCCAAATCAGACACCCCTTGTCTTTATAATGCATACGCTTACATTATTCTTTTTAAAGTAAACGAGAATTCATTTATCCTCTCGACTGAACGCTCGCTCAACAAAATTTTAGAAAAAAAGAGAGCGTCTAGCACTCTCTTATTCCATTTAGTAATATTGTACAGAATTACCAATTTCAATGCAATTAATTACTGAGTAATTGGTTCTTCAACAACTTCTTCAACAGGTGGTTTATATTCTCCACATACAGATTTCTCTAGTAATTCAGCAATGTCATATGTGCCAACCTGTTCTTCCACTTCTTTCGCTTTCGTACCATCCGAAAGCATCGTTAAGCAATACGGACAACCCGATGAAATCATCGTTGGATTCACTGCAAGTGCTTGCTCAGTTCTAGCTACATTCACTCGGTTACCAACATGCTCTTCCATCCACATTAAGCCTCCACCAGCTCCACAACACATACCGGTTTCACGATTACGTTCCATCTCAACTAACTTCACACCTGGAATGGATTTTAAAATTTCACGCGGTGGATCATAAACATCGTTGTAACGGCCTAAGTAACATGAATCATGGAACGTTATAGTTTCTTCAATTGCAAATTGCGGTTTAAGACGGCCTTGTTTTACTAAGTCATAAAGTAATTCTGTATGGTGATATACTTCACCAGTCCAGCCAAAATCACTATATTCATTTTTAAAAATATTATATGCATGTGGATCAATCGTTACTAATTTTGTTACGCCTGTTTTTTCAAATTCGCCAATATTAGCTGTTGCTAACTCTTGGAATAAGAATTCATTTCCTAGACGACGCGGTGTATCTCCTGAATTCTTCTCTTTGTTACCTAAAATCGCAAATTTCACTCCAGCTTCGTTCATCAACTTCGCAAAAGATAATGCAATTTTTTGTGAGCGATTATCGAATGACCCCATTGAACCAACCCAGAATAGGTACTCGAACTCTTCACCAGCTTTTGATACTTCTTTCACCGTTGGAATATGAACATCCGGGCGAGCATCGCGCCAGTTTTCTTTTTCTTTACGGTTAATCCCCCATGGATTTCCTTGTCTTTCAATGTTAGTCATTGCGCGTTGTGCGTCTGGGTTCACACGTCCTTCTGTCATTGTTAAATATCGACGAAGGTCAATAATTTTATCAACGTGCTCATTCATTACTGGACATTGATCTTCACAGTTACGGCAAGTTGTACAAGCCCATATCTCCTCTTCGGTGATGACATCCCCGATTAATGACGGACTATAGATGTCATCTATAACAGCACCTTCTGCTCCAGCTGCAAGGGCTAATTGATTTCCTTTTGCTTTGTTAAACATGAATGATGGTACCCATGGTTGTTGACGTGTTGCAACGGCACCTGTAAATGTTAAGTGATCACGTAATTTTGTAATTAAGTCCATTGGTGACAACATTTTTCCTGTTCCACTTGCTGGACACATATTCGTACAACGGCCACATTCTACACAAGCATACAAATCAATTAGTTGCAGTTGTGTGAAATCCGTAATTTTACCAACACCAAACGATGGAATTTCTTCTTCTCCATCTTCCCCTTCTTCTTCCATCTCTTCAAAGTTAATAGGCGTTAGCTTACCAACATGATCTAAACGGTTGAAGTAAACATTCACTGGACCAGCAATTAGATGCGCGTGTTTTGATTGTGGTACATACACTAAGAAAGTTAACAGAATTAATAAATGAATCCACCACATAACAAAAAACAAAACAGTTGCAGCAGTAGGTGGCAAAAATCCAAATACTGTAGCAATAGATGATGCAATTGGCTCTGACCAAGTAGCAGCATGTTCATGCCAAATCATACCCATACCATTACCTGCTAGAACTGTAACCATCAATCCACCAATAAAGATTAATACTAATCCTGATTTAAAGCCTCGCTTTAAGCGGACAAGCTTCTCAATATAGCGACGGTAAAACGCCCAAACAACAGCGACTAAAATTACTAACGACACAATTTCCTGCATGAATGTGAAATACGGATATACGGGTCCTAAAGGTAAATGAGATCCTGGTTTTAATCCTTTCCAGATGAAATCAATTGCGCCTAGTTGAACCAGTATGAAGCCATAGAAAAACATAACGTGGATAATTCCACTTTTTTTATCTTTTAATAACTTCTTCTGTCCAAATACATACACCCAAATTTTGTGTAAACGTGCTTTAACATCATTGTCAAATTCTACTTGTTTCCCCATTTTGACGAATTCATAACGCGTCTTTAACAAGTAACCGAATAAAAATAAACCATAAGCCACTACTACTAAAAATAGTATCCAGTTTGCAACTAACAATGGATTCATAACATTTCCCCCTCTATGATGCTCGATATACGATTGTTACATTTCGCTAAAACGCACGCTAAGTGATTTACCATGAAATGCATATGTTGTAATCATTGTAAAATATGAATGAGCATTCAGTCAATAATATTTGTAGAATTCATAATTTTAAGTTTCTCAATGATTTCGTATAAAATTCACGTTGTCTTGTTGTTTATACATGTTTCTCAAAGTTTATTAAAAATTCTAGCATATTTTCGATTGAATTACATGTGAATTCAGAATTTTCCTCAACTTTAATATTGAATAATAAAATTAACTAATAATTTTATAGATAAACTTGCAACCTATTTCATTAAAAATACTCAAAAAAAGACTAACCAATCACTGATTAAGTAATTGGTTAGTCTTCAATTTATAAAAAAACTATAGGTTCTAATAATGGGCCAAAATGTTGTTCTGCCGACGTTACTTGTTCTTCAGAAATACCTAGTAAAATTACCGTCGCTGGACCAGCCGTTTTTTCACAGTCTAATGAGCATGAAAAAGGAACGTCGCCAAGTAAGCTTCTAATTTCAGAGTGGATCCCCTTTGACCCGACAGGCCAAATATGCCCTATAATATTTGAATCGAGCGCTTTTTTCACTAATAATAAATTCGCAATATATTCTGGATGCTCCAGTAATTCATTTCCTACTAACGGTTTACCATATGTAAACCAATGAAGCTTTTTGACATCCGTTAAAGGTCGAATCGGAGCCCCTATCATCGTGATGGCAACACCAGATTGTAAAGTAGGCATATTCGTTTCAGAACTGCCTTTGATCGGTGGCACTGGCAGACTTAATTCAACAAATAATTGCGTAATACCTTTCACATAACGTCCCCAGCTCGCTTCACTACTGAAATTATGCATAACTATTGCTTCAGGTTCTGCACCAGCCGCCCATTGTTCTAGTAATGTTACTCTAGCAGAATAATAACTTGTTACATCATCTGGCACTTGAACGACATCTTGCTCTTTTTCTCCAATTGCTCCGGAATTATCTGTTGTAACAATAAAGCCGTTCGATAATTGCATAGCATTTCTCATCTTCTAATGTACCTCTTTTCGTTGAAAGGCACGAGATAATATGGGCATTACAGCCGCTGCAATTACTACGTTTAAAAGCGTTGTTATTAATAGTACTGGTACCATCGAAAAGAAAAACTCTGGTGAATTCAGCCAATAAAATGGTAACGGTGCTAAAATCCCGTTTGCAATAATAGCAAAGATCCATTTCGAATATTTTCTTCCCGCATTATGAAGCTTAGCAAAGCCCCATAATATGATGAACATTTCTATAGCAATAAAGATATGCAATGGGCCAAGGAAAGAACCACCTGTCATAGCCGATATAAGATGGCCAATCGCCGCCGCTGCGCCTGCTGCTACCGGTGGTAAAAAGACTGCACCTAGAAAAGCAGGAGCCGAATCAAGTGCCATAGAACCTAGCCCACCCGGCACTTTAATCATTGCACCTACTGCACATAGAGCTGCAATCATAGCTGTTAAAGTTAAGGTTTTAAGTTTCATAAATAATAATTCATTCCTTTGCTTTTTTTGAACGTCCACCATCTTTAAATACTTTGGCACTTCGAACGTATTCAGTATCTGGCACATTTAAGCGAGCGTTTACTACGCGTGCAGCTGCAAATAAATAATCTGATAAACGGTTTAAATAACGCTGTACAACTAATGGTACATCGCCCTCTTCGGATTCTTTTAGTAAAGTGACCATTTGGCGCTCTGCTCTACGTGTAATTGTACGTGCAATGTGTAAAGTAGCGGCTGCAGGTGAGCCCCCAGGTAAGATAAATCTTTCAAGTAATGGTGGTTCATCCATTAGTACATCAATTCGTTTTTCCATAATTTCTATCGGTCCATCTGTCATTTTGTAATGACGTTCTTTCATGACGTTAGCAAGATCTCCACCACAATCGAATAATTCGTTTTGCATTGCTTCTAAGTCTTCTAATATATCTTTGAAAATAGCAGGATCTAATTCCGTCATTGCTTTACCGATAAATGAATTTAATTCATCAATTGTGCCGTAAGTTTCAACGCGTTGACTATCTTTATCAACTCGCGCTCCAATAATACTTGTTTTCCCTTTATCACCTGTACGTGTATATAGGTTCATCTCTCGTCCTTCTTTCCTGATTTATTTTATTGTTTCAGCTATACCATACCAAATACGTGTTATTTGTGGGCTAATTTTAAATAATTTCTGATAAAATCTCCCACAAATGTCACGGAGCTTACGCGTATTAGCATCAATTGGGACAACACCTCTGCCCATTTCTGTCACAATAACAATAAGTTCCTTCTCTGTTCCTAATGCTTGCAGTTGCTGTAGTAGCTGAGCAGCTAATGTATCCTCATCGACATCCAAATGATTTGCTACGATCTTTTCAAGACCTGAGACAACAATGGTTGAAGCTTCAGGTACAGTCATTGGTAACTCACTTGCTAGCCAAGCAACATCTTTCTTCCCTTGTTCTTCTAGCCAGTTTCTTACATAGTCCCTTTTACCATTATAGGCTCCACCGATAAAAACGTGCATCGTTGTCCCTCCTCGAACTTTTTTTTCGTTGACCAGTGTAATAGATATCTTTCGTTATGAGGAACTTGCCACTCCCAAAAGGTTTTTTCTTCTGGTGCGAATTGCATTAACAACGCTTTGATTGAACCTCCATGAGCGACTATCTTGTAATTCACCATATCTTTTGGCAACGATTTAACGGCTTCTGTAACGCGAAACATGACTTGCTGTAATGTCTCGCCATTTGGTGGTGCTATTTCATATGGATTGTCTATCCAATTACGATACGCTTGTATATCTTTTAACTGGTCATAAGTTTTGCACTCAAAATCACCAAAATGACTTTCACGAAATCCTTCATTATTCATGTAAGTAGCATTCGGAAAATAATAAGCAGCTGTTTCCTTACAACGTATTAAATCACTTCCGAAAACGACGTTTGCAAACTCATCGATAATCGGCAAACTTTGATTAGGAATAATCGACTCATCAGTCCAGCCAAGATACTTCCTTTCAGCATTACTTTTAGTTTTAGCATGGCGTATTAACTCAATAGTAATAGCGTAATCCATAAAATGGCCTCCATTCCTTCAATAAAAGCACCAAGTAAATCACCTGAGCTACCTTGGAAATTACGCACAGTCCAAATTTTATACAGACCTGATGCAACAACTACAATCGCAAGTAATATAAGAGGTAAAATGAAATCCCCACTCCACCAAATTATAAGAATCAAGCCAGTAAGCATTGAAATACATGTCATTACAAGAAATTGTGGTACATATAGTTTTTCTTTAAAAAAGTAGGCTAGCCCTTTTTCCTTTGAACATTTTGTCTGGATAAAATATAAGGACATTCCCAGCCGTGCTAAAAATGGTACCGCGACAATCCAAATAATCGACAGTTCGCCTTTTTCAATTAATTCAGCTAAAAAGAAAATCTTCGTTAGTACTAAGAACAATAAAGACATCGCCCCAAATGCGCCAATACGGGGATCATCTAAAATCTCTAGTCGCTTCTCAGTATCACGATATGAAAAAAAAGCATCTCCCATATCAACCCAGCCATCTAAATGCAATCCACCCGTACAAACGATGAATCCAACAACAAGTAAAAAGGCTGTTAATAACGGGCTTATATCCGCCCAATTTTGCAAACTATAAAAAAAAGTAGCCATGACAACGCCCATACATGCACCTAACCAAGGTAGGAACGAGAACATCCCCGTTATCGTCGGCTTTGTAAGTGGTAATTCTTTTTGAACTGGCACGACGGTAAAAAATTGAAAAGCCAGTAAAATACTATGAACAATCGTACGCAAAAGAATAACCCCCTTCTAAATCTGTATTATTTCCATTGATGCATCTGTCCATATTCCATTTCGATTGCAGTAGTTGCTTCTGCTACAAACCATTGATGAATACGACCTAGCCATTGTTGATAAAGTTTCACTTCATAACTAGTAGAAAGGGGCTCATCTAGCACTTCGTTGGAGACGACAACAATCGGTATATTTCTTTCCCGTAATGCATAAATCGTATTTTGCATCGCTATAAACTTCCGTTCAATACAGTTTTCTTTTTGAAAACAGCTCACACCAGTTTCATAACCATCATAAAATTCATTCGTTAGCCAAGTAGTCACGCAATCCCATAATATCGCGTCACCTTCTTTTATTTTAGAGAGGAGCTTAGAAAAGTCAGTTGGTTGCTCAATGGTCGTCCACTGTTGCCCTGCTCGATCGTTTTGATGTCGGATGATTCTTTGTTTCATTTCTTGATCAAACGGTACACCTGTTGCAACATAAACAAGTCGCTTATTAAGCGATGTCGCTGCTAAATTTACAAGGTACTTTTCTGCAAATGCACTTTTTCCACTTCGCACTCCACCTGTTATAAAGACGAGTTCGCTTGAAACCAATGCATCATCTCCTCTTCTAAACGATTCATTGCTTCGATTGCCTTCATACCTACTCTGAACCATTTACCTTCCATTCCAATGAAATTTTCTGTATGTCGAAGCACTATGCCCTGCTCAAGCATATAGGTAAAGAAACTTTGTGACTGTTCAGTATCTGGCAATTGAAAGCTAACATAATTAGTGACACTGTTCGTAACATGACAATCATTTTGTCGTAAAAATGCTTGAAACCTCGTACGCATTTGAACAGCATAATCACAAGCCTTCTGACGGAAAGCATCTTCTTCCTTACTTAAACAGCGTGCTCCAATTACTGCTGCTATACCATTAATATGCCAATGGGGTACGAGCTTCCGTATTGCACTTGCTACCTCAGGTGCGGCTACCATATAACCGAGCCTTATACCTGCAATTGCGTACATTTTCGTCATTGAACGTACAATAATCACCTGATGATTTTCTTTTACTGATTGTATAAATGATGCATTTTCATCAACAAAATCTATAAAAGCTTCGTCTAAAACAATACTACAATTCGTTTCTTTTGCAGATTCAATAAGCTGTTGAAGTTCTTCTTTCGAAGGTAATACACCTGTCGGATTATTAGGGGTACATAGATATAGGACATCTGCATTTTGCATTGCTTGTTGAAGTTCGTCTAATGGTAACTTCCAATTAACGATATCTTGACAAACTACACGCTGTATTTCTACATCATTTTCTTTTAATGTCGCTTCATACTCAGAAAAAGTCGGATGTAAAATAATTGCATTATTTCCTCGGAAATATGTCGCAAGTAATGAGAAAATTTCCGCCGCACCATTGCCTAATACAATATTTTCTGTAGAAATGTCGTGATATTTAGCGACAGCAGATAGAAATGGCTCACCTGCTGGATCCGGATAACGTGGCAATAATTGCAAATAATTGGTCCAATCATTTTTGATAAAATCTGGTGCACCTGCTGGATTTACATTTTCGCTAAAGTCTAATATATCACCTGGTGGTTGGATGCCCAGTTGTGTATATAAACGATATGGATTTGCCCCGTGATTAGGTAATGACAACGAAAATCCCTCCTAAAATGACCATTAGTAGCCAAAATAATATGGTTACAATTTGCATCTGCTTAATAGAATGTATAATATGCTGAGGCCCTAGTTCAAAATGGACCTCACCCATTTTTGCACGATTCGAGATAATACCCCTATAGCTATTCACACCACCCAGCTGAATGCCTAATTGATATGCTGTGGCTGCTTCGAGCCAACCACTGTTTGGACTTGGATGTTTTTTTGCATCACGTAGCCATCCTTTCATGCGATATGCAAATGGTTTTCCACTTTCATTTTTTGTACCTATCATAAGCAATAAACCTGTCATTCTACTTGGCACATAATTTAGTACATCATCCACATGTGCAGCTACGTATCCAAAATCTGCGAATCGTTCATTTTTGTAAGCGACCATTGAATCAAGCGTATTAACTGCCTTATACATCCATAGGCCAGCACCGCCAAATAAAAACGCCCAAAAGAGTGGAGCTGTTACACCATCACTCGTATTTTCAGACACGGTTTCTACAACACCTCGCGTTACTTCAGGTACTGATAAATGATCTGTATCACGTCCTACAATCCAAGATAACTTCACTCGAGCTTGCTGCAAATCTCCTGATACAAGTGGATTATATACTTCAAGTGCTGCTTGTTTTAGACTTTTCCCTGCTAAACCTATAGCTATTAATATAGATTCTACAAAAATACCTAGGATAACATTGATAGAATATGCAAAGTAAATGACGGCAAATGTACTTGCAGTTGTTAAAACAACGACAATTAGGACAAGTAAAAGCCCTTTTACTTTGCGATGCTTACCTTTATTTAAAAGCTCTGTTAGTTTAGCAATTAATGTGCCAACCCAACGTACAGGATGTGGCATTTTGGGTGGGTCACCTATTATCCAATCTAAGGCTATTCCAATCGTACAAGCGATTATATGTGATAACATTTTATAACCTTCCCTTGGCACGTTTGTAATCTTGTAGTGCCGTAACTGTTGTTTCATAAACTCCGTGACCAATCAACTTTCCAATATCTGTGATAGGCCCGGCATATTCCATAAACGTCCCATTTTGAGTCGCAGCAATTAATAGACTATCTGTTGATGTACCTGTTGCAATTGTATTGGAAATTGGATCCATGATTTCTTCTTGGTGCATTGCTTTCACTTTCGCTTCAGTTGCCGTTATCATTGCTTGCATAAAGGATTCTTCTGTTAGTTTGCCATTAATAATGACCCAAGTATTAATCGTTCCAATATACGGTTTACTCACTCTTTCATGTGCCCTTGAAACATCTACCGCATTGCCAACACCAGCTGTTACTGCAACAATAATACTACCTGTTGTGTTTGAAAATTCACGAATAACAACATGCTTGGCTGCAACTGCAGTCATCATAGCCACCGTATTAGATGGCATAAAATTATGTTGTTCAAGATAACTTTTTAATTCTTCATGTGCATCCGCACACATATAACTCAAATCAACTGCACGATTAACAAATGATTGGAACCATCCAAAACCAGCATTGTGAACAGCTGAGGAAACGGTTTTTAAAGGATATTCCGTACGAAGCTCAACAAATTCATCTCTTATTTTGAATTGTTCTTTTGTCACTATATAGGATTCACGTTCATCCATAGCTGTTGGCATTAGTGTTACTTGTGGCTTCGGCAACTCTGGGTGCGGATAACTTGAAACACGCGTATCATATACTTCTAAAATTTGCTTTTCTTTCAACACTTCATGTGGTTCCCCTATAGCTTTTACATGTCCCTTATCCATTAATAATAGCCGATCACAATAGAGTGAAGCTAAATTCATATCATGAAAAACAGTAATAACTGTTAAACCATTTTGCACTGCTTCTAGACGAATCATATCTAGCAGTTGTCGTTGATGTGCAATATCTAAATGATTCGTAGGTTCATCTAAAAGTAAGATATCAGCTTGCTGAGCAAGTGCTTGTGCTACAAATGTACGTTGTTGCTCCCCACCTGATAAAAATTCGAGGTTTGTATGTTCATAGCTATCGACACCCGTCTGCTTCATAGCTTTTTTCACTGCATTTTCATCTTGTTCTGACCATGTCGAAAACCAACTATTTTGATGTGGATATCGTCCTAAAGCTACCGTCTCACGTACTGTATGTGAAAAGGCATGGGCATGAAGTTGAGGTAATACAGCCATTTTGCGCGCAAATTCCTTCGGTGAGAAAATTTTAATATTTTGTTCTTCAATGAGTACTTGACCAGTTGAGGAAGGCAAGATACCACTAATCACTTTTAACAATGTGGATTTGCCACTACCATTTGGTCCTAATACTCCAAGAATTTCGCCCTTTTTCACTCTAAACGAAACGTCTTGTACTATTGGCCTGGTGGCGTCATAACCTCCAGTAATATTTTCTACAGTAAGCATACTTAAGCACCTTTCGTTCTTCTTTGTCGGAAAAAGATATATGAAAATACTGGCGCCCCAATAAGTGCAGTAATGACACCAATTGGTAACTCTGTTGGCGGAATAATCGTACGAGCAAACAAATCACAAACAATTAATAATGATGCTCCATTTAAAAACGATAAAGGTAACAAGTGACGGTGATCTGCTCCAAATAAAAGTCGTGTCATATGAGGTACAACGAGTCCAACAAAGCCAATTGTTCCAGACACTGCAACTGCAGCACCTGTTAACATAGATCCGCCTATTAATATCAGAATTTTACTTTTCTTCACGTCAACACCAAGATACTTGGCACGTTCTTCTCCAAATAACATCGCATTTAATTCACGACGGTTTAACCATAATAAAAATGAACCAATGAGTACAAAAGGCCACACCATCTTGACATATGGCCATCCACGCATTGAAACACTTCCCATAAGCCACCCAATGATTTGCCGTAACTCATCACCTGTTAAGGCAATTAACAATGAAATTAATGCACCTAAAAATGAACTAACGATAATCCCTGTTAAAATCAGCGTTTCCATTTTCATAGTTCGATCAACTAATCGTGCAAAAGCCATTACACCCATCATCGCCAATAAGGCCCCTAGCATGCTGAAGGCTGGTAATGTGTATATACCAAAAATAGGGGTCGAAATGCCGAAAAAGAGCGTCACCACAGCACCTACCGAGGCACCGGATGACACTCCTAACGTATACGGATCGGCGAGAGGATTCTTCAGCAACCCTTGGAAAGCAGCACCCGCAATTGCCAAAGAGGCTCCTACTAACCCTGCAAGCACAACGCGCGGCATGCGTATTTTCCACAATATATTGGTCGCTGTTGGATCCGCTGCCGTATTCCATAACGTACTAATTGGAACTTTTACAGAACCAATTGATACACCTAGCCAAATGCTAACAATTAAAATCACAAAGGCTATGGTGTACCCTAAAATGGTTTTCCTCACTCAAAAGCCTCTGGATATACTGCTTTTGCAATGACCTCTAATCCTTCAGCAAGACGAGGACCTGTACGGCTTGTTAAGTTCGCATCAACTTGAACAACTGCATCATTTTTAACAGCTGTGATACTATCGAATCCTTGGCGATTTTTCACCTTCTCGACAATATTTTTCACATTGTATTTCACGATAATTGTATCTGGATTACGTTTCACAATTTCTTCAGGGTCAATTTGGAACCAACCTGTTTGATCTGCTGTGACGTTTTTAATATTAGCTAAATCAAACATTTCTTGCATAAATGTATCTTTACCTGCAGTGTAAATATTAGGTTCATCTGATGTTTCGACGAATGCAGATTTTTGTTTTACATCTTTTACTTTAGCTTGTACTTCTTTTACTTTTGCTTTCATATCATCCGTAATCTTCTTAGCCTCATCCGCTTTACCAGTAATGTGACCTATTTGTTCAATTGTTGTATACGTTTCATCAAAATTCTCAGCGTTTTTGACAACAAAAACTTTCAATCCAGCATCACGTAATTGTTGGAGACCTGCTTCAGAAGTACCTAAAAGTGTTTCGTGTGCAAAAACAACTTCTGGATTTAAGCTAATAATTTTCTCGGCGTCAAATTCCATCCCTCCGATTTTTTCTTTTTTCGTTGCCGCTTCAGGATAATCATCATTATCCGATACAGCAGTAATTTCTTTTTCTAATCCTAAAGCGAAAAGAATTTCTGTATTACTTGGCACTAAAGTAACAATGCTCTTTGGTGCTTCTGTAAATTTCACATCATTGCCAAGTGCATCAGTCTCTGTTAATGGATATCCTGCTACCTGTTGCTCTGTTGCTGGCTCGCTATTTTCCTTTTTCTTAGTATCATCCGTTTGGCCACAGCCTACTAACACGCCTAGTGCTAAAACAAGCACTAAACAAAATTGCCATATTTTCTTCATTTACATTTCCTCCTTGTTCATAAAAAAAACTCTCGTTTTACGACGAGAGATACGATGACAGTGAATATATACATAGCAGTACTTAAAATGCACTTTTACTGACACCATTTCTATCCGCGTAGTTCTAATTGGTGGTCTCCATGTTGGTAGGTCTCCTGGCTCGTGATCACAGCTTGCCGTGCCTTCCCAAAGCGCTATGCTTTAGTGACAAATTACGACTTGCTCACACATACAGTGGCGGGACCGCATCGGATTTACACCGACTTCCCTTTTCTCTTTACTAAATCAAAGTAAAGAACCAACATGTTTCACAATATACAATTTTTTATTACATCCTGTACAATTATACAGAAAATTAAATACTTGTCCAAGTTGTTACTAGGCTTGGTGGAACTATTAGTAATAACACATTGTGACATGAATCGATGAAGTCTAGCTATTTTATCTTTAACTAGCGCAAATTTTTTTCTTTCATTTGTTCTTTATAAAAACCAAAAGACTATTCCACACTTATTCAGTGCGAAATAGTCTTTTTATAAGTACCTCTTAGATTCACAAGCTTATTCAACCTCAGTAGCTAAAAGGGTTTTTCTGTCATTACATTTTCTCAGGTGCTGATACGCCAATAAGTTTTAGTGCGTTGGCAATTGTTGTGCGAACTGCTGTAATTAGAGATAAACGTGCTGCTGAGCGATCTTTGTTATCAGCATCTAAAACTTTTTCAGCATTGTAGAAGCTGTGGAAAGTTGCTGCTAGTTCTTGAATGTAGTTAGTAATACGGTGTGGTGTGCGATTCTTCGCAGCATCCGCAACAACTTGTGGGAAGTCCCCTACTTTTTTCAAGACATCAATTTCTTTCTCTGCATTAAGAAGATTTAAATGTTCTTCAGATGCTGCAAAGCCTTGTTCTTTTGCTTGGCGCAAGATTGAAGAAATACGCGCATGTGCATATTGTGCATAGTAAACAGGGTTTTCATTTGATTGCTTAACAGCTAGGTCAAGGTCAAAGTCCATATGTGAATCACCTGCACGCATTGCAAAGTTGTAACGTACTGCGTCTAAGCCAACTTCTTCAACAAGTTCACGTAAAGTAACCGCGTTACCTGTACGTTTACTCATTTTCACTTTTTCGCCGTCTTTCATTAAGTTCACCATTTGAATGATTTCAACTTCTAATGTGTCACGATCGTAACCAAGTGCTTCGATTGCTGCTTTCATACGTGGGATATAGCCATGGTGGTCAGCTCCCCAAATGTTGATAAGTTTAGTGAAGCCACGTTGAATTTTATCTTCATGGTATGAAATATCTGGTGTTAAATATGTGTAAGAGCCATCATTTTTTATAAGTACACGATCTTTATCGTCCCCAAATGTTGTCGAGCGGAACCAAGTAGCGCCTTCTTCTTCAAATACATGACCATTCTCACGAAGTTTTTCTAGAGCCGTTTCAACTTTACCTGATTTATAAAGTGATGTCTCAGAATACCAAACGTCAAAGTCTACACGGAAGTTTGCTAAGTCTTTTTGTAATTTACCAAGCTCTAATTTCAAGCCATGTTCACGGAAAAATTCAAAGCGCTCTTCATCTGATTTACTTAGAATCGAATCACCAAACTCAGCAGCTAATTTACCTGCGATATCGATAATATCTTGACCATGATAACCGTCTTCAGGCATAGAAGCATCTAAGCCTAACGCTTGTTTGTAGCGAGCTTCTAAAGATGCTGCTAAATTATTGATTTGATTACCTGCATCATTGATGTAGTATTCACGTGAGACATCATATCCTGCAAAGTCTAAAACGTTACATAATGAATCCCCTACAGATGCTCCTCGGGCATGTCCTAAATGAAGGTCACCAGTTGGGTTAGCTGATACAAATTCAACTTGTACTTTTTCATTAGCGCCAGCTTGTGAACGTCCATATTCTGCGCCTTGCGCTAAAACAGTCGTGATTACTTCCGCTAAATAGTCTTTGCGTAGCACAATATTCATAAAACCAGGACCCGCGATGTCGATTTTCTCAATAGCAGTACCTGTAGTATCAAGGTTTTCAATAATAGCTTCAGCGATTGCACGTGGAGGCTTTTTAGCTAATTTTGTAAGTTGCATAGCTATATTAGTTGCATAGTCGCCATTCGTCTTATCCTTTGGTGTTTCTAAGTGTATATTCAATGTTGATGTATCTTCTAAAAGACCTGCTTTTGATACTGCTGCAAGAAGCGCTTCTTTAATCGCATGTTGCACTTGTTCTACTGCGTTCATTATTTTCCCTCCGAGTAATTAATTTCTAAAGTATAATCGCCTACTGATTGTCCACCAACGATTAGATCATAGTTTAAATAAAATCGTCCGCTCGATTTACTGTCATGCGGTTCGAATAGCATGTCCTTCGTATACGTCACGATTGGTAATGCACCGAATTCACTATCATAATGGCCGTTTTGTTCATGATTAAGTAAAAATGGCATACGCATTTTCACATCACCATTTCGAAGAATAACCGCCTCATTATTACCGAATTTTAAAGTTGAACGAATATGTTTATCTTCTTGAACTTCTTCATATTGTAAGTACGTTTGGTCCCTTTTTCGAACTATCGTACCTTCTGACCAAAGCTCATAAGTTTCAGCTTCTGTTTCAGATTGTCGAATTGTCGTTTTTAACTTTAATTTTACGGGTGCTTTAAGTTCACTAGTCATACTTATGGGCCTCCGTTCTATTCTTTATATAACCTTCTTATTATAGGTTAGAATCGCTTGTTTTTTCAAGGTGCAAGTAAATTTAGGACAAACAGTGGATTCTTTAAAATCACTCGCTCGAACTATCATTTGTCGTTTTATAGCGGATACATAATTATTTTCATTTTTCTTGTAAAATTGAATGTTATAATGGAGGGATAAAATGGTAGGAGAGAATCTATATGTTGCTCGAATTAATCATTAATTTTTCGATTTTATTTACTTTTGTTATATTTTCATTTTGGTTATACGAGTCTTTAGAACCTTATCAAGATAGTTTTATAGAGCTGCAACCTTGGATTGTCGGTCTTGTAGCTGGACTTACCGGTTTACTTTTGATGGGCACGGCTGTACATTACCAAAATGATATTATTAGTGATGGTCGTTTTATTAGTATCTTACTCAGTGGATTGCTCGGAGGTCCAATTGCTATCGCTCTGTCCTCGCTCATCATTGGGATTTTTCGAATTTATGTGTTTGGATTGTCAGAAACGTCTATTTTTGCAGGTCTAAATATTTTAGTAATTGGTGGTGTTATCACATTAATTTCAATAAAAAAACCAATTACATTCCGCAATATCTATTTCTATTTCACTTATATCGTTTTCCAAGTTTGCATTGTTTTCTATATTCTTTCAGATACTTGGACACATGGCTTACAAAATGTTATTCAAACTGCACTTTTTTATATCTTGTCATTTTACATAACTTTACTTGTATTAAAATCAATTCGAAATCAGTTTAATCGTATGCGAGAAACTGAAAAAATGGCAGAAACAGATTATTTAACTGGTCTGCCGAATAACCGACGCTTCCAGCAAATAATAGATGATTTACTCTCTAATAATGTTCCTTTTTCATTGATATTAATTGATATTGACTCTTTTAAAAAAGTTAATAAAACGTATGGTCATCCTGTTGGTGATGAAATCTTACAACAAATTGGTACACAGTTAAAAAACTATGTGAAAACGATTGATGCGGAAGCTGCTAGAATTAGTGGTGAAGAATTTTATATTGTTTGCAAAGACTCTCCGCCTGCTTATGGCATACATTATGCAAAATTAATTCAATCACAAATTGCCAAAACACCACTCGTTGTGTCCACTGGTCATGTAATTCCTATTACGGTTTCCATCGGTATTTGTTCATATCCTGACAACGGTAATACATCAAAGGATCTCGCATTTTCGGCAGATAAGGCCATCATGCAAGCTATAGCAAGAGGTTCCAACCAACTCGTTCACTTTAATCAATTGAATAATTAATATTATTTTAATAAAGCGCTACGAAAATTCACCCTTTTCTTAGCGTTTTTTGTTACCGCAAAAATTTACCAAATTCATCCTTTTTATTTTTTTTCGTCCGTTTATTTTACATAGAATCATCACATACTATCGCTAAATTGGTGGAACGGAGCTGTTCTTATGAATCGAGCAGACTATTGGCGAAAAAGAAGGGTGAATAAACGCTGGAAACGCACTCTTATGTGGAGTGTCGTAGGTATTTCAGCTTTTTTAACAGTATTGCTGTCACTCAGAATATACGCGCAAATTGCAGGTGCGCCTTCTCTCGCTGTTCCGAAGGCAACCGTTTTTTTAGATGCGGATGGGCATCGAGCTGGCGATAAATTTTCTATGGAACGTCGCTACTGGGTAAACCTAGATGAAATTTCTCCTTTTGTTGCAGAAGCACTTATTGCAACTGAGGACAAAAATTTCTATTCGCATAACGGTTTTGATTACACCCGTATTGCAGGCGCATTATTGAAAGATGTTAAGGCAATGCGCAAAGTTGAAGGAGCGAGTACAATTACGCAGCAGTATGCTCGTAATTTATATTTATCTCATGAGAAATCTTGGTTAAGAAAAGCTAATGAAGCACTCTATGCATACCGTTTGGAAGTCTTTTATGATAAGGATAAGATTTTGGAAGGCTATTTAAATACTGTTTACTTTGGACATGGTATGTACGGTATAGAAGCTGCAAGTAGATTTTATTTCGGGAAATCAGCAAAAGACTTAACACTTTCTGAAGCTGCTTTGCTAGTTGGGATTCCAAAAGGACCAGGCATTTATTCCCCTGCAGTAAATAAAGAAAAATCAATAGGTCGTCAACAATTAATATTAAGTTTAATGTCTAACCAAAATGTTATTTCTGAAGAACAAAAAGAGAGAGCAAAGAATGAAACTCTTGATTTTAAATATGAGGAATGGGAAAATTCGAAATCACTAGCACCATACTTTTTAGATACAGCTTGGCAGGAAGCAAAAGATATACTGACTGAGAAAGGCCGTCGCTTTGAAGAAGGTGGTTGGGTAATCAAAACAACATTGAACACTTTCCATCAAAAAGCTGCTGAGGAAGCCGTTGAGAAATCGTTACCAAATGATGAACTAGAAGTTGGCTTCGTCAGTATGGATCCATCTACAGGTTATATTACTTCTCTAGTTGGAGGACGGCATTATTTAACAAGTACATTCAATAGGGTGACACAAGCTAAAAGGCAACCTGGATCTGCTATTAAGCCATTTTTGTATAGTGCTGCACTAGAGAAAGGTTATACTCCTTTAACGTTTATGGATACTAGCCCTACCATTTTCACTTATGATGATGGACGCTCTAAGTACGAGCCCAAAAATGTAAATGGCGAATTTGCGGATCACCCAATGTCTCTGGCACAAGCAATTGCTATATCTGATAATATCTATGCAGTGAAAACGTTTGAAACAATCGGCTATAAAGCATTCAATAATGTACTGGAGCGATTTAACATCCAAAGTAAATTACAAAATTCACCGGCAGTAGCTCTTGGTACTTCTGAAGTAAGCTTAATGAATTTAACTTCTGCTTATAACACATTAGCGGCAAAAGGTGTTCAAAAGAAACCAACAACGATTATTTCAATTACAGATGCAGATGGGAAAGTTATTTATAAAGCAGAAAAGAAACAGAAAAAGAAACAAGTGATTAATTCAGATGATGCGTTTTTAATCACACAGTTGATGACTGGTATGTTCGATCCAGTCTTTAATGATTACGCACCTGCAACTGGGATTTCAATTCGTAACAAACAAACTAGACCTTATGCAGCAAAATCCGGTACAACTTTAACCGATCAAATGATGATTGGTTTTACTCCTTCTTTAACTGCTGGTGTTTGGAATGGCTACGATAAAGGCAAACAGATGACAAGTACAGAAGATTCACGAGCTACAAAACAAATTTGGATTGATTTTATGGAAAAGGCACATGAAGGATTACCTAGTGAGCCATTTATGGCACCCGATAATATTGAAGGCGTAATTGTCGATGTAAAAACAGGTGGTCTTGCAACATCAAGTTGTGATAAACAACGACTTGTATATATGAAAAAGAAAGATATTCCAAAAAAGTTATGTACAGATCCAAGTATTGTTAGTGATTTAACGAAAAAAGACGAAACATCTTGGCATCTATTTCCTTTTTCACTATTTGAATAAATAAAAAAAGCTGCAGCTTCTAAGGAGTCCGTTATCCTTAGAAAGATGCAGTTTTTTGGTTCTCGAAAATATGAGCTACATGGGGCATTCGGCTTGGGTTTGTCAAAATGCCGCATGTCTCTCATATATAGTCGGTTACCAGATGTCCTAGCTTACTTTCTTAAGTTGTAGTTAAAGTGTACTGCCTTTCAATGTCAGTTTCAACTATGTATTGAAACTGCTTTATAAATGTCACACTTTGTTCAATTGTTCCCAAAATTTTAGAAGGCTAATTCTTCACGTAATTGTTCTGAACTTAAAGACCACATTTTCTCGTTAAAGTCGCGTAAAAACTCGCCTAGCACTTGTTTTGACTCTTCATCCATATGTTCTACAATGATATGACGCTTCATCGATTTATCCATTTTATTGACATGGTCTGCTAAAATTTTATAACCACGACGTTTTTCCCTATTGACAACCATCTCACAAGCCGTTACACCAGCAAAGTAAGCTCCGCCTTCCTTATGATCAATTGTCACCCATACTAGCCAATATGGTTTACCGCCTGCTGAATCTTCTCGATTCGTTGTAAATTTAATACCTCTTTCAACATCACTACGTGCATGCATAGCCCCTACTTCTACAGTAGCTTTTTTTTCTTCAATATCAATGATGACTGGTGATACGTTCTCAAGAGTTAAAGAACCTACGCCAAATCCTTTATGTCCGTCTGTTGGATCATTTTTAATAATCGTAAATCCTAATTTTTGTTTTGGTTTTGGTTTTTCTTCATTAGTCATTCGCAAAATCCCTCCGTTCTGTTATTATAACGAATATACACTATATTTTAAATGAGGAGGACTCTTTATGCCTATAGTAACAATAAAAATGATTGAAGGTCGCACAGACGATCAAAAACGTGATTTGGTTGAAAAGGTAACAGCTGCAATTTCCGAATCTGTAGATGCACCAAAAGAAAACATCTCAATTATCATCGAAGAAATGCAAAAATCACACTTCGCTGTTGGTGGCGTACGTAAGAGCGATCTTTAATAATATAATTATCGTAAGTAGGGCTGTCGCTTTTTAGGGATGGCTTTTTTTGTATAAAAAAAAACCCCACTTTTGGGGATTTTCTTACTGAAGTGATACTGTTGCAAGTTGTGTTATAAATTCAAAGGCATCTGTTAGCTCTTCTTCAGTGAAGTTCAACTTCCCTTTTACCACATGTACCTTTTCAATTTGCTCTTCTTTTGTAAGTTCATCAAAATATAGCAGCGTTGAAACAAGCTCTAGAAAACGTGCACTTCTATCATTCATCATATTAATTACTTCTGGTAGCTTTTCATGTTGCTTACCTAACATAGTAGAAAAACTTGTCCCTTCATCCGTAACTGCATAGCAGTATTGTACATATGACCCCTTATCCTCTTTTTCTTCCGTTAGAAAGCCCATATTACAAAGCTCTTCAACTCGTAAAGTTAGCTCCTCGGAGTAAGGACCATATATATGAAATTGGTATTTTTCTTGAAATGGAAATCGCATTTTCTTTGCTATATAGACCATCTTTTGTAATTTTTTACGACCAGTGACTTGACCTGCTAATGACACAAATTGTACGACTTTTGCGTGTTCTTCTAGCACTTTTAAATCTCCTTCCGGGAGGTTATTAACCTTTTAATATTTCTAATATTTGTTTTCTAAGTATTTTCTTCTTACCGTTCTCTAGTAAAATATCTTCTGGAAAATATAATTTATGATCCGTTCGGCGTTTTCCGGATATGGCATCGACGATATCAGATGATCTCGATAATTCACGGATTTCGTCATTCGGCATTAAAAGATGAATCGGTAACCTCTCCTCTTCCTCACCCGGACGATAAAAATCATATGGTAAATCTGAAGATGAATCTAAAACTAAATAGTATTGCGGGTCAATACCAGCTTTTCGGAATAAATTCTCAAGTTCACGTAGTTTTTGATAATCTTTGGCAGGGTCAATTTCTACATAATTAAACAATTTTCTGTTCACAAAACGTCTGCTTAAATCGCTTAAAATAGGATCCGTCTCACGCATCCAAAGTTGGAAATATGTCAGCAAAATACTTTCATCCAAAGCTAGATAATCTTCAAGTTCAATATTTTCATCAAAAAATGCTTGAAAATGCGTAGGTTCATATAAGAATGAATAACCTGTTTCACTTAAAGCTTTCGCACGATGTAAAATTTTCGTCAAAATTACTTCAGCACTCCGTGATACAGGATGAAAATAAACCTGCCAATACATTTGATAACGACTCATAATATAATCTTCTACTGCATGCATACCACTTGATTTGATGACCACTTGATCCTCTCGTGGACGCATTACGCGCAATATGCGTTCCATATCAAAGTGACCATAACTGACACCAGTATAATAAGCATCCCGTTGTAAGTAATCCATACGATCAGCGTCGATTTGACTTGAAATCATACTGACAACTTGTTTATTTTCATACGTTTTTGCAATGACATTCGATACTTTTAATGGGAAATTAGCCGCAACGCGACTGAGTACTTGATTGACTTCTGTATCTCCCAAAATAATATGGCGAGTGAATTCCTCATGGTCCAAGTCAAAAACATGTTCAAAAGCATGTGAAAAAGGTCCATGTCCCAAATCATGCAATAATGCAGCACAAAGTACGACAAGCCGCTCACTTTCATCCCATTCTGGTCTACCCTTGAACACATCATCGACCATTCGACGGACAATCTCATAAACACCAAGTGAATGATTAAATCGACTATGCTCTGCACCATGGAACACTAAATAAGTCGTACCGAGTTGCTTAATACGGCGTAATCTTTGAAATTCCCTTGTGCCAATTAAATCCCAAATCACCTGATCTTTAACATGTACATAGCGATGGACTGGGTCCTTAAATACTTTTTCTTCTTCTAACTTTGCTGTCGCGTAACTCATAAGACACCCCACTTCCGCTGTTTGTATTGATTTGTTGAAAATATATAACGAATTATAAAAAACGAATTGAAAGAATGACACAAACTCTATTGATGACCAGCTAACCTATTAACTATCCACTATTTGAATTATAAAAACAAAGCATACTTACTTATACACAAAATTACTTATAGTAAATTACTCTCGAATTCCTATCGAAATACAACTTTAATTACAAGTATAAATGAAAAAACCACCTTTCGGAAAGGCGGCTAAAGTCTGACTTCAAGCTAGGAACTTAGTAAGTTTATGAACTAACTCCTATGCTAAGCAGTCTACAGTTTGTTGCTCGAATTACTATAATGATTGTCATATCAACATTCTAATCGTCTGTTATAAACGATTTTGTGATTTTAATTTGGCGCGTACTTTTTCCATTAATTCCTCTTCTGTTAATGCAGCACAAGGACGATTATTGACGAATGCAAATGTTTTCTTTCGTCCAGGACCACAATATGACTGACATGCGATATCAACTGAAGCATCAGCATCGATTTCTTTTAATTTCGGGATTAATGTTTTTAAATTAACGGCCTGACATTCATCGCAAACTCGGAATTCGTTTGCCATCTGTCTACAACCCTTTCTATATTTGAATCTGAAGTCTAACAGTCATTGTATCGTATTTATGGCCGTTCCTTCAAGCTTATAATAGGCCATTGTCTCATAGCATTCTCTTTTCTTTTCGTTACAAAAGCCTTTACAACAACATCTAGCATAATATTTTGCAAGTTTGTGAATAAAAAATAGAGAAATTGACCACGCTGAGACTATCAACATTATAGGAGGTTATAAAATGGTAAAAATCAGACAAGATGCTTGGTTAAAAGAAAACGATGAATTATTAGCAGAAGCAGTTATTCGACATGTTAAAGAAGGAAGTACACAATTAAATGCCTTTGAAGAAGCGGGAGATGCCCTGAATAGAACTGCAGCTGCATGTGGCTTTCGTTGGAATGCTGTCGTTCGTAAAATCTATGAAAATGAATTAGCAGGAGCTAAAAAGGAACGCAAGGAGCGTATGCGTGTATTCGGTCAAACCGTACGTCGCCGAAATACAGGAATCTACGTATTACCTACTAGTGGAAGTAATGAGAGTAATGGTGTTACTGAGCAACAACGTTCTATTCCTCTATCATCTCTATCACTTGATGTTGTCATAGCTTATTTAATGCGCTTACAACATATGGGTAGTGGCAATGATTCTGAGACTACAAGATGGCGCCATTTGGCTAATGTGGCTAATGAAAAAGTATCTCGTTTAGAAGCTGAACTTAACAAGCTAGAGAAGGAGAATCGCCACATGCGCAAAGATTACGAGCAATTTGCTCAGATTATGAATCGCGCTCGCCGTATGATAACACTAGATGAAGAGGAAGAGCATATCGCTCCCGTTTTCACTATGGAACGTAACGGGAATTTAGTTGTTAAAGAAACACCTACGAATTAATAGGGTTAATAAGATGGTAGTATTTCTGTGAGAGACTTTGTCGCTACTCTTTTACTACTTAACTCCATCTTTTTTAATCCCATACCAAAACCCGACCCGCTTGCGAGTCGGGTTTGTTTTTTCTTGGTTACTCACTTAACATCTTTTTATTTCGTTCAAACACGCGATTCAAATAGAAACTATATAGTTCCATTTCTTCTTGCTGTAATGAACCAATTTGTAGTTCATCACTAAGATCCATTAATAATTTTTGTAAATCTATAACGGTTTTTTGAACTGTCAATTTTTCATTTAAGAGTTCAGATAAGGAAGCCATAACTTCGGGACGTACTTGTGGATATTCAAATTTTGTCTGCGCACCCTGCAAACCTATTTTATAAAAATCCCTTATTAAACTGGCACGCTCTGCTCCACTGCCTTCTATGCATAGATAGATTTGGACGGCGATACCTTGACGTAATCTACGTTGTGAGATGCCTGCAAACTTCTTGCCACCTATACTTAAATCATACGAACCTGGGCAGTATGAACCAATGATTTCATATGCTTCAATATGTTCTGCAGCTTTTGGAAATAATGCTTTGATGAGTTCTAACATCACTTCATAGCCTGTATTAATATCGATTTTTGAATGCTGTTCAGACAGTACAATGGAAATATTCAAAACACCTGAATCTAACACAACTGCAAGCCCACCTGAATTACGAACAATTGGCGTGAAACCTTTTTCCGCCAATAAATTCATAGCATCTACAATATGTGGCAGGCGATGGTCCTGAATGCCAAGTACAACTGAACGATCATGCACCCATGTGCGGACTGTTGCTGATGACATGTCTTGGCCAACTAAATGGCACAATGTATCATCAGCAGCAAATGATTCTAATGGTGAGTGTCCAATACCACTCACGGATTGATCCCAAAAACGCCATGTTTTTTGCTGTAAGTATGTTAACATTTTTATTCTCCTGGACTATAATGTTTTCTTCACTAGCATACACGAATCGGTCAACTTTCTCATGTCAAATTCATGACTTTCAAGCAATAGCGATACTTATTTTCCTTTTTTATGCTAAACTAATGCAGAATGATTCTCACTAAAAGGAGTGTCCATAAACAATGATCGAAGCAGCACAAACACTAGATGGTTGGTACGTATTACATGATTTCCGTTCAATTGACTGGGCTTCTTGGAAACTAGTTTCTGAAGAAGAGCGTCAAGCAGCGGTTGAAGAGTTCATTAAATATCTAGAAAAAATTAACGAAGCTGACCTTGCGAAAACAGGAAGCCATGCTTTCTACTCAATCGTAGGTCAAAAAGCAGACTTCGTACTTATGACATTACGCGAAACAATGGAAGAATTACAAGAGCTTGAAACCGAATTCAACAAGTTAGCAATTGCTGATTTCACAATTCCTTCTTTCTCTTATGTTTCAGTTGTTGAGCTTTCAAACTACCTTGCAGGAAAAGACTCTGACGAAGATCCGTACCAAAATCCACATGTACGCTCTCGTTTATATCCTGAGTTACCTCGTTGGAATCATATTTGTTTCTATCCAATGGATAAACGTCGTCAAGAAGGCGCTAACTGGTATATGCTACCAATGGACGAGCGTAAAGAATTAATGCGAAGTCACGGTTTAATCGGCCGTAGCTATGCAGGTAAAGTTAAACAAATCATCTCGGGTTCAGTCGGTTTTGACGATCATGAATGGGGCGTTACTCTATTTGCTGAAGACGTACTACAATTCAAAAAACTAATTTATGAGATGCGTTTTGATGAGGTAAGTGCTCGTTATGCAGAGTTCGGCGCATTCTTCGTTGGTAATATTTTAGACAACGAAAAATTAGTGAAACTTCTAACAGTTTAATTTTCTATCTTTTAATGAAAGCTCTTTATTTTATTGAGCTTTCTTTTTTATGTTCAAATGTGTCTTTTCACTTGTAACCTTTAAATATACACTTTATTAAAACCGAAATTTTGGAGATGCGATATGCTGAGCAATGGCTCATGTGGATTGCATTCCTATTCAACTTAATCTTCGGTTATTATAACTGGAACAAAATGTCGAAAGGCCAACAGTCTTCAACAATAGTATAAAAAACAGCAAGCTCCTTCTTTTAATAGTTTGCTGTTTTTTTCTGTTTTATCAAAAAAAAATTTAACGTATATTATGCATATCTAACGTTGAATTCTGCTAATTTTTCTATAATTTGCTGTTCAACATTCACATCATTCGTAATAGCTTCATCAGAATATGGTGCAAGAATTTCATGATGACCTATCATAACAGCATGATGGGCATGTTCGAACATTGAGATATCATTAGTATCATTCCCAAATGCAATATAGCTACCTGAAGAAATATGAAGTTGCTTCAAGGCACTCCATTTATGAATACCTGTTGGACTAATATCTAATATCCCTTCATCTCTATGTAAGTGAATGATAACATCTAGTTGTTTCAAATCTTCATGAAGTGCATCCATATTACAAGAGGTCAAAATAAGCATTTTAATAATCGAATTTAGTTTTTCAAGCGGTTTCTTTTCTGCTAAATTATGAGGATTAAGATTATTTAATATTGGGTGATCTGCAGGTCCCGTATAGGCATAATCCCAGTCGCCATCAATTAAATACGTTGCTTGATACTTTTCTAATAATGCCTTTAACTTAACTAATATTGTTGGGCTAAATCGCGCTACTTGTTTAATGTTTCCATTTTGACAAATAAGTGATCCATTCCCACCTATCATTTTATATCCG
The DNA here is from genome assembly GCF_050279675.1 of Viridibacillus sp. NPDC093762. Lineage (NCBI taxonomy): Bacteria > Bacillati > Bacillota > Bacilli > Caryophanales > Caryophanaceae > Viridibacillus > Viridibacillus sp. NPDC093762. The sequence continues at coordinate 14,250 of NZ_JBNNUK010000001.1, read as the reverse complement.
TGAAACCTTTTATGAAGTACAGGCATTAAATCGCGTATCGGACGTGCAGATGCAAAAACGACCTCATGTCCACTTGTTGTAAGTTGCTCTAAGCTTTGTAGTATAGGTTCTGTGACTGGCTGGCCTTTAAAACAAATCGTACCATCCAAATCGAAAACAAAATGCATATATGACACTTCTTTCTCTGAGGTTTCGTGAGTTTTGTCCTCTTATTATTTAACTGCGACAATTTTGCCGCCGGTGAGCAGTAAGAGTTCATCAGCAGTTAGCTGGAACACAGCCTTGGGATGACCCGCTGCTGCCCAAATTGTATCATATTGAAAAAGGTCTTCATCAATTAAGGTTTGAATTTCTGATACATGTCCGATGGGAGCTACTCCTCCGATTACAAAGCCTGTATGTTCACGAACAAATTCTGCATCAGCTTTACCAAGCTTGTCTTCTACAACTTCGGCAATATGCTTCTCATTTATACGATTAATACCACTTGCAACAACTAAAAGTGGTGTATTAGTATTTTTCATACGAAAAATGATTGATTTAGCAATTTGTGCAACTGTACATCCTATCGCATCTGCAGCTTCTTGTGCTGTACGTGCGCTATCAGGTAACTCTACTACTTGATTATCGAAACCTAACGATTGTAATTTTGTCTGAATCGCAAGTGCACTTTCATTCATGAAATACATCTCCCTAAATAGATATTTTTTTCATTATACATGAATACGCGGTCTTATTTTCATAATATTGCATATATTTTAATGAGGAGGTCTTGCAATACCTGTCATACAATCGACGGAAAAACAACTAGAGTTACTAGCAAGATTGATGCGAGCTGAGGCAGAAGGCGAAGGTGAGCTTGGTATGCTGATGGTTGGCAATGTTAGTGTGAACAGGGTACTTGCTAGCTGTCTCGATTTTACTGATATTCGAACAATTGAGCAAATGGTCTTTCAAAGTCCAGGTGGATTTGAAGCAACGCAGAAGGGGTACTTTTATCAACGTGCACGTGAACAAGATAAACGTTTGGCGCGTAGAGTAATTAACGGTGAAAGGTTTCACCTTGCGACTCGCCCGCTTTGGTTTTCCAGACCTGAAAGTGGCTGTCCTGATCAATGGTATGGTCAATGGAATTCTGGACGTTTTAAGTCGCATTGCTTCTTCTCTCCTAGTGAAAGTGATTGTCCGCAAATTTAACAGTTAGAAAGGATGAATGAATGGTCCAGTATTATTGGACACCTAACTATCAACAGATTCCTCCCCAAGTGACAATTCCAAGTGGTGGTAGACCACCGGGTTTACCAGTGCGTGAGGAATCTTATATTGAAAATATTTTACGACTAAACCGTGGGAAGCCGGGGAATTTTCACTTTTCGTTTGAGCATGCAATAGAAGCTGGAAAAAATACGATTAATGTACGCGGTGTCGTGGAGGCGGCTGGACGCGATCATGTCATTTTACGTGATCTCAGAACGAATCACCGATATCTCTTCCCTATGATTTACTTTGATTATGCAGAATTTGATGAGGAATTAGCTTATTTTAATCAATCTCAGTAAATAGCAAAACCCTTCCATATAATCGGAAGGGTTTTTGTCTTTTTATTCATTAATTAAATGCTGTTGTAATGCTTGTTTGAAGGCTATTGGATCATCAAGACGAATAGCGACACGTGAATATTGCTTTTTAAAGCCCATTAACAAAGATGCTGTACATGGTTTTTTTAATTCTAAAATCATATGTGGGTGCACTTCTTCAAAGTCTCTTGCAACAAATTCAATCGTTGTTTTAGAATTAAGCTTCTTCTCGAGTTCTTCTTGATCAGTTGTGATCGACTTAATGTCGTCTAATGAAAGTTCCATCTGTTTTACAAGACCTAATGATAAATATAATTTCTGCTTTTTAAGACGTACTGGATTCAAACGTACTGCTTGTATATCCCCAAGAAAGAAAACAACGCTATATACATTCAATATGAGTAAAATAATGGAGAGAATCATTGATTTTTCGTGAAGCCACCAATGGATGCCTAATGTTTCAATTACTATCGCATGTATTAGCATAATTTGAAAGGCTAGTAGGCTAGATTTTTTGTGTAAAGTGAAGGTGTTAGGTGCTACTAGAATAGGTCTTTTCCATGAAGCAAAAGCATAATAAAACATAAGTAAATCTGAGATAATCATTTGTACAATTCGTTGCTTAGATACCTGTTTTTGTACAGCTTTTGGAAAGGCAAATAATAAACTTTCATCATAGGTTCGTACTTCTCGAATGACTGCAGGCATGAGGAAAAATAGTAATCCAATCAAACTGAGCTCAAGTAAAATTATAGAGCCTTCTATAGCAAAACCTACATAAGAGAACCCGACAAATGGCGCAAGATGCTGGGCTGGTATTAATAGCTTTGCGCAAATTAATCCGCCTGCCATTAACATTATGAAACGTTTAATAGTAAATTTATTTTTTCGATCAATTGCGATGATTAATAACGGTGTGACAATTGCTAAATCAAAAAGACTCCCTAGAATAACTCCTTTTGTTTCCTCTGATAAAAAAACTTCCGACAATGGCGTCCGATATAATGCAAAGTTCGTTGCAAGAACAAGTAAAAGTAACGCCATCCAAATATAGCTTTTTATACCTCTTTGATTTACTACCATTTCATCACCTCATCTTCTATATTTTATTAAAAAAATAAGACGTATTTTTAATAAAGTACCGACCTTTACTAAAAAATCCTACCTGATAAATTAGCAAGTAGGATTTCTGTTAAAATTAAACATGTTTAAGAGTAGCTAGAATAACCATTACCCAAGCAGCTAGGAATAGAACTCCACCAATTGGTGTAATAGCCCCTAAAACGCCTACACCTGTTAAGCATAGAACATATAAGCTACCTGCAAAAAATACGATTCCTGCTAGCATTAAATATCCAGCACGTGAAAGCTGAGTAACTGGCCCAATTAATGAAGAACTCATTAATATACCGATTGCGATTAACCCTAATGCATGGAACATTTGATAGTGTACAGCTGTATCCCATACTGCTGCATAATGCTCGGATAATTTCCCTTCAAGTGCATGTGCTCCAAAAGCACCCAGTGCCACTGCGATGAATGCGTTCACAGCTCCTGAAATAATAAAAAATCTCATCCTCTTTTGACACTTCCTTTTCTAAAAATCAAAAATCGAGTCACCATTTGCATCCTCTTCATGAAGCTTGTTTGTAGTAATGGCAGCTGGTATCTGCGTCTGCATCATCTGTTGTGATGATTGTATATTTTGTGCTTGAACTACTTGGCTATTTTGCATTTCAAGTGGTCTTGCTATAGTTTCTGAAGATTTAGCTAGCACAACATCGCATAACGCTCGAACCGCAGAAAGTGCTTCACGAATTTCCTGCTCATTTTGAGCATGCTTTGCCTGCAATAAATGTTTGTCAATTTCAGTAACAATTAATTCATGCGAAATCATTAGACGTTTCCTCCCTGCTTCAGCTCAAATTTCAAACACTCAAGACCCGAGGACCTTTTTACGATTACAGAAGGTAGCTCCTTACTTTTGAATTGGTATGCTCGACACCCTCTAGGACTCCTTTGATCCCAAGTCACATAGAAATGCCTACATTTAAAACAACTCTCTTGCATGACGCTCCCCCTCTTCATACTTCACTTTACCATGATTATATCAAACCATAAAGTGACGGGTTATTGACTTTAATGCTAAAGACGTCCGTTTAGAGAAGGAAAGTAGTTGCTGGGGGTGATTGTTGCGGTAAGTTGGGGCTTTGTTGTGCTAACTTGGGGCTTTGTTGCGCTAACTAGCTCCTTTGTTGCGCTAACTAGCCCCTTTGTTGCGCTAACTAGCCCCTTTGTTATTTAGCAGAATATTCACGTCCTAAAAATCCGATTCTTCCATATTAAAACCAACTCGAGTACACCTCATTCACCTGTTGCTTAAATCCTTACTCAAAATAAAAACCATTCTCCACAAAAAGAACGGTTTTCCGAATGGTTATTTCGTTATATCAAAATCTATTGGTGATACTCCCCACTCTCGGAGCTGTGCATTAATTTTAGAGTATGGTTTACTACCGAAAAAGCCCCGGTATGAACTAAGCGGACTTGGATGAGGGGCTTCGATAATCGCATGACGACTTGTATCAATCAGTCGTTTTTTTTGTTGCGCTGGTTTACCCCAAAGGACGAATATAATAGGTTGTTCACGTTCTGATAGCTTTTGAATAACTGTGTCTGTAAATTGCTCCCAGCCTTGCTTTTTATGCGAATGAGCTTGTCCTTCACGCACCGTTAAGACGGTGTTTAACATGAGCACACCTTGCTCTGCCCATTTTGTTAATGTACCGTCTGATGGAATCGGAAAGCCTAAATCCGACTCCAGTTCCTTCAGCATATTTTGCAAACTTGGTGGATGCTTTACACCTTGTTTAACAGAAAAGCTCAAGCCATGTGCTTGACCTGCTCCATGATATGGATCTTGACCTAAAATGACAACCTTCACGTTATCGTATGATGTATTTCGAAAAGCGTTCCATACCTCAGATTTGGAAGGATAGATTGTTTGTGTGGCATATTCCTTTTCCAAAAAATCCTGAAGCTGCAAAAAATAAGGCTGATCAAATTCTGTACTGAGTACTTGCTGCCAATCGTTGTCTAAAATTTGCTTTGTCATCTTTTCTACTCCTTAAATTCGACTGTCACATCATATCCGACAAGCGCAAACATATCAGCGACGGAACTTTGCGCGTTACTTTTTGCTGTATCAATAACCCCTTGAGTGGTTGCTTCTTCAATCATTAGTTTTTTTGCTTCATTAGCAAGTTCGTATGCTTCGCTAATATCTGCTTTTTCTCGGAACAGACCTTCACTTGAAAAGACTTGAACATGATCAAAGTCTATTTGAGGCTCCCCTAGTATTTTTGCACTTGGCAATGTAATTGTAGCTGTTTTCTTCTCTTCATTTAATTCAATATCTTTTTCGGTAATCTTTGAAAAGTCTACACCTGCTTTAACGCCACCAGGTATAACAACTAATAACTCTCTTTTAGTTCCAGGTAAATTTACACCAATCTCTTTACCAAAAAGTTTATTATCAGAGCGCTCAATCATGATCTTTGTATATGCCTCAGCTGTTGTTAGTTCATTTAAATTTTGAATACGTTCCATGATTGAACCTTTATTTTCTGTGAATGTACTACCTTTAATAATGTTCATAGTTGCAATCGGAATGATTATTAATAGCGCTAAGACAATAATAGCTGCCCACACATACCATTGCATAAAGAACTTAGGTATTAAAAATTTCCGTATAAAGCCCTTTTTTCTATCTTTCCTATAGTAAAGAGAATCTGGAGAATCGAGAATTGTGGCAGATTGTTCTTCTGACTTTAATTCTTTTAACATCTTCTCAAGCTCTCGTATTTTCTTATTTGAAGTCACCTTAATCCCTCTCTTCTATTAATCTTAAAAGGAATTTACTATTCCTGATATTCAATTCGACATTATTCTACTATGTTCACTCCTATTATAAAAGTTTCTGCTCTATTAATACAGTCGATTGAATCTGGTGATTAACGGCAATATTATTTAAAATCATTTTAGAGTAATATAATGGAAGGGAGTTGGTGGAATGGCTGATTTACAATGGCGAGAAAAAGTGAAAAGAATTGCAAATGTAGCTGACAGTGGTCAACACGTGCCAGAGCATGCAAAATCGTTTGGCTTGGGTTGTTTTTATATTTTTTTCGCTTTAATTATTTTCCTTTTTCTATTTTTATTAATTGGATTTATACAAAAGGGACATTACATAGCAGCTACCATAGTAGGTTTACTTTGTTTAGGTGGGATTATTATTATCCGAAGAATTATAAATGCAGATCAGTTACCTAAATAGAAATCCAAACTGACCTTATCAAAAAGTTAGTTTTTGACCATTTCATTCTAGCCAGTTATTTCGTTATAATAGGACTATTCAATTACATTTTTTATATTCGGAAAGTTTAATAAAATAAGTTTTTCATAAAAGGAGTCTATTTCAATGTCACTAAAAAAAACACTAACAATCGCCGGAACAGATGCTTCTGGTGGTGCAGGTTTACAAGCTGATTTAAAAACTTTCCAAGAGCATGGCACATACGGTATGTGTGCAGTGACTGTTGTTGCTACAATGGATCCAGACAATAATTGGTCTCATGGTGTATATACATTACCAATCGATGTTCTTAAAGCTCAGTTAAAAACAACTCTTTCTACTGGCGTGGATGCAGTAAAAACAGGGATGATTTCAACTGAAGAAGCTATTCAAGTAGCTGGTGAAGCAATTGCAAACTCTGGCACAACAAATGTTGTTATCGATCCTGTAATGGTATGTAAAGGTGAAGATGAGGTATTAAATCCAGGAAACGTTGAAGCTATGATTAAATACCTTCTACCACAAGCACTTGTTACAACACCAAATCTTTTTGAAGCTGGACAATTGGCTGGAACAGGTACACCAAAAACAATTGAAGAAATGAAAGTCGCAGCACAAAAAATCCATGAACTTGGCGCTAAAAACGTTATTATCAAAGGCGGTAAAGCGTTACAACATGAAAAAGCTATCGACCTATTCTCAGATGGTGAAAAATTCATCCTGCTTGAAGCTGATAAAGTAGATACTACATATAACCACGGTGCTGGATGTACTTTTGCAGCTGCTATTACAGCTAACCTAGCAAACGGTTTATCTGTAAAAGAAGCTGTTTTCGAATCAAAAGCTTTCGTTGCTGCTGCAATTGAACATGGCTGGAAACTAAATCAATTCGTAGGCCCTGTTATGCATGGTGCAAAAGGCGTTTATGGTACTCAGAAAATCACTACTACTGAAGTTTAATATCGAATAATAGAACCTTCGCAATTTCAATTATTGCGGAGGTTTTTATGTATATCTTTTCATATTTAAACGCTGTCTAGGAATTTATGATGGGACAACAGTTCTTTATGCAAAAAAAGCATTTCTTTTATATAAACAGGTTGTCCTTATTTAAAAGAACGTAATAATAAATCATTCACTTTTAAATAAAGGAACAATTTTTTCTTGCCCTGCTTCTATAGATACAACTTTCAGCTTAATTCTTACAAAGCATATAAAGAAAATATAATTTTTGAGCTTTCGAATCGCATTCGCAGGAATTATTCTCTATACTAGAGATTAGATTGCTAGCTGTTGGAAGGAGAATTTAAATGGAAATAGTACAAATAGAAAAGCTTCAACAACTTCTTAATTCCTTTGCGAATAAAGATGTTTATATACATTTAGAGACAACCAATGGGGCTTATGCCTCTCATTTCAATGAAAAAGTATTCAACGCTGGTGCATTTATCCGTAACGTTAAACTTCAATATGAATTGGGTAAAGTTACAGCAGATGTTCCTCACCGCGTTGGTTTGAAAATGGATCATGGCTGGGTTTATGCTCAAGGCATTACTCACTTTGAAATAGATGAACAGAATCGTCTGTTAATGGCTGGACATGACTATGACGGCAAATTAGCAGTAGCACTTGAAATTAGCGAAACACCATTTACTTATTAATTAAGGAGTGATTCAGATGACACTACAACCTGAACGACACGTACTTGTCGTATTCCCGCATCCTGATGACGAAGCATTTGGTGTTTCTGGCACCATCTCAACTTATGTCAATCAAGGTACCCCTGTCACATATGCATGCTTAACACTTGGCGAAATGGGACGTAATCTTGGAAATCCCCCATTCGCGACACGTGAGACTTTACCTTTAGTCCGTAAAAAAGAATTAATCGCTTCATGCGAAGCAATGGGCGTTACAGATTTACGTATGATGGGCTTACGAGATAAAACAGTAGAATTTGAAGATGATGAGAAAATGGTACAAATGATGACTGGTTTAATCGATGAATTGAATCCATCGTTAATTATCACATTCTATCCAAATTACGCTGTTCACCCTGATCATGAAGCAACTGCTCGTGCTGTTGTGCGTGCTGTACGTCGTATGCCTATTGAGCAACGTCCGAAGTTACATGCTGTAGCATTTGCAAATAACACCGGCGAAGGTCTTGGAGAACCGGATATTGTCAATAATATTCGTGACGTACGCGAGCAAAAACTTGGCTCAATGCGCGCTCATATTTCTCAAACTGCTTGGATGCTTGAAGAAAATGAAAAGCGTCTAGAAGCAGGTGAACCAGAAGCTGAGAACTGGTTAACTTATGAACGTTTCTTCAGCTATCGCTGGCATGAAGATTTTGAAGATCAATTTTAAAAAAACAACCTCTCCCCTAGCAAACTTTTTAGTAAAAGATTGCTAGGGGATTTTTTATTTTTAATAAGCAAATAGAAGGATTCATATTCGTTATTGTCTGAAAAGTACGTCTATTACCCAAACTATTTACATCTGAATGTAAATTCTTTATGATGAATAAATATTCAACTATAAAACGAGGTATTTAATATAAAATGAAAAAATTCCCTATATCTACTTGGCTACTATTTATAATCCCGTCACTGATTGGCGTATTCTTATTTATGACGCCACTTAAGACAGCTGATGGCTGGAAGGTTCCTATTGCGATTTTGGCGAATTTACTTGCGGGATCTTTAGTATCATTCATTTCCTGGTTCACGGTTATCGTATTTTTCATCGCAGCATTAGGTTCTGTTGCTTATCACTTTATTCCGCAAAAGAATCCTGAAAAACCAACAATGTTTGATGAGATATTCCGTGTAAATTGGTTTTGGACAATCGCACGTGTACTTGGTTTTGTCTTTGCATTCATGGTTGTACAAGATTTTGGACCGAGTGCAATCCGTGATGAAAATACAGGTGGACTGTTGATGGATCCAGACGGTGGTCTTGTGACTTTCCTATTCACGATTTTCTTATTTGCAGGCTTACTACTTCCATTTTTAACTGAATTCGGATTACTTGAATTCTTCGGTACAATGATGGTTAAAATTATGCGACCATTATTCAAAATTCCTGGACGTTCTTCTATTGATGCTTTAGCTTCTTGGATAGGTGATGGTACAATTGGTGTCCTCTTAACTAGTCGTCAATATGAAGAAGGCAACTATACACAAAAAGAATCTGCGATTATCGCGACTTCGTTTTCAATCGTATCCATCACATTTTGTATCGTTGTAATTGATACAGTGCATTTAGGTGAGTATTTCATTCCTTTTTACGGTGCGGTTGTTCTATGTGGCTTAGTGTTAGCATTAATCATGCCACGTATTTATCCCCTTTCTAAGAAAAAGAATACTTATATTAATGGACAACCTCTTAATCTTGAGCGTGAGAAATTGCCAGAAGGTTATAATATGGTTACACATGGTTTAGAAAATGCATTAAATACAGCTGAACGTAATCGTAATTTCAGTAAATTTTTCGTGGATGGCTTTAAAAACGTTTTAGATATGTGGTTTGGTGTTGCACCGATTGTTATGGCATTTGGTACTGTAGCATTAATGCTTGCCGAGTTTACTGGTATATTCACTTTCTTAGGGAAGCCATTCGAACCCATTTTAACAGTTCTAGGAATACCTGAAGCTGCTGAAGCTGCACAAACTATGGTTGTTGGTTTTGCTGATATGTTCCTACCTACTATTCTTGGTTCTGGTATTGAGTCAGACCTAACACGCTTTGTCATAGCCGGTGTTTCTGTTTCACAGTTAATCTACATGTCAGAGGTTGGTGGCTTAATCCTTGGTACGAAGATTCCTCTTAACTTTTTCGAGTTAATGATTATTTTCTTATTACGTACTTTGATTTCTTTACCAATTATCGCCGGTATCGGTCATTTAATTTTTTAATAACAAAAGCAGGACAGTCCTATGTAAAAGGCTGTTCTGCTTTTTATTTATTTAACTACTACTTTATATATTAATTAACCTTTAAATAATTATTTCCGAATTCGTACACCATTTTATTTATAGATAATTTATCTTTAATATCAACTGCGGTTTAAAAAATAAGTTTATTAAATCTTCCTTTTTTTGTAGTTACAAATAGATAACTACTCCTCTATATTACAAAGAAACCCTTGTTTTAAACATATATCAATCATAAATTTCTTATAACCCACAGATTCAAATTCAACACCAATTGCTTGTCCACTTAGCTCTCGTATTTCACCTTTACCAAACACATGATGCTCAACATAACTATTCAACTGCAAATCTTCTTTTTTAGTAATGGCATTTACGGGAATATCTCGAGCAGGTTTACTTTCTGGATAACCAACTTCCTTTTTCACTAATTCCTTCCCCTTTACTAAACGGCGCACTTGTTTTAAGAACTGAGACTCCTCTACATGTTCATCATCTTTTAAATGGTAAGTAAGCAACTCCAAATGCTTGCGTGCACGAGTCATCCCTACGTAAAAGAGGCGAACAGCTTCTTCTATTGGTTCGCTATTATCCTCGTCCTGTTGTTTTAAATCATCCTTTGAAGGAATAATGCCATTAACTAGATCAATCATATACACGGTGTCATACTCAAGCCCCTTTGCACTATGCAATGTAGATAAAGTAACTACATCACGCCCTTTGTTTGACCAAGACGTTTTCATAATTTCCTCTAATTCTTTTAAGCGTTTTGCGAATGCTTCAAGATTTGGTAGACCAATCGCAATATGCTCTAGTTGATTTAGAACACCTAATAATCCTTCCTCATTAAAGCCAAGGTGCTCAGCCGTGTTACGAATCGATTTTTCATAGCCTAGATTCTTACGGATGATTTTAATCGCTTCTTCTGGATCTAATATATTTATCTTTTTAATTAACTTCTTCGTTTTATTCAATGCCTGCTCCTGATAGTCTGCGTGTCGGACAGTTTGAAGCTGATCAAAAACTGAAGTTTTGTCATTATTATTTTTTAAATATATCATTTGTTTTTTCGTAATGTATGCATTCATCTTCGTATGGACTTTCTCAAGAATGTCTACACGTGAATCATTATAGGAAAGGCGCATGAAATTGATAATATCTTCTACAATCCAATGTCGGAAAAATTTCAAATCTACGTCTTTCATATAGAATGGCAAACCTGCTTTATTTAACTTATCCACTAATCGGATGGCCGAAGAATTATTACGGTATAAGATGGCCGTTTCTTGCGGATTACTACTTTTCTCAATTTCTTGAATGACGTAGTTCAGTTGTAACTCATAGCGCTGCATATTGTGAATTTCAATTGATTCACCAGATGGATTTTCCGTGAACATTTCCTTCGTAAAGCGCTTTGGATTTCGTTTGATGAAGTCATTTGCTATTTTCACGATTTCTGGTGTGGAGCGATAGTTTTGAGTCATTGTTAAAATCTTTGCTTGTGGATAATTCTTTTCGAATTCTAATAACTTTTGGACATCCGATCCACGCCACATGAAAATAGATTGGTCATCATCAGCTACAACGCAAAGATTATTTTGTGGTTTTGCTAAAATCGTAATTATTTCATGCTGTATTACGGAATTATCCTGACTTTCATCCGTTAAAATATATTCAAAACGGCGCTGATATTTCGTACGAATTTGTTCATCCTCTTGTAAAATACGTAAGCAGTACGTAAGCATATCGTCAAAATCTAGGAGTGGATGTTGCGGGTTTTTCGTTTTGAATTGTTCATACGATTTATACATATCGGCTATGCTTGAGATGGAGGATTTTACGGTACTTAGCTGCTTACTTGAAAGCATACGATTCTTTACATAGCTGATATAAGTAAGGAGCTCATCCATTTCATCTTCAGTTGGATTTGTATCCTTTATCTCCGTAAATATATTTCGAAGAATTATTTTTTTATGAAGTGGGACGTCATTGCCTCCCTCCACTAGTTGAAAATTTATGCGTTGCTTTGCAAAGTATTCTCGTACTACTTGAAAAGCAAAGCTATGAATAGTAGAGAAATGAACCTTTTCATGTGTAAGTTTGCCAAAGAATTGGTCGAAGCGCTGTGCCATATCTTGTGCGGATGCTTTACTAAATGTAATGGCTAAGATCGCTTGTGCTGGTATTTTCTTCACTAGTAATAGATAGCCAATTTTCATATTCAAAGTTGTTGTTTTTCCAGAACCGGGTGATGCTAACAATAGCAATGGACCATCGGAATATCGAACTGCCTGTTTTTGTATATTATTTAATGAAACACCCGTATGTTGTTGCATTTTATCAAAGAAATTCATTTGTACTCGTAATCCTTTCCGTTCATTCATACTGTTCTTTCTATTATAACTGAAAGCTAGTTGGAAACGTTTTTTTGCCCGCTTAAACACTAAGTCACGAAACATTTAGAATTAACTTAATATTTAGTCCATTCATATTGAATAATATGTTAAAATGAATAAATGCATTTTAAGGAATCGGAGGTTAGACGAATAATTATGACAGTATCAGATGTGAAAACCGTTCAGGTGGAAAATGTACTAATTGCTTATCAATTTTTAAAAGATGTTGTTGCACACACACCATTACAAAAAAATGAATATTTATCTGAAAAGTATGGTTGTACCGTTTATTTAAAACGTGAAGATTTACAACATGTACGTTCTTTTAAACTACGAGGTGCCTATTATAAAATTAAAAGTATCGAGAATGATGCACGTGAAAAAGGTGTTGTTTGTGCAAGTGCAGGCAACCACGCGCAAGGCGTTGCATATGCTTGTGCAAATTTAGGCATCCGTGGACATATTTTCATGCCAACAACTACTCCTTCTCAAAAAATTGAACAGGTGAAAATGTTTGGTCGTGAATTTGTAGAAGTTATTTTATCAGGCGATACTTTTGATGATTCTGCTAGAAGTGCGCAGGCATTTTCAAAGGCTGAAGAACATATTTTCATTCATCCATTCGATGATATAGATGTAATCTCTGGACAAGGCACCGTTGCCGTAGAAGTGATGAATGATATTGAAGAGCCGATTGACTATGTATTTGGTAGTATTGGTGGGGGCGGCTTAATTGCCGGCGTATCTGCCTATATTAAAAACCTTTCCCCTCAGACTAAAATTATCGGGGTTGAGCCAGGTGGTGCTGCGAGTATGAAAGCAGCTTTTGCTCACGGTGGTCCTGTTGCCTTAGATCATATCGAAAAATTTGTTGATGGTGCTGCTGTACAACGTGTTGGAGACACTACATATGCACTTTGTAAAAAGTATGTTGATGATATTATTGCCGTTCCTGAAGGTAAAGTATGCACGACCATTTTAAGCTTATACAATAAGCATGCAATTATTGCTGAACCAGCGGGCGCTTTACCGGTTGCGGCACTGGATGCTTATCAGAACCAGATTAAAGGGAAATCCGTAGTCTGTATTATTAGCGGTGGTAACAATGATATCGGTCGAATGCAAGAAATTAAAGAAAAATCTTTAATTCATGAAGGTTTGTTATACTATTTCATCGTCAATTTCCCACAACGTGCAGGTGCACTTCGTCAGTTCCTTGGTGAAGTACTTGGTCCAGATGATGACATTACAACATTTGAATATACGAAGAAAAACAATAAAGAGAGTGGTCCAGCACTTGTAGGTATCGAGTTAAAACGTCCTGAAGATTATGCTGGTTTGCTTGGTCGTATGAAACTTAACGGTTTCTCATTTAAAGAAGTGAACAATGATAGTACGTTATTTGCTCTATTAGTTTAATATTCAAAAAAGGAATCTTCTAAGTGTAGGAGATTCCTTTTTCATTTCTCTGCTTTTCAATCTTGTCTGGCCACACGGTGAAATTCTTATGACTTCTGGAATTGAATCTACCATATCGCTCCTATGGAGATGAAAATCACTTTGAAACTTGGTAAATATCCCTTCAATATCGTAACTCCCTTTCAAGTCATTCAACTCTAAACCATACTCTTACTTGAGAATAAGCAACAGTTTAATGCTACGGGAATTGCTTTTTTAATCTCCCTATTTTTGCTTTCAGATTTTACGATAAAGGTAAACAAAAAGCAGGACCCTAATATTGAACTGACCCAAGAAAGTTAGACATATTTATTTAAGCAGCTTCTAAGACCTGAGTTCGGTATTCCACCGGGCTTAGGTCTTTTAATTTTTCCTTCATTCGTTTGTGATTGTAATAGTGAATATAATCGGCGAGCTCCTGTTCAAAATGCATCATGGATTCAAATTCTTGTAGGTACAAGAGTTCAGATTTTAATAAGCCAAAGAAGTTTTCGATGACTGCGTTGTCCAAACAATTACCCTTACGG